>SXWA01000095.1 GCA_005791575.1 Planctomycetaceae bacterium
AATTGGTGACCGTGCCGAACGTCGAGGATGGCACGCCGTACACCCCGGTGCCCGCGGCATTGATCGTGCCGGCGTTGTCGAGGAGGGAGAGCGTCTGGCCTCCGTGGAGATAGACACCCTCGTTCGCCGAGCCGTTGATCAGCGCCCCGACGGCGTTGGTCACCGTGCCGGTCGTGGCGAGCACCGCACCGTAGGCGCCGCCGCTCACGGTGCCAGTGTTCATGACCGTGCCGATGACCGCCCCCACCGCCGACTCAAGGCCAGAGTAGCCGCCGCTGATCGTGCCGGAGTTGTCGATCGAGTTTGTCGTACCGGCGTTGATGTTGACGCCGCGACTGGCGGCCGTGATCGAACCGGCATTGACGAGGCCGGCGAGCGACGAGGCGCCTCCCCGGACGTAGACACCATCTCCCGTGGTGGCGTTGAACAAGCCCCCGGCGGCGTTGGTCACGGTGCCGCTGGTCGCGACCACCACGGCGTTGCCGCCGCTGATCGTACCGGAGTTCGTCAGCGAGCCGACCGTCGAGCCATCGACCCCATTGAAGCCGGTCTGCGGGCCGCTGATCATGCCGGCGTTGTCGACGAGGCCGACGTTCCCGATGGCAACCAGGCCGTCCCCGGTCGTGCCACTCATCACGGCGCCGAGGTTGTTTGTCACCGTGCCAGTCGTGGCGAGCACGGCGCCGGAGCTGCCACCGCTGATCGTGCCGGAGTTGGTGAGCGTGCCGAGCGTTGTGGTGGCGTCCATCAAGACGCCGTCGCCAGCGCCATCGATCGACCCGGAATTGACGATGTCGCCCGCCGTGCCGCCAGAGATCAACACGCCGCGGTTTCCGCTCGTGATCGAGCCGGCGTTGTCGAGCAGCGTGAGGCCCGCGGAACTGTTGATCCCGGCACCGTTGGTCCCCGAGATCAACCCGCCGGCGAGGTTGTTCACCGTCCCGGTCGTGGTCTGCAGGATGAGCCCCCAATCGGCACCGCTGACCGTGCCCGAATTGGTGAGCACGCCGATCTTCCCCCCGGTTTCGGATCCGATGCCATATCCGCCGCTGGTAATCACGCCGGCGTTGGAGATCTGGTCGACCGAGCCGCCGCGCTGGACGAAGCCGAGATTGCCGCCGTTGACCAAGCCAGTGGAGGTGTTGGTGAACGTGCCGAGCGTGCCGCTGCTGATGAAGCCGTTGTAGCCATCGATCGTCACGGAGTTGGTGGCCGTGAGCACCGAGGTGTCCGCTTCGAACTGCACACCCGGCTGACCCGAGATCACGCCGCTGTTGGTGAAGGACCCGATCGATCCCCCGGTCCCCAGGCGGAGGCCATTGCCGCCGCTCGAGGCCGCGGTGCCGCTGTTGTCGAACGTGCCGATCGCCGTATTGGCCAGGATGAAGGCGTTGTAGCCCGTGACGCTGCCGGCGTTTTGCAGGGTGGTGATCGCGCCCCCGTCGGCAACGAACGCATAGTCGCTGCCGACGATCGAACCACCGCTCTGGTTGTTGAACGTGCCGATCGTGCCGGAGGTGGCCACGGCCCAGTTGGCGGAGATCGTGCCGGAATTGGTGATCGTGCCGAACGAGCCCGTGGCCTCATTCAAGACGCCACGGCTGTACGCCTCGATCCTCCCGTCGTTGGTGAGCGTGGTCGTGGTGCTCGTGCCGGTGGAGATCACCCCGGAGCCGGAGCCAATGCCGTCGATCGTGCCGGAGGTGGTCACGGTGATGCTGCTGCCGTCGCCGTAGATCGGCCCGAGGACGGTCGTGGAGATCGTCTGCTGGGCCGGCGCCACGCCGGGCATGACGGCCTGCAGCACGATCAGGACAAGCGCGACGGAAAGCCTGTTCAACGACAAGCGAACCAGCGACGGCGACTCTCCGGGCGATGCCGACAAGGCGCCGCCATGGGCGCGGCCCGAGACGCGGGCGCGGCCACGACCGCTGATGAGCAGGCTGTGGACAAACAGCCTGTGGCACGTCATGGATGACGTGCCGGGAGCGCAGCTCCCGTGAAATGCGCCGCTTTTCGAGTGGCCAAAGGCCAGGGATGGACTTTGGCCACGGGCTGTCAGGGAACGGGCGCGCGACGATACGGAGCAGCTCGGCAGGAGCTTGGTCATCAGTGGCCTCGGGTGGGAAGGTGAGTAAACGCGCGCACCCGAACCGCCTGAATCGCCACTCACCAGGTCCACGAAAAGTCCAACGCGGACCGCCGCCGAATACACGGCGACGTCCGAGGAGATCGAACCTTTGCAGCACCAACGGCAGAAGCCCACGGAGATCCCGTGGGGGAATGGCCGAATCAGAGCGCCATCACGCTTGGATCATCGCGTGACGGGCGGGTGCTTGCAGGAGTGGATCCTTTGGGAAGCAGGAAACCGACGGCAAAATTTACAAATCGGGGGCCGCGCGTCAATGGTCCGACGCCGAGACCGAAGACAGTTCGGGGGGATAGATGGTGCAGCGGCGGGGTCTCCTCAGCGTCTTCGGCCCCCGGCAGCGGGCCACGTCGTCGAGATGGTCGATGCCGAATCAGCACGGCATTCGCCACGAGGGGATGGGATGTCACCCACGAGAGGTCACGCGTCCGGCAGCGTGCGCTGCGGCGAGGCTCGCCATGAACGTGATCTCGTCGCCGTGGCGGCGGCAGGCCGACTGGAGCGTGGCGTGGTCGCCGGCGGCGACGGCCAGCTCCACCAGTGACGGCAGCATCCCGGTCGCCGCCAGGGCGCTGGGCATCCCGTCGTCGGCCGGTCGGTCGAGTGCCGCATGGAGCGCTTCGGCCGGGCGGCCGAGGCGCCAGAGGAGGAGCACGAGGACGTCGGCGGGGAGCGTGCCCGCCTCGGCCACCTTGGCCTCGATCGCCGCCCGACGGAAAAATGCCACCGCCTCGTCGACCTCGTGGCCGAGCTGGGCGCCGAAGAAGCGCCGCGACGCCGGCCCCACCTCCTCGAACGGTGCCTCGCCGGGATAGACCACCTCCGCCGGGAGCCGGTAGGCATAGCCGGCCAGATCCCACGCCCGCTCGATCGTCGGCCGGTCGCTGCACACGCGCGCGATCCGCAGCACCGACTGCAGGTGGGAGACGTCGACGTGGATCGACGGGTCGTCGGCCAGCCCCCCCGCGGCGGCCAGCAGCGCACCGATCGGCGCGGCTCCGGCTGGCACGGCGTCGTCGGCACGGAGGCCGCGGCGCTGGAGGTCGCCGGCGAGCGCCTCGGCGACATGCCGGTGGAGATGCTCGACGAGCAGGCGCGCCGCCGGTTGCTGGCGCACCGCCGGCAGACGCGACACCGCCTGCTCGTAGGCGGTGATCGTGTTGCAGGTGCCGGAACGGGCCAGCAGGATCCGCAGTCCGAGCGCCGGATCGACCCCCTCCCAGAGGGCGACGTGGATCACCTCCTGGAGCGACTCGTCGGCCGCCGGATCGGCACCGTCGCCCGGGCCCTCGAGCCGCGCGGCGACCCGTTCGAGTGCCACCGCCACCTCGGCCGGCTCGGCCGCGGCGCGGAGATACATCCAGCCCGCCGCCACGCGCCCCTCGTCGAGCAGCGGCCAGCCGACCTCGCGGCAGGCGGCCAGCGATGCTTCCTCGAGCGCGGTGCGGGCGGCGGCCGGCGCCGCGGAGAGATCGCCGGCGAGCGGCAGCTCGAGCCGGTGCCGCGCCTCGAGGAGACGGGCGTCGAACAACGCGTGCCAGCGGCGCCGGGCGGCGAGCGAGGCGGTGAGCAGGGCGAACGCCGCGGGGATGCCGTCGCGCTCGGCGGCGGCGGCGAGGGGGGCGCACGGGTCGGCGTCGGCGGCCGGCGGGTCGGATGTCATGCCTGGTGATCCTCGGGGGCGGTGCGCGGGCGACGGGCATCTTCCTGGCGCTGGCACTCGTATGCCAGCACCGCGGCGGTGGCGGCCACGTTGAGGCTGTCGGCCTGGCCGAGCATCGGCAGGCGGATGGTGTCGAGGCGCACGAGGCCGCGGGCCGCTGCGGCCTGCCACGCAGGATCGATCCCCCGCGCCTCACTGCCGAGGAGGATCGCCGGGCCACCGGTGAGATCGGCCTCGTGCCAGAGGCCGCTGCCCTCCGGCATCGCCGCCACGACGCGCCTGCGCGATGCCGTGCAGGCAGCGAGTGCGTCGGCGGTGGTGCCGCAGGCGAGCGCGACGGAAAACACCGTGCCGAGGCTCGCCCGGATCGTGGCCGGATTGGCGGGATCGGTGCCGCCGCCGCAGGCGATGATCCCCCCCAGCCCGGCTGCATCGACCGTGCGGAGGATGGCGCCGAGATTGCCGGGCTTCTCGATCCCCTCCACCACCAGGAGCGGACGGTCAGGGGCAAAGACGACTTCATCGATCGCGCGGCCGCGGAAGCGGATCACCGCCACACACCCCTCGTTGCGGTCGCCGAAGGCGACACGGGCCAGCGCCGCACCGCGCACGGGGGTCAGCCGCGCGCCGCGCGACTCGAGGGCCTCGAGCCAGTCGGGGGGGGCGGCCAGTCGTTCGGCATCGACGAACACCTCGACGATCTCCACCCCGGCGGCGGCGGCCCGGGCGATCTCGCGACGGCCATCGACGAGCGTCAGCCCGGTGTCGCGGCGCTGCCGAGCGTCGCGGAGCCGAGCCGCGGCGAGGATCCGGGGATTGGAGGCGCTGGTGATCGGTTCGGCGGGCATGGCGGCACTCGATTGAAGGGTGCAGTGTGCCGCGCCACGCCGCGCGGTGCCACAGGAGGCGGAGCCGGAGCAGCGGGTCATGCTTCGTGATCCGCGCCGCCATGGTGCGCGAAGACACCGAGCGCCAGCCGGCGCCCCGACTCGGCCGCCAGCCCGAGCGAACCGGCCTGCACCTGCGCAGCGCCATGCCCCGCGCCCCGTAGCGCCCCCTCGATCGCGTCGCGCAGGCGCCGGGCGGGCCAGCGCGGGGAATGGCAACTCACCACCAGCAGGCCACCGGCCGTCGGCAGGAGGCGCGCGACGTCGTCGAGCAGCGGCGCGAGATCGCGTTCGATCGCGAACGCCTCCCCCTTCGGCCCGTGGCCCCACGACGGCGGGTCGAGCACCACGGCATCGAAGCGTTCGCCGCGGCGCACCAGGCGGGCGACCGTCTTGCGGGCGTCGTCCTCGATCCAGGCGATCGGATGGGTGGCGAGCCCGGAGGCGTGGGCGTTGCGCCGCGCCAGTGCCACCGCCTGCCGCGATGCATCGACGCTCACCACGGCCGCGCCGGCAGCGGCTGCGGCGAACGTGGCGGCGCCGGAATGGGCAAACAGCGACAGCACCCGCGCCCCCGGTGCCACGCGCGCCGCCAACCAGCGCCACTGGGGAAGCTGCTCGAGAAACAGCCCGACCTGCCCCGACGCCGCCGGCCGGACCTCGAGCGTGATCGTCGCCATGCCGATCGGCAACGACACCTGCCACGGCGTGGGGGGATCGGCACGAAACGTCCACGCCGCCGGCCGCCCGGGGAGCGCCGGCACGTGGCGGACCGTGGCCTGCTCCCAGGCGGCCGGATCCTCCTTGGGACCGGTGGCGGCGGCACACGGCCAATCGACGAGCACCCCGCCGAAGCGGTCGAGCCTGCGGCCGGCGCCACAGTCGACGAGGGCCGGATCGCGGAACTTCCTCGTGGCGGGGGCGTTCATGGTGCGTGAGCCGCGGGTCGGCAGGCGGCCGACGGCCGGTCTGGGTACGATACTTCCGCCCGGGGGGGCACGTCTTCCCCGGGACGGCAGGCAAACGACGCGGCGCCGGTGCCCGAGCGGCCGGTCGGGTGGGGAAGGTTCCTTCTGGAGATTCCGAGATGCGCATCGATCATGTGCGGTGGCTGGCGGCGCTCTTGGCAGCGACGAGCCTCGGCGGTCCACTCGCCGGTGTCCGGGCGGCGACCACGGACGTGCAGACCACGGTGAAGGAGCAGGTGAGCGGCTGGATGACCACTGCCGTCGTCCTCGCCCAGAACGACAAGCAAGCCGACGAGCGGTCCGGGCGACGCGAGGGTGATCGCCCGCGGCGCGATCGTGAGGACGGGCCGGGTGACCGGGGTGGGGATCGCGGCTCCGAGCGCGGGCGGCCCGCTCCCGAGCAGGCCCGTCGTCCCGACGAGCGGCCCGCGCGGCCGGAAGGCACGGCCCCGCGCCAGCCGGAGGGGGCCGGTCGTGGGCCCGAGCGCCGCTCGGCGGAGCAGGGGCGCGGGCCCCAGCATGGAGATGCACAGCATGCCGGTCCACAGCGTGGTGGGCCGCAGCACGATGGCGTACAGCACGGTGGCGTACAGCATGCCGGTCCACAGCGAGGTGGCGTACAGCATCGCAGCCCGCGGCGTGGTCCACCCCAGCGCCAGTGGCAGCCCGAGCACATCGCTCCGCGGCAGCCGGGGGCCGACCACCGTGCACCGGGGCCCCACGTCGCGCCGCAGCCGCCGCATGCGGCACCGCCGATGCCCGGTCCGCACCAGCACGATCCGCATCAGGACGTGACGCGCAAGCTCGACGAGATCCTCGGCCGACTGGGCCGGATGGAGGCGCGGATGGGTGCGAGCCGTCCCGGCACCATGCCGATGCTGCCGGGTGCCGGCATGCCGAGGACCATGGGGCCGGGGCATGCGGCACCGGGGAGCCCAAGGCCGGGCAGTGCAGCCCCGGGCGCGGTCGATCCCCAGCCTGGCGTCACGCCACCGATGGTGATGCGTTTGCAGGTCGTGCCCGGCCAGCCGCTTGGTCCCGGGCAGATGGGCCCCGGTCCGTATCCGGTGCTCCCTCAGCTGGCTGGCCCCGGTCCGCAGCCTGGCGCTGCTGCTCCGCCGCAGGTCGCGCCACAGCCGCTCGGTGTGTTCGTGCCTCCACCGGGCGCGCAGCCGCATCTGCCCGGTCAGCCACCGCATCATCCCGGTGTTCGACCGAGCCACCCCGGCCCGCAGCCAAACCAACCTGGCCCCGGCCCGCAACCGGCTCCGGTCATCCCGCCTCATGCCCAGCCACCGCACGGGCCCCAGCCGGGAGTGACCTTCCCCGTGCTGCCCCAACATGGCGGTGCTCCGCAGGGGCCCGGCGTGGAGCAGCAGGTGATGCAGCGCGTCGAGAAAATCGAGCGGATGCTCGCCGAACGGCTCGAGGCCCACGAGCGCGGCGTCGAGAAGGGGGTCCGTGGCATGGCCGAGGGGGTCGAACGGGCGCTGACGGAGCGTTTCAAGGAGGTCCGCCAAGCGATGGAGGAGACCCGCGAACGGCTCGACGACACGCGCCGCCGGATGGCGGAGATCGACGAGCGGATGCAGCGCCTCGAAAAGGGTGTGCTCAAGGGGATGCAAGAAGGCAAGCCGCACGGCAAATGAGGCCGGCGGTCGGTCGGCGGGAAAGCGGTCATGACCGGTCGGACTCGGCCCGGCCATGAAGTGCCATCCATGAATCGAGGGTGCCCCGGCGGGGAACAGAGGTCATAATCCCTCCATTCCCCGGGGAGGGTGCCATGCGAGTGGGACGGCTGCGGACGGCACGCCAGCGAGTGGTGCGGCACGGGGCGTGCCGCGCCAGCAACCTGTGGCCAAAGTCCATCCATGGCTTTTGGCCACTCGACGCACTGCGCGTTTCACGGGGGCTGCGCTCTCGGTACCTCATCCATGAGGTGCAGCAGGCTGTGTGTCCACAGCCTGCCAGCTGGCTCGTGGCCGTGGCCTGCGTCGGTGCCGCGCTCGCCGCCGTCGTCTGCCCCGCCGCCGAGCCGGTCGATTTCAACCGCGACATCCGCCCGATCCTCTCCGACCGCTGCTTCACCTGCCACGGTCCCGACGCCGGGCAGCGGCAGGGGGAGCTGCGGCTCGACGACCGCGCGGCAGCGCTCGCCCCCCTGCCCAGCGGGGTGACGGCGATCGTGCCGGGTGATCCCGCGGCCAGCGCCGTCGTCGCGCGTGTCACGAGCACTGACCCCGACGTGGTGATGCCCCCCCCGCATGTCGGCAAGCCGGTGACGGCGGCCGAGGCCGCGGTGCTTTCGCGCTGGATCGCGGAGGGAGGGGGATTCGCCGGCCACTGGGCCTTTCAACGCGCCGAGCGACCGACTGTTCCCGTGCAGGCCGGCGACACCTGGAGCCGCACGCCGGTCGATCGGTTCATCGTCGACGGCCTCGCCCGCGCGGGCCTCACCCCCAATTCGGAGGCCGACCGGCGCACGCTGGCCCGGCGGCTCGCGCTCGACCTCACCGGCCTCCCTCCCCGTCCGGACCGGGTGGAGGCCTTCGTCGCCGACCGCGCCGCTGACGCGATCGATCGCTACGTCGACGAGCTCCTCGCCAGTCCGCACTACGGCGAACGAATGGCGATCGAATGGCTCGACGCGGCGCGCTACGCCGACAGCCACGGCTACCAGACCGATTCGAGCCGCTCGAACTGGCCGTGGCGCGACTGGGTGATCGCGGCCTACAACCGCAACCTCCCCTTCGACCAGTTCACCATCGAGCAGCTCGCCGGCGACATGCTCCCGGGGTCGACCCGCGATCAGCGGGTCGCGACCGGATTCAACCGCAACCACCGGATCAACGGCGAGGGGGGCATCATCGCCGAGGAGTGGCGGGTGGAGACGGTCATCGATCGCGTCGAGACGACCGGGCAGACGTGGCTCGGACTCACCGTGGGGTGCGCCCGCTGCCACGACCACAAGTACGACCCCCTCTCGCAGCGCGACTTCTACGGCCTGTTCGCGATCTTCAACAACGTGCCCGAGACCGGCTCGATCATGGGGCCGGCCAACCGCCGCGGCGGCAACTCCGATCCGCTCGAGACGCTGCCCGCGCCCGAACAGGAGGCGGAGTTGGCCCGTCTCGGGGGGGCTGTCGCCGCCGCCGAGGAGCAGGTGCAGGCCACCGAAGGGCAGATCCCGCAACTCGTCGCGGCCTGGGAGGACCGGGTGCGCGGGTTGGTGGCCGGCGGCGGCGACGCCTGGATGCCGGTCGATCCGCGCGCGGCACGGTCGGCGGGAGCGGCCACGTTCCGGCGGGCCGACGACGGGAGTTGGCACGTCGAGGGGCCGCTGCCGCCGCGCGACACCTACACGCTCGATCTGCCGCTGGCGGTGACCGGCGGCACGTTCACCGGCCTCAGAATCGAGGTCCTCCCCGATCCGGCCCTCGGTGGTGGCGGGGGCTTCGGCCGGGCGGGCAACGGCAACATCGTCGTCAACCATGTCGAGGTGGCGGTGGTGCCCGCCGGGGGCGGTGCCGCCGTGCCGGTGGGGCTCGCGCGGGCCGAGGCCGACTACGAGCAGTCGGGTTGGCCGGCGGCGGAGGTGCTGACCCCCTCGGCCGACCGCGGCTGGGCGATCGACGGCAACGACCGGAAGCGACGGAGGCCGCGGCGCCTGGCGCTGTTTGCCGAGACGGCGGCGGCGGTGCCGGAAGGGGCGGCGCTGCGCGTGACGATCCACCAGCAGGCGATCGACGGCCACGCATTCGGGAAGTTCCGCGTCGCCGTCACCGGGCTCGATCCGAGCGTCGTCGGGCCGGACGGGTTGAAGGTGCCGCCGGCGGTGCGCGAGGCGCTGGTGATCGAGCGCGGCGCGCGCAGCGCGAGCCAGCAGGAGGCGGTCGTCGCCCACTACCGGGCCCATGCCGACGGGCCGTACCGGGAGGTGGTGGCGGCACGCGACGAGGCGCGGAAGGCGCTCGAGGCATTCACGACGACGCTGCCCGATGCGATGGTGATGAAGGAGGGACCGCGGCGGCAGGCCTTCGTGCTCACCCGCGGCGAATACGACAAACCGGCCGATCCGGTCGATCCCGCCCTCCCCGCGTTCCTCACCGGCCCTGCGGCCGAGGCGGCCGACCGGCTCGCGCTCGGTCGCTGGATCGCGTCGCGCGACAATCCGCTGACGGCGCGGGTGTGGGTGAACCGGCTGTGGGAGCGGCTCTTCGGCACGGGGCTCGTGCGGACGAGCGAAAACCTCGGCAGCCAGGCGGAGTATCCCAGCCACCCGCAGCTGCTCGATTGGCTCGCGGTCGAGTTCATGGAACCGGAGCAGTTGCCGGCCGTCGGCGGGCAGCCGGCGCGCCCGTGGGACATGAAGGGGATGGTCAAGTTGCTTGTCACCAGCGCCGTCTACCGGCAATCGGCGGCGGTGCCGGCGGAGCACCTCGCCCGTGATCCGGGCAATCGGCTCCTCGGGCGGTTTCCGCGGGTGCGACTCCCGGGGGAGATCGTCCGCGACCAGGCGCTCGCCGCCGCCGGCCTCCTCGTGCCCACGGTCGGCGGACCGAGTGTCCGCCCCTGGATGCCCGACGGTGTCTGGGACGAGACGAGCAAGTACGGCGACCTGCGCGGCTACGTCGCCGACACCGGGCCCGACCGCTGGCGGCGCGGCCTCTACACGATCTGGAAGCGCACCGCCGGCCCACCGACGATGCTCCTCTTCGACGCCCCCAACCGCGAGACGTGCACCGTGCGCCGCGCCCGGACCAACACCCCGCTCCAGGCACTCGCCCTGCTCAACGAGCCGACCTTCGTCGAGGCGGCCCATGGCCTCGCCCGACGGATGCTCGCCGAGGCGGGCCCGGCCCCCGCCGACCGCATCGCCTTCGCCTTCCGCGTCGTCCTCGCCCGGCCGCCGACGGCCGATGAATCGGCCACGCTCGTCGCCGGCTACGCGGCCGACCGGGAACGGTTCGCGGCCGATCCCGCCGCCACCGCCCGCTATGCCGGCGTGGGCCTGGTGCAGCCGTCGGCCGGAAGCGATCCGGCGGAATTCGCCGCCTGTTCGCTCGCCGCGAGCGTGATCCTCAACCTCGACGAATGCGTGATGCGGGAGTGACCCCGATGCCGAATCGCCTCCGAGCCTCAGCGGGAATCCTTGCGGCGGGTGCCGGCCACCCGCACCTCTCCGCCGGCCGCCGCGCCTTCCTCACCGGCTCCGGCGGATGCCTCGGCACCGCCGCCCTCGCCACCCTGCTCCCCGGTGCCGCCGGGGCGACCGTCCACTTTCCTCCGCGCGTGAAGCGGGTCATTTCGCTCTTTCAGTCGGGTGCGCCGTCGCAGATGGATCTCTTCGACCCCAAGCCGCAGCTCGAGCGGCGCCGCGGCGAAGAACTGCCCGATTCCGTGCGCCAGGGGCAGCGGCTCACCACGATGACCAGTGGCCAGAAGAACTTCCCGGTCGCCCCGTCGATCTTCTCCTTCGCGCGGCACGGCGCGAGCGGGATGTGGTTCAGCGAACTGCTCCCCTGCATGGCACGCCATGCCGACCGCTGGTGCATGATCCGCTCGATGCACACCGAGGCGATCAACCACGATCCGGCGATCACCTTCTTCCAGACCGGCAGCCAGCTGGCGGGCCGACCGAGCATCGGCTCCTGGGCGAGCTACGGACTCGGCAGCGAGAACGCCGACCTGCCGGCCTATGTCGTGCTCACCAGCTTCGGCAGCGGCCGCAAGGACGACCAGCCGCTCTACGACCGGCTCTGGGGGGCGGGCTTCCTCCCCACGGAGCACCAGGGGGTGCGCTTCCGCAACACGGGCGATCCCGTGCTCTATCTCGCCGATCCCCCCGGCATCGACCGCGGCACCCGGCGGGCGACGCTCGACCGGGTCGCCGCCCTCAACGAGGCACGCCGCGCGGTGCTTGCCGACCCCGAGATCGCCGCGCGCACCGGCCAGTACGAGATGGCCTTCCGCATGCAGACGAGCGTGCCCGATCTCGTGCGCCTCGCCGACGAGCCGAAGGCGCTGCTCGAGTCCTACGGTCCCGACGTGGCGCGGCCGGGGAGCTACGCCTTCAACTGCCTGCTCGCGCGGCGCCTGTCGGAGCGCGGGGTGCGGTTCGTGCAGTTGTTCCACATGGGGTGGGATCACCACGGTGGCCTGCCGGCGGCGCTCCGCGGCCAGTGCCGCGACACCGATCAGGCCACGGCCGCGCTGCTCGACGATCTCGCTGCCCGCGGCCTCCTCGACGAGACGCTCGTCGTCTGGGGTGGGGAGTTCGGCCGCACGATCTATTCCCAGGGGGCGATCACCGCCGACAGCTACGGCCGCGATCACCACCCGCGCTGCTTTACGCTGCTGATGGCGGGGGGCGGCATCCGCGGCGGCCTCACCTGGGGGGCGACCGACGACTACTGCTACCAGATCACCACGCCCGACCAGCAGGTGCATGTCCACGATCTCAACGCCACGATCCTCCACCTGCTGGGGATCGACCACACGCGGCTGACCTTTCCCTACCAGGGCCGTGCCTTCCGCCTCACCGACGTCCACGGGACGGTGGTGCGGGGTATCCTTGCCTGAGTGGGCACGGGCTCACCTGAGGGGGCACGGGCTCCCCGCCACATGCGGCCGGCACGACCGCTCGATCCCCCTCGGATCAGACGAGGGGATTCTTCCACTGGAGCCCGGGGAAGCGGGCGAAGTCGCCGTCGGTCGAGCAGAGCACGCAACCATGCTCGATGGCCAACGCCGCGAGATGGGCATCCGGCACGAGATTGCCCGTGGCCTGACCTGTGGCGAGCAGGTGACCGAAGACATCGAGATGACGGCTGGTGGCGTGAATCATGCGCACACACGGCTGCTCGAGCCAGCTCTGGATGCGCCCCACCGCCTCGTCGACCGACAACGGCCGCTCGTAGACGCGGGGATTGGTGCCGATGCGCACGAAGGCCGTGAGCACCGTCCAGCAGAGACAGACGGGATCGTCGCCCGACAGTCGCGCGTCCCACCAGCTACGGGCCGCGGCATGCGAGGTAGCCAGGGAATCCTCTGCGTAGAGCAGGAGGTTCGCATCGACCAGGATCATGCTCGGCTCCTTCGATCCCGCTCAGCTCCGGGCCTCGCCGTCGAGTAGCGACAAGAGATCCTGCACGTTGTCGATCTGCAGGCCGGATCGTAGCGAGAGCGGTCGCGGCTGGGTGACGTACGGCGCGCGCGGTGCGGTCACCCCGAAAACCTCGAGGCCCTTGCGCAGCGCCTCGTTCACGATCGTCCGGAACGGCTTGTTCGTGCGTGCGGCAAGGGACCGGGCTGCGTCGAGCACGTCGTCATCGATGGAGAGCGTCGTTCGCATGGAGCGCATCATAGCACGCATCGATGTGATGTCTACGCATCACATGGTCGCTCTGCGGGGGCGCCAGCAGGCTGTGGCCACACAGCCTGCTGCACCTCACGGAAGAGGTGCCGGGAGCGTAGCTCCCGTGAAAAGCGCCGCTGTTCGAGTGGCCAAAGGCCAGGGATGGACTTTGGCCACGGGCTGCTGAGCTGCCCTGTCCGGATCCGGACGGCACTGGCCGCCGGTCACTTCTTCCGCGGCGCCTTGCGGGCCGGCGGGGGAGCCTTGGCCGCAGGGGCGTTGTCCGCCGCGACCACGGCGATCCGGCCGCGCTTCTTCGTGGCAGCTTCCTTCGTCGGGGGTTTGCGCCCCGCCGAGATCTCGTCGTCCACCGCCGCGGCGGCGGCCGGGGTCAGCCCCACCTCCCCTTGGGCGACGATGATGCAGTTGTCACCGAGATCGAGGTCGTCTTCGTCGTCGGCGATCGGCTTGCCGTGGTCGTCGAGCTTCACGTCGGCCTCGGCCGTCTTCGTCCGCGCCACTGCCAGCAGGTCCTGGTAGAGCGCGTCGCGGTCGACCCCGTTGATCGTGGCGACGGCACTGGCCACCTCGCCGAGGTAGCGGAGGAAGATGCTCCGCCGCTGCCCCTCCTGCGCCACGCGCAGCCGGCGGCGGAGGTACATCCCGAGCTTCCGGCCCACCGCCTGGAGGGCGAGGCGGATCTCCTTGAGGATCTCCGGGTAGGAGGCGATCGCCTCCTTCGATTCGCTCGTGAACGGCACCCAGACGCTGGCGACGTGCACCATCACGGTGACCGGCCCGGTGGGGAGGCTGTTGCGCGATTGCGACAGCCCGTAGGACCGCCAGTTCGTCGAGAGGATCGTCTGTGTCACCGCACAGGCGCCGTGCTGGAACTGGAGCGGCACCCGGTTGGCGTAGCGGAGCACGGTCATCGTCTGCCCCTCGTCGGCGTTGACATGCTGCATCGCCGCGTGGAGGGTTTCGAGGGCCGCCTTCTTCAGTTTCGACGGCGACTGCCGCGGGGCCAGCTTGGCCTCTTCGAGGATCTTGTCGGCCGCCTCGCCGCCGAGCCCTGCGAACGTGGTGGTGAGGAACTGGCGCAGGCTGCGCGCATCGCTCTCCCCGGCCAGTTCGGTGAGCGCCTCGAGCGACACCTTCTGCGCTCCGGGGCCGCCGCCGTAGGCGAGCGCCGCCTCGATCACGAAGGGATTGCCGCGGTAGACGCCGGGGGGGCGGGTCGCCGCCGTGAAAAACTCGCCCGGCACCACTTGGCGGAGGCCGGCGAGCAGCCGCTGTTCGCCGATCGGCACCACGCAGTCGGTGGCCGGCGGCGGGATGCGCGTCTCCTGGATCGCCTTGTAGAGGGCATCGGCCTCGCCCCGCCCCAGCTTTGCCCCGGTGGCCCGGGGGGAGAGTTTCGCCGACTCGCACAGCTTCCGCGCCACTCCGGGGGAGACGCGCGAGAACGACGTCGTGAGGAACTGCGCGAGGGTGAGCTTGGGTTGTTGCTGGAGCAGGGTCACCAGCCGGCCGAGTTCGACGCCGTAGGGGTGGGGCTTGATCTCCTTCGGTTCCGGCGGGAGCTCGTGACTCGAGCGCTCGAGCAGCACCTCCTCCCACTCCGGCGGCTGGAAGTGGATCCGGGCGTGCGGATTGGCGATCGCGGTCTGCTGGAGATACTCCTCGACGCTGCCCCGGCCGCGGTGGTACTTGGCCTCCATCTCGATGGTGACGCGCGTGCCGTGGTCGACCGCCGCGCCGCGGTCGTCGGCGGCGACCCACTCGATGGAGTGCTTGTGCATCAAGTCGGCGCCCGCCTTGCCCGGCGGGATGTCGACCCCCGCGCCTTTGCCGTTGAGGATCTCGGGCTGGTTGGTCTTGGTGTCGATGCGCAGTTCGGTGTAGTGGGCCGGCTCCTTGGCGGAGATCTTCGAGATGATCTTCACCGGCTTGCCGGTGGTGAGCACGCCATACATCCCTGCCGCCGAGATCCCGATCCCCTGTTGCCCGCGGCTCATCCGCAGGCGGTGGAACTTCGAGCCGTAGAGCAGCTTGCCGAAGATCAGCGGGATCTGCTTGCTGACGATTCCCGGCCCGTTGTCCTGGACCGCCATCCGGTAGCGGCTCGACCCCTCGCCGACCGCCTCGATCCGCACCCACAGCTCCGGGAGGATGCCCGCCTCCTCGCAGGCGTCGAGGGCGTTGTCGACCGCTTCCTTGACGCTCGTCAGCAGTGCCTTGCGCGGCGAATCGAAGCCGAGAAGGTGACGGTTCTTGGCGAAGAACTCGCTCACCGAGATGTCGCGCTGCCCGGCGGCGAGCGTCTGCGCGGTGGCGCGCCGCTTGGTAGGCGGGGCGGGCGCCTTGGCCGAGGGCGGGGCCGGCGTGGGAAGCGGGTCCTTATCGGGAGGCGTGGCCACGGCGACCGCTCCTGCGGATGTGGCTGCCGTCGGGGGGCTCTTGGGCGTTCTGGCCATGAAGGTCACGGGAAAGGGAAGGGGCCCACCGGGGAGCACGGCGGGGGACTCCACGACTCTGATCGGGCCGGCCGCCGCTGGCAAGCGGGGCGAAGTATACCGGTCGCGGGGGATGTGACGCGCGGTGGGTGGGGTGGTGACGGACCGGCGGGATGTGCCTGGTGCGCAGCGGCGTCCACGCGCGGAGCGGTGGGATCAACCAGCCGCGCCGATCGTGCCGAAGCATCCTCGTGTCCCGGTGTCGGTGGCCCGCGATGGCGGTGGCACCGGGACGCGTCGGGTCGGGATCCGGATCCATGGAGGGAGCCGGCCGGCCGACGCACCCGTCGCGGTGCCGGCGGCTCACGGAGGAGCGCGGCGACCGTGACAGCCAACGGGGGGATGTGGCGATGAATCGTTCCACGAGACTCGGTCGGCGGATCCTCGCGGCGCTGGTGGCGATCGAGCTCACGGCCGCGGCCACGCTCACGGCGGCACCGATCAACGGGGGTGTCGAGGCACCCACACCCGACGTCTTCTACAACTACTGGGTGCCGCCTGTCCCGGCCGGTTCTGCCCCCGGCTTCGGTGCCCAACTCTACGTGTCGCCCCGTCCGGTCCCGCCGCACGTGGGGCACACCTGGCACACCTACCCGCCGTTCATGCCCCACGAGTTTCTCTACAAGCACCGGCGGAAGTACATCCGCCCCGCCGGTGCGACGGGCATGCGGACGGTCGCCCATGCCTACTGGTGGTGATCCCGTCCCCGTTCCTCCAGGTTCCTCCAGGACCAGACCATGAACATGCCGTGCCCCAGGGGTCTTTCGTCGCGCGCCGTCGTCGGCCTCTTGATGCTGACCGCGGCCGTCTGCTCCACCACGGCGGTGGAGGCCGGTGATCAGGCCACCTCCCCCCGCTACTTCCTCCGCAGCCGCGGCAAGAGTTGGCACAGTGTCTGGTACGACCCGTCGATCGGGCGGCCGATGGCGCTCGTCGTGCCACCGACCGCCGAGTTCACCAGCGAATATGCCTGGGGGGTGCCGAGCCACCGCGTGATGCCGCTCTACCACCAGTTCCGCCGTCCCTACCCGGGACCGGGGGCGGTGCCGGGAAGCGGGGGCGGGATGTATCCCACCCCGATGTGGCCCAGCGACACGGTGCAGTTCGGCGTCCACAGCGTGCGCGGGCCGTGGTGAGCGCGGCCGGTGGGCGCCGTGCGCTCGGCAGCCCCGGTCCCGCGCCTGTCGGCTGACCGTGCCGACTGGCTGACCGTGCCGCCTGGCTGACCGTGCCGCCTGGCTGACCCGTGCCGGAGAGAAGCTGACGGGTCAGCCTCCCGCGAGCCAGCCCCGGGCACGTTCCGCCCAGGGGCTCTCCGGGGCGATGGCGAGGAACGTGCGCAGGCGGCGCTCCGCTTCGGCGCGACGTCCGAGCGAGCGGAGCACAACCGCGGCATGGAAGTGGGCGTCCGGGTAGGCGGGTTCCCGCGCGATCACCCCTTCGAGTGCCGCCAGCGCCAGCAGCGGGTCGCCGAGGGCGGCGAGGACGCGGCCCAGTCCGGCCCGGGCCTCGAGGTGATCGGTGTCGAGTTCGATCGCCGCGTAGTAGCGTTCCCGGGCAGCCGACAATTCTCCGAGGCTCGAGAGCACCTCCGCCAGGGCGAAGCTCACTTCCGCCGTCGGGCCCGCCGCCTGGAGGACGGCGCGGAGCGCCTCGGTCGCCTCGGCATACTCCCCGGCCGCCTCCAGATCGGCGGCCAGGGCGAGCAACTCACTGATCTCGTCGGTTCCATCCGCAGCCGATTCGGCGGTGTCGTCGGTCGGCACGGCACTGCGGGTGAAGGGGAGCGATGACGGTCCATCGGCGAGGCGGTCGAGCGTGTCGAAGGAGAGGTGCAACTGACCACCGGGCCCAATGAGCCGCCCATCGCGGTGGAGGTACAGCCGCCGTCCGTCGGGCAGGAGGCGATCGAGCGGTGGGGGTGATCCGGGGCGTGTGAAGGCGGTCACCGACGAATCGATCTCGCGCAGCGACAGCCCGGCTGCGAGGAATCGGCCCAGCTGCCGCCCGGCCACGAGCTGCGGGTAGTCGAACCAGGCCACCCCGTCCCCCCGGCGGACCGGCACGAGGAGCCCGACCCGCAGCCAGTGCCGCAGGGCGGCCGGAGGCAGGGCGAGCACATCGGCCATCAACGCCAACGTGTAGAGCTGCGGCTCACCACGCTGCTGGCGCTCGAAGAGCGAGCAGACGGGCGACGGTGCCTGCACCTGCGGCGATGGCATTGGAGGCGCTCCGCTTCAGCCGGCCATCGCCCGGCGGAGGTTGTCGTCGATCGCTGCCAGGAAGGTCTGGGTGTCGAGATGGGGCTGGGCAGGACCGACGAGGATCGCCAGATCCTTCGTCATTTTCCCCGCCTCGACCGTCTCGATGCAGACCCGCTCGAGGGTCTCGGCGAAGCGGACCACGTCGGGCGTGCCGTCGAGCCGGCCGCGGTGGGCCAGGCCCCTGGTCCAGGCGAAGATCGAGGCGAT
>SXWA01000096.1 GCA_005791575.1 Planctomycetaceae bacterium
CCGTCGTCACTCGTCGCTGACCGGCCAGAGGGTGGTCTTGCCGTCGATGACCTCCGCCTCGCAGAGCGTGCCGATCCCCTTCGCCCGGATCGTCACTTCCCCGAGACCGGGCACCGTCACCGTGACGTCGCGCTCCCTGCCGTCGGCCGCCCATGCCGCCACCAGCCAGAGTGGCTCCTCACGCATCCGCCGCACGAGGACGCGGGCGGTGGGGTCGCCGGTCGGAAACTCGTAGGCCGGCTGCTCCTTCGACCAGCGGTGCCGCGCCGGCCCCGGCAGCAGATCGCCTTGGCGGAGGTAGCGTTCGAGATGGGAAAACAGCGCGTGCACCCGCGACAGGGCGATCATCTGCTGCATCCACACCGGCGGTTCACCGGGGGGAAACGCCCCGGCGAACCCACCGGGGCGCAGCCGGGGATAGGCATAGAAGCCGGCGTTGCCGCCCGTCATGCCGGCCACGTACATCAGTTTGAGGAAACCGGTCCAGAGGACGATGTCGCTCACCTTCGACATGTCCTTCTGCTCGTCGTCGGCCGGGCCGCCACCGTACAGCCAGTTGTAGGACAGCGGCTGACCGGCCGCGATCTCCTGCCCCTTGGCGTTGAGCATCAGGGTGAGCAGATCGGTGTTGCCGGTCCACCCGTCGTTGAACGCCTTGTAGTAGGCCTGCGTGCTCGGCAGATCGGACACGTCGCGCATGTCGTCGTAGAGAAAACTCCATTCCTTCCACTGGCCGTATGAATTGGCGATCGCGTTCCCGCCCGAGGCGTAGTAGACGTACAACTGCCGCTGCGGGACCGCCCGGCGCACGAGGGTCGCGATGATCGTCTCGGCGCGTCCCTTGCACAGCGACACGTAGTCCGGCCAGGGAAGGTCCCCCTTGGCGGCGACGATCGTCGGATCCTTCTCCCACACTTTCTGCAGCGCGCCGGTATTGCCGAGGCCGTATTCACCACCGTTGAGCACGATGCTGATCGGGCAGTGGGCGGCGAGCCGGCGGAGCGGATCGGCCCGGAGCCGGCCCGCCTCGACCCACACTGCATCGGGCGCTGCCGGGCTGTAGACGGGCTGCATGCCGGGGGTCCAGCGCGTGCCGTCCTCCGACTTGGCCTGGCCGTTGAGCAGATGGCCGTCCGCATCACGCGCCCAGGTCTCCACGGGCACCCTGTCGTTCGCCGGGAGGTCACGGGCACAGATCACGGCGAGGCGGTAGCGGCGCGGGTTCGACCGCACCAGCGCCACGCAGCGGCCCGCGGGGCTGCGCGGATCACGGATCCATTGCTCCACCAACTCCGCCGACGCATAGCCCTCGACCTGCAGACAGTAGCCCCAGTTCTCGGCGAACTCCTTCTTCGTGTCGAAGTCGAGATCCCAGCCGAAGCGGGTCAGCGGTGGCAGCGTGTGGCCCGCCTTGAACAGCGGGCGCGGCTGGGCCGCGAGCCAGACCGCGGGGGCGACGAGCCGCTCTTCGGCCGCGGCACGTGGCGACGCCACTCCGCGGGGCGCTGGCGGGGCGGCCTCACCAACCCGCAGCGGCACGCCGACGACCACCAGCAAGGCGATCCATACCCGGCCGGCGCCGCACCTTCCCCAGCCCCTCCGCCGGCAGGCGACGGCCGATCCGGCGCGGCCGGCAGGCATCCGTCCGTCGTGCAGCTCCATCGGACGACTCGTTCCCCAGGGTGTCAGGAAACCATCTCCAAGCCGCGCATCGTGCCGGTCCCCGACGCGAAATGATCGGTCTCGATCCCCAGTCGCTGCAGCATGCTCACATAGAGATTGGTGAGCGGGTAGTTGTCGGTGCGATCGAAGGCGAGGTGACTGCCGTGGCGGAACCCACCCCCCGCGAGGAGCACGGGGAGGTTGGAGTTGTTGTGGCTCGAGGCGTTGCCGATCGCCGACCCGTAGAGGACCATCGTCCGGTCGAGGAGGGAACCTTCCCCCTCGAACGCCTGCTTGAGCCGGCGGAGGAATCCCGCCAGCCGCGCGACCTGGTCCGCCTCGATGACCTCGAGTTGGGCCATCTTCGCGGCATCCTGCCCGTGATGCGAGAGGTTGTGCCAGCCCTCGTGGATCCCCGGGAACTTCGGGATCCCCTCCGCCTTGATCCCCTCGATCCGCAGCGACACGATCCGCGTCGAATCACTCTCCAGCGCGAGGTGGACGAGGTCGAGCATCAGCTGGGTGCGGCCGGCGACGTCGGCCTTGTCGGGGATGTCCTGCGGGGCCGGCGCCGCCGTCCGCGGCTTGGGATACCGCGCCCAGGCCTCCGCCTGCGCGAGCCGGCCCTCGACCTCGCGCACCGTCGTGCAGTAGGCCTCGAGCCTCCGCCGGTCACCGGGCGATACCCCGCGCTCGAGGCGCTGGGCATCGGCCCGGACCGCATCGAGGATGCTGCGACCGGTCCGCATGCGCCGCACCTGGGCCGCGACCTCCGCGGGGGTGCCGTCGATGAACAGCCGGCGGAACAGCGCCGCGGGGCTCGACTCCGCCGGGATCGCGACCCCGCTCCGCGACACGGAGATCGACCAGTTGTCGACCGTGCCGAGGACGAGCGACGGCAGACGCGTGACCGCGGGAAGCCGCTCGACCGCGAACTGATCGAGCGAGATCGTGTTGCGGAACGTGTGCGATCCGGGATGCGGCGCAGCCGAGAGGAAAGCCGAATCGGCGGCATGGCCACCATCGACACCCGGGAGGCTGACGCCCGAAAAAACCGTCAGCTCGTCACGCAGGTCGGCGAGCTTCTCCAGGTAGTGGGTGGGTTCGTAGTCGCGCCCCGGCCGGGTCGGGAACCAGAGATTCGGCATGTGGCCGAGCGTCGAACAGATGCAGACCATCCGGTGCGCCGGCTCGGTCGCCGCGGCGCGCGCGGCGCGCGGGGCGAGCGACTCGAGCCACGGCAGGGCCAACGACACCCCCGTGGCGCGGAGAAAAGAGCGGCGCGGATGCTGCGGCATCGGGTGGCTGGGCATGGTGTGGCTCGGGATGGTGTGGCTCACTTGCGGCGGAAGGCGTCGCTCTCGGTGACGGCGTGGACGAGCGTCCGCAGGCCGTGGTCGTCGGCCGCGGCGGCGGCCACGATCGCCGCGACCGTCTCCTCGTCGGCCGCGGTCGGCGGGCTGCCCGTGGCGTAGGCGAGCAGCCTGCGGGCGAGCGCCCGGCTGATCACCGCGGGGTCGGCCACGAGCAACGGCTTGAGCTCGGCGAGTCCGGCGAACCGTCGACCGTCGACGAGTGCGTCGGCGGCATCGACGACCGGTCCGACGGCGACCTGCCGCGGTTGCATGTCGACCACCACGCGCAGCATGTCGGCCCTGGTGCCGGGGGCGGGGGCGATCCGGTACCGGTCCCTCCAGCCACCGATCACGTCGTAGTTCTCGAGGGCGAATCCGAGCGGCTCGGCACGCGCATGGCAGCCCGCACACGCGGGGTCCTGGCGGTGCCGCACGAGCTGGTCGCGGATCGTCTTCGCACCACGGATGTCGGGCTCGACCGCCGGCACGCCCGCGGGCGGCGGCGGGGTGGACTGCCCGAGGAGCCGATCGGCCACCCAGAACCCCCGCACCACCGGCGAGGTGCCCGTGCCGTTGGCGGTCACTTTGAGCACGGCGGCCTGCGTGAGCACGCCCCCCCGGTGCCACTGCGGATCGAGGTCGACCCGACGGAAGCCGAGCCCGGCCACGCCGGGGATCCCGTAGAGCTCGGCGAGGGGGCCGTTGATGATCGCGAAATCGCTGTCGATGAATGTCGTCACCGGAAGGTTGTCGCGGAGCACGGTGGCGAAAAACGACTCCGTCTCGGCGACCATCGACTCCTGGAGCAGATCGTTGAACTCGGGGTAGAGCTGGGTGTCGGGGCTCGTGGCCTCGATCCGCCGCAGGTCGAGCCACTGCCCGGTGAAATCGCGGATCAAGGCGGCCGCCTTCCCGTGGGCGAGCATCCGTTCGACCTGGGCCCGCACCGCCCCCCGGCTGCGCCGCAGGTCACCCCGTGATGCCACCGCCAGCAGTTCGTCATCGGGCATCGTGCTCCAGAGGAAATACGACAGTCGGCAGGCGAGGGCATGGTCGTCGAGCCACCCGGGTTGTTCCTCGAGCAGGAGGAATCGCGGCGCGACGAGCACCGCCTTGAGTCCCGCCTTGAGCGCCTCGGCAAACGGCGCACCCTGCCGCAACTCCTCGCGCACCACCCCCAGATAGGGCTCGACGTCGGCCTCGGTGAGCGGCCGACGGAAGGCGCGCGGTGCGAATCGGCCAAGCACCTTGCGGGCATCGGCGAGCGTGCCGCGTTCGAGATCGACGCTGCCGATCAGGCGGCGGCGGGTGGCCGGCGGCCAGACTGCGGCGTCGAGCGGGCCCTCGATCTCCATCCACTCGAAGGCGATCCCGCCGTGCTGATCGGACGGCTGGCCGGCCGGGCTGGGCTGGACGACCGGCACCCCCACCGGCTCGAACGAGAAACACTTGCCAGGCTCCATCCAGGCGACATGCTCGAAGTCCCTCGGTTCAGACGGCACCTCGAAGTGGGCGAGGGCCGAGCTCGCCGCCCCGAGCGCCTCGCTGGCGAAGTTCCCGGCGAACACGCGGAGCACCACGGGCCGGCCGTCCGACCGATGCGCCCGGGCGCGGAAGCGGAAGGCATACCGACCGGTCGCCTTGATGCTCCACGTGCCGAAGGGATTCGAGCGACCGGCAAACACGGCGTGCGCGCCCCCGGGCAGCGGGGCCTGGTGATTGTGCCCCTGGATCACCTTCGACGCGGGAAACCTCTCGGGGCGTGTGACGGTCGGGGGAGCGCCCAGCCCGAGGGCCTCGTCGAGGGCGATGTCGGCCGCGTCGAGGTAGCGTTCGAGGTGGGTGGCCGAGAGCGACAGCACGGTCGCGATCTTGTCGAGCCCGAACGCGGTCTGGTCCTCGGGAAGCAGGCTCGTGAGGTCGCGATGGATGCCGAGCAGATCGGCCATCGTGTGCTGATACTCGACGCGGTTGAGCCGGCGCCGCGCCACCCGGCCGTCCCGCCGGCGGAGATCGGTGACGGCCCGGCCGAGGCCCTCCGTCAGCCCGGTCACGAACCTCGCCACCTCCTCCACGGGCGGCCGGGAGGCGTCGGCCGGGGGCATTTCCCCGGCACGCACCCGCTCGTGGACCCGGTCCCAGGTGGCCAGGACGCCGTCGTCGATCGGGCGGGAGAGGAGGTCAGCGAGATCGAGATCGCGCTCCGCTCCCGCGCCGCGATGGCAATCGAGGCAGTACGCCGTGAGGAACGCCCTGTCGACGGCCAAGGGCGCCGTGGCATCCGCCGGTTGGTCGTTCTCGCCGTCGGCGCGTGCGGGAGCCGCGGCGAGGGCGAGGAGGACGACGGCCAGCAACCAAGGGGGACGATTCACGAGGCACCGTTCGCGGCACCGTTCGACGGGCTCCGGCCGGCCGGAGCGATTGGAGGTGACCGGCAGGAAGAACGGGCCGCTGGGGGCCATTCTACCGTCGGGGACGCGCCGGGAACGTCGCGGGGACGTCCGCGGCACCCGTGCGGCGACCGGGCGAACGGGTTTCCCGCCCGACACCCCGCGGCACGTCGCGCGTGAACGACCGATCTCCACCGGCCGACCCACCTCTCCACCGGCCGACCCACCGGACAATGCCGCGCCCGCGCGGGATCGGGTCCCGCCGCCCGCCGCGGTATCATCCTCATGCTCGGGGAAGGTGGCCTCCGCCCTGGGGTCCAGCGGCCCGTTGCCCAAGATGCTCCTCCGCGCGGCCCGGCACACGATGCGCTGGTCCCCGTGCCCGTGGCTGTCTGATCGATCCTCCCCGACCGATTCGATCCTCCCTGACCGGCACGGTGGGGCATGACCCGACCCGAAGCGCAGGCGCTGTGGCT
Source organism: Planctomycetaceae bacterium (assembly GCA_005791575.1). Lineage (GTDB taxonomy): Bacteria > Planctomycetota > Planctomycetia > Pirellulales > UBA1268 > F1-20-MAGs016. Next base: position 5,884 of record SXWA01000096.1, read on the forward strand.
CGCTCTCGCCGCGACGGCCTTGGCCGCACAGGCAGCCGCGCCGCCGGCCGATCCGCTCGAGCATTTCGAGAAGGCGATCCGGCCCCTGCTCGTGGCCCGCTGCCTCGAATGCCACTCCGGTGCCGACCCCGCTGCCGGGCTGCGGCTCGATTCCCGCGCGGGGATCGTCTCCGGGGGGGAATCCGGTCCGGCAATCGTGCCGAACGCCCCGGCCGCGAGCAGGCTGCTGCGCGTCGTGCGCTCCGTCGATGAACCGCGCATGCCCCCCGACGGACGACTCGCCGACGTCGAGATCGCCGCGCTCGAGACCTGGATCGCCGCCGGCGCGCCGATGCCAGCCGGCACGATCGGCACCGGCGCGGAGGTCGCCCCGCGACCGCCCGCCGCCTGGGCGCCGAGCCCCGACCAGATGGCCTGGTGGTCGTTCCAACCCATCGCCGACCCCCTGCCACCGGCCGTTGACGGCGACTGGGTGATGGACGACATCGACCGCTTCATCCTCGCCGACCTCCGCGCCCGTGGGCTCGAGCCGGCCCCGGCGGCGGATCGCGCCACCTGGCTGCGGCGGGTGACCTTCGACCTGACCGGTCTGCCGCCGGAGCCCGCGGAGATCGACGCCTTCCTCGCTGACGAATCGCCCGCCGCGTCCGCGCACGTCGTCGATCGGCTCCTCGCGGCGCCGGCCCACGGTGAACGGTTCGCGCGCCACTGGCTCGACGTCGTCCGTTATGCCGACTACCACGACGGCGATCCCGCCAAGCGCAACGCCGTCTGCGAGCCCCTCGAGGCATGGCGTTACCGCGACTGGGTCGTGCGGGCGTTCAACGACGATCTCCCCTACGACCGGTTCGTCGAGCTGCAGATCTGCGGCGACCTCCTGCCCGCGCCCGACGGCGCCGCGATCCACGCCGACGGGCTCGTGGCGACGACGTTCCTCGTCAACGGCGCGTGGGACCGCGGCGACGCCGACAAAGAGAAGCTCGTCAGCGACATGGTCGATGACCAGATCGACACCGTCGGCAAGGCGTTCCTCGGCCTCACGCTCGGCTGTGCCCGCTGCCACGACCACAAATACGATCCGGTGTCGCAGGCCGATTACTACGCGCTCGCCGGAATCTTCTACAGCACACGGATGCTCGAGGAGCTGGGCACGAAGGGGGGCGAGATCACGCTCCAGCGCCGGCTCCTCGTGCCGCGGGCAGTGGCCGACGCCCGCCGGCAGGGGCTCGCGCTCGCCGCCCATCTCGACGCGTCGCTCGCCGCGCTCGACCGCGGCGGCACGGGCGCCGACGATCCGGAGCGGATCGCGATCGGCGCGGAGCGCGACCGCCTCGTCGCCGCCACGCCGCCGGAGCCGCCGCAGGCCCTCGCCGTGAGCGAGGGGGGTGTTCCCGGGGGGCTGTTCCCCGGCATCCAGGACGTGCCGATCCACCTGCGCGGCACGTATGCGCGGCTCGGTCCGATCGTGCCACGCCGGATGCCAGCCTTCCTCGCCGCCGGCGACCAACCGCCGATCGGCGCGGGCAGCGGCCGCCGGGCGCTCGCCCACTGGCTCACCTCCCCCGCCAACCCGCTCACCGCGCGCGTGATCGTCAATCGGGTCTGGCAGTGGCATTTCGGCCGCGGGCTCGTGCCGACGGCGAGCAATGTCGGGCTTCTCGCCGAGCCACCGTCGCACCCCGCGCTCCTCGAATGGCTCACCCGGCGGTTCGTCGCCGAGGGCTGGTCACTCAAGCGGCTGCACCGCCGGATCGTCCTCTCGGCGACCTACCGCCAGTCGGGGGGGGCCAACGCGGCCGATTTCGCCGCCGATCCCGACAACCGCTGGCTGGGACGGATGCCACCGCGGCGCCTCGAGGCAGAAGCGCTGCGTGACGCGATGCTCGCCGCCGCGGGCACGCTCGACCACCCGCGGGGCGGGCCCGCCACGCACGACGTCGCCAGCCCGCGCCGCAGCCTCTACGTGCAGACCGCGCGGTGGGACAGGGGCGGTTTCGCCACGCTCTTCGATGCCGCCAACCCCGATGCCGTGGTCGAACGGCGCGACGTGAGCACCGTCGCACCGCAGGCGCTGTGGCTGCTCAACAATCCCTTCGTCCTGCGGGTCGCCGCCGACCTCGCCGCCCGGCTGTGCCGTGAGGTGCCGGACGACGGCCCCACGGCCCCGGCCCGGCGTGTCGATCTCGCGTGGCGACTGCTGTTCGGTCGGCAGCCGCGCTCCGACGAGGCGACGGTGGCCCTCGAACTCGTCGCCGCCGGCGGCGCGGCCGGCTGGACCGACCTGGCCCACGTCCTGCTCTGCAGCAACGGGCTCGCCTATGTCGACTGACCCGCATGATGCCGGCCGGATCGCGCACGCGCGCCGCGGCATGCTCGCGCGCGCCGGCGGCGGCTTCGGGCTCCTCGCGCTCGGCGACATCCTCGCGCGCCGGACCGCCTCGGCCGCGCTCCCGGGCCTGCCGCAGCACCGGCCGCGTGCGAAGCGCGTGATCTTCCTCTACATGCCGGGGGGGCCGTCCCACATCGATCTGCTCGATCCGAAGCCGCGCCTCGCGATCGATGCCGGCAAGCCGCTGCCCTTCGCGAAACCGCGGCTCGAACGGACGAAGACGGGCAACCTCCTCCCCTCCCCCTGGACGTTCGCCCGCCACGGGCGATCGGGGACAGAGGTCAGCGAATTGCTGCCGGGATTGGCGTCGCAGATCGACCGGGTGTGCGTGATCCGCTCGATGGTCGCCGACAACATCAACCACACCGGGGCCGCCCTCCAGCTCTGCACCGGCGAGCAGGCATTCTCCCGGCCGAGTGTCGGCTCCTGGCTGACCTACGGACTGGGAACGGAGAACGACAACTTGCCGGGCTTCGTCGTCGTCTGCCCGACGCCGGTGTTCCAAGGGGCGCAGCTGTGGAGTTCGAGCTTCCTCCCCAGCGTCCACCAGGGGACGCTCGTGCGCGATCCCGACCGGCCGCTCGCCGACCTCGGCGATCCGAAAGCCGACCGGGGCCGCCAGCGGGCCAAGCTCGACGCGCTGGCGCAGCTGGACGCGCTCCACCGCCACGACCATCCCGGCCACGCCGATCTCGAGGCGCGGATCGCGACGTTCGAGACCGCGTTCCGGATGCAGGCCGAGGCGCCGGAGGCTTTCGACCTGACCCGCGAGACGACGGCCACCCACCGCCTCTACGGCACCGCTGACGAACCGACCCGCCTCTTCGGCCGCCAGTGCCTCCTCGCCCGGCGTCTGGTCGAGCGGGGAGTGCGGTACGTGCAGCTGTTCACCGCGCCGGTCAACAACTACTGGGACCAGCACGGCAACCTGAAACGCGACCTGCCGGAGCGCTGCCGCGCGACCGACCGCCCTGTCGCGGCGCTCCTCGCCGACCTCGCCGCGCGCGGGCTGCTCGACGAGACACTCGTCGTCTGGGGGGGCGAATTCGGGCGCACGCCGACCGCCGAGGGGAGCGACGGCCGCGAGCACCATCCCTTCGGCTTCACGATGTGGATGGCGGGGGGAGGTGTCCGCGGCGGGATGGTGCACGGGGCCACCGACGAGTTCGGTTGGCACGCCGTCGAGCACCGGATGCACGTCCATGATCTCCACGCGACGATGCTCCACCTGATGGGCATCGACCACGAGCGGCTCACGTTCCGCCACGGTGGCCGCGACTACCGCCTCACCGACGTGCATGGCCGCGTGGTGCGCGAAATCCTCGCCTGACGGCCCTGCCCCGGGGCCTGCTCCCCGGGCCACCCCCGCGTGGTAGGCTCCCTCCATGCCGCGCTGGCTCGCCCACACGATCGTGATCGCCGCCCTCGCGGGGCTGCTCGCCGCCGCCTTCGCCGCGGGCGACTACACGTGGAACTGGGCCGGTGTCTGGGAGTACCGCAGCCTGCTCGTCAGGGGCTGGCTGACCACCGTGGCGATCAGCCTCGCGGCGCTCGTCGCCAGCCTCGCCATCGGCCTGGCGGCGGCGCTGTGCCTCGAATCGCGCTGGCGGTTCGTCGAGGCGGTCGGGCGTGTCTACGTGGAGCTGATCCGCGGCACCCCCCTGCTGGTGCAGCTGCTCATCGGGTTCTATGTCGTCGCCAGCGCCGTCGGGATCGGCAACCGGTACGTCGTCGGCACGCTCGTGCTCGCGGCCTTCAGCGGCGCCTACATGGCGGAGATCATCCGCGGCGGCCTCGCCGCCATCCCCGCCACGCAGCGCGACAGCGCCCGGGCGATCGGTCTCACCCCGGTCCAGACGCTGCGATTCGTGATCATCCCCCAGGCGGTGCGGCTCGTGCTGCCGCCGGTGGCGGGGCAACTGGTGTCGCTGATCAAGGACTCGTCGCTCCTCTCGGTGATCGCGATCAGCGAGTTCACGCTCGCCGCCCAGGAGGTGAATTCCTTCACCTACTCCACGCTCGAGAGCTACCTCCCGCTGGCCGCGGGATACCTCGCCCTCACCCTGCCCCTCTCCGCCCTCTCCCGGTGGCTCGAGAAGCGGTTCCGCTTCGAGGCCTGACCCCCTCCGCGCATGCAACTCACCGTCTGCGATCTCGTCCAGCGCTACGACGGACCGGCCATCCTCGACGGCCTCACGCTGGCCACGGGCGACGTGCAGGCGCTGGTGCTCGTCGGCCCCTCGGGAGGTGGCAAGACGACACTGCTGCGGATCCTCGCCGGCCTCGACCGGCCGGTGGCCGGCACGGTGGCCTTCGACGGCGTCCCCCTCCCGGCCGACGAGGCGGGGCTGCGGGCCTACCGGCGCACGGTCGGCACCGTGTTCCAGGCCTACAACCTCTTTCCCCACCTCTCGGCCCTCGACAACCTGCTGTTACCACTCGTCCGGGTGCACGGTTTGTCGGAGGTGGAGGCGCGGGAGCGGGTCCGTGGCCCACTGGAGCGGTTCCACCTCGCCGAACACGCCGCCAAACGTCCCGCCGCCCTGTCGGGGGGCCAGAAGCAGCGGATCGCGATCCTCAGGGCCCTGGTCGTGCAGCCGCGGCGAATCTTCCTCGACGAACCCACATCGGCCCTCGACCCGGAGATGCGCGGCGAGGTGCTCGAGATGATCGGCGAACTCAAGGCTGCCGGCACGCAACTGGTGATGGTCACCCACGAAATGGGCTTCGCCCGGCGGGTGGCTGACGAAATCGCCTTCGTTGCAGACGGCCGGATCGCCGCCCACGGGACCGCCGACGACCTGTTCACGCGCCCGAGCGTGCCGCGGGTCCGTGAGTTCCTCACCAAGGTGTTGGTCTGACGGCAGACCGCGGCGAATCATGCCCTACCGGCTCCGGTGGGGGCCATCCTGCTCAAGGGAGACGTGCCGATGGGGAAACCTGACGTGGTAGGAGCGACGGCCATCGGCCCCGGTGCGGGCGACGGTGGAAAGCAACTCTGTACCGATCCCGACCGGGCGGCGTTTGTCGGCAGCCTTATCGCCGACGCGCTCGCGATGCCGGTCCACTGGTACTACGACCGTGCCGCCCTCGACCGCGACTACCCCGAATTGGCTGCCGATCCGGCGGCCGTCGGCTACCTCGCCCCGCGCAGCCCCCATCCCGACAGCATCCTCTGGCGCAGCCGCTACGACTGCCCCGGCCCGCAGGGGGACATCCTCCGCGAGCAGGCCCGCTCCTGGGGCCAGCGCGGCATCCACTACCACCAGTTCCTCGCCGCCGGCGAAAACACCCTCAATTTCGCCCTCGCGGTCGAACTTGCCGCGCTCGTCCGCCGCAACCGGCACTACGATCCGGAGCGTTGGCTGGAGGAATACGTCTCCTTCATGCTCACCCCCGGCCGGCACCGCGACACCTACGTCGAGGAGTATCACCGCCACTTCTTCACGAACCTCGCCCACGGCAGGAAACCGATCAACTGCGGCGTCCGCGACGAGCACATCGGCGGCCTGGCGCAGGTTCCGGCCCTGGTCGCCGCCCTCGGTGACCGTCATCCTGATCTCGTCCGGTTGGTACGGCTGCACGTCGGACTGACCCACAAGGATCCCGAGGTCCTCGATGCGGCGGTGGTCTTCACGCAGATCCTCGTCCGCTGCTGCCGGGGCACCGCGCTGCGGGAGGCGATCGCCGAGGAGGCGGGGCAGTGGCTCCCGGCGCGTCGGCTGCGGGAGTGGGAGGGTCTTGACGACCGGGCCGTGGTCGGCGGCAGGGTGAGCCCCGCCTGCTACATCAGCGAGGCCTTCCCGGCCGCCCTCTGGCTCGCGTGGCGGCATGCCGGTGACTTTGCCGGCGGTGTCGTCGCCAACGCCCGCGTCGGCGGCGACAACTGCCACCGCGGCGCGGTGGTGGGGGCGCTGCTCGGCTGTACCGCGCCGCTCCCTCCCCGGCTCGTGAATGGTCTCCGCTGCCGTGCTAGAGTTGCTGACGTTTTTGACACCGATGCCTGAAGGGGTGCGCATGGCTTCTGCAGTGACCGGCACGCCAGCCGGCGACACCTTGGATCGGCTCTTCGCCGCGCTTTCCCACCCGCTCGTCCCCACCAAGACCCTGCACCTCGCCGCCGGCCCCTCCGGCGGTGACCCGGTCGCCGGCTGGCGCGACGCCCTGCGCCGCTACTACCACGCCACCAGCGCCCTCTACGACCGCCTCTTCGACCTGATCCGCGACGACGCGGCCTGGTACGAACGCTGGGAACCGCTCCGCCACCCGCTGATCTTCTACTGCGCCCATCCGGCGGTGTTCTACGTCAACAAGCTGATCGCCGGCCGCTTCATCCCCGACCGCCTCGACGCCCGGCTCGAGGCGATGATGGCCGTCGGCGTCGACGAGATGTCGTGGGACGACCTCAACACGGCCCACTACCAGTGGCCGACCGTCGGCGCCGTCCGCGACTACCGTCGCCGCCTCCGCGCGCTCGTTGACGGCTTCATCGAATCGATGCCGCTGGAGTTGCCGGTCCGCCAGGACGCGCCCGCCTGGATCATCCTCATGGGGATCGAGCACGAGCGCATCCATCTCGAGACCTCGAGCGTGATCATGCGGCAGATGCCGCTCGAGCATCTCCGTCGGCCGGAGGAGCTCGCCGTCGCCGAGCAGCGCCTGTGGCGCGGCTGCCCGACGTCGGGCCCCACTCCCGCCAACCCGTGGGTCGAGTTCGCCGCGACCACCGTCCACCTCGGCAAGCCTGCCGCCGACGACACATACGGCTGGGACAACGAATACGGCAGCGAGGAGGTGCGGCTCCCGGCGTTCAGCGCCGCCCGGCAGCTGGTCAGCAACGGTGAATTCCTCCGCTTCATCGAAGCGGGGGGCTACCGCAACCAGGCGTGGTGGACGGACGAGGGCCGCGGCTGGCTGGAGTACACCCGCGCGGAGCACCCGAAGTTCTGGATCCGCGGCGCCTCGGGCTACGGCCAGCGCAACCTGCTCGAGGAAATCCCCCTGCCGCTCGATTGGCCCGTCGAGGTCAACTGCCTCGAGGCGCAGGCGTGGTGCGCGTGGCAACGGGAGGCGACCGGCACCAACGTGCAGTTGCCGACGGAGGCCCATTGGCATGCCCTCCGGCAGGCGGTGGCGCTGCCCGACCAGCCCGACTGGGACACGGCCCCCGGCAACATCAACCTCGAGCACTTCGCCAGCAGCTGCCCGGTGACGATGTTCCCTCAGGGAGCCGGGTGCCCCCAGGGAGCCGGCGCGGCGAAGGCGACGGTCTGCGACGTGGTGGGCAATGTCTGGCAGTGGACGCGGACGCCGATCATGCCCTTCAAGGGCTTCGAGGTGCACCCGCTCTACGACGACTTCTCGGTGCCGACGTTCGACGGCCGCCACAATCTCATCAAGGGGGGCTCCTGGATCGCGACGGGCAACGAGGCTCTGGCGAGCGCCCGTTATGCCTTCCGCCGTCATTTCTTCCAGCACGCCGGGTTCCGGCCGATCATCGACGCCCCCGGCCACGACGTGATCACCGAGGGCTCGCGGCTCTACGAGACCGACACCCTCGTCACCCAGTACCTCGAGTTCCACTATGGGCCCGAGGCCCTCGGGGTCCGCAACTTCCCCCTGGCCTGTGTCGAGGCGGTGCTGCCCCACGTGCCGGCCGACCGGCGCCGCCGCTGCCTCGACATCGGCTGCTCCGTGGGCCGCTCGGCGTTCGAATTCGCACGCATCTTCGGGCACGTCGATGCGATCGATTTCTCGGCGCGGTTCATCCAGTCCGGTGTGCGTCTCCAGCAGCACGACGAAGTGCTCTACGAGGTGCCCACCGAAGGGGAGCTGACGGTGTCGCGGAGCGTGTCGCTGGAGAAACTCGGCCTCGCGCGCGGGCCCGGGGCCGTTGGCCTCACGGAACGGGTGGCGTTCATGCAGGGGGATGCCTGCAACCTCAAGCCGCTGTTCACCGGCTACGACCTCGTCTTCGCCGGCAATCTCGTCGACCGCCTCTACGATCCCGGTCTGTTCCTCGCCGGCATCGGTGAGCGGGTGCTTCCTGGTGGGATGCTCGCCATCACCTCCCCCTACACCTGGCTCGAGGAATACACCCCGAAGGCGAAGTGGATCGGCGGGCGGCGCGAGCATGGCGAACCCCTCGGAAGCTTCGCCGGTCTGGCGGCGGCGCTCGAGCCGAAGTTCGCCCTGGTCCACCGCGGCGACATCCCGTTCGTGATCCGGGAGACGGCCCGGAAGCACCAGCACTCGATCGCCGAATTGACGATCTGGCGTCGGCACGGCTGATGGGTGCGGCCCGCCCGGTCGGGCTCCGCCGCGGCGCTGAAACGCCGGCCGGCGGCCCGATCCCCGGTGACACCCCGGCCACCCGGGCGTAGGATTCGTCCTCCGGGAGCCACCGCCGCGAGTCGATCCATGACCGATCAGCCCCTTCCTGCCGGACCGTGCCGCGAATGGCTCGGACTCGATCCGGCGGATCTCCGCCATCCGCGCCGGGTGCTCGGCCTCCTCCCCAGCGAGTCCGACCCGCTGGTCGTGCTCGAGGCCGCCAAGGCCCGGATCACGCTCCTCCGCGGGCTCGAGGTCGGCGCGCTCGAACCGGTCCGCCGCGCCCTGCTCGACCGGGTGGAGACGGCGCGGGAGGAAGTGCTCGCCGAGATCGCTGCCAGCGGGCGCGCCGCGCCGACGCCGGTCCCACGTCGCCCCCCGGCCGCCTTCCGGATGCCGCCACCGCCACCCGGTGCGGGGGTACCACGGGATCCCCGCGAGGCGGCGGCAGCCCCACGCACGCGTGACGCAGCCGCGCCATCCGGCGCATGGCGTGCGGAAGCTCCTGCGGAACCGCACGGGGAACTGCCGGAGCACGCGGAGCAAGGCGCCGTCATCGCCCCGATCAGGCTCCGCGCGCCGCCGCCGCGGCGCCGGTCGGGCCTTCCCGCAGTCTGGCTCGTCGGCTTCCTCTGCCTGCTCACGCTGGCGGGTCTACTCGGCTGGCTCACCTGGGAACGCAACATGTCGGCGCGTCAGCGCCGCGAGATCGCCCGCACGAAGCCTGCGGACGGACAGGGCGACGACGAGCCGGTCAAGGCCGCCATGCCGCCATCCGAGCGGACGGCGCAGGCCGCGCACGCACCATCCGACGGTTCGGGGTCGGTGCTCGAGTCAATGATCCCCGCTGCCGGCACTGGGTCTCCCGCTGTGGGCACTGGGTCTCCCGCTGCCGGCACTGGGTCTCCCGCTGTGGGCACTGGGTCTCCGCCCCCACCCTCGACTCTGAGCCAACCGAACGAGCCGATCGCGCCAGCGGCCGCCGCAGCGGTGCCGCCTGCGCCCGATCCCACCACGGCACCGACCAGCCCGACACCCGACGAGCCTTCGCCACCCGGCGAACCTCCCCCGGATCCGACGCCGCCAGCTGAAGGCGATGCCGCGGCCATGCAACCGGCCGGCACGACGCCTCTCCCCGGACCATTCGACGACTCGGCGCCGGGCGATCCCCTCGCACCCCACTTGTCAAAGGCGCGGGGGGCGCTGGCCGAGCGCGACTTCGACGCCGCCGACGACGCCATCCGGGCGGCCGCGGCAGCGGCGCGCGGGGAGGAGGCGGTCGCCCGGGTCGAGGCCTGGCAGCAACTGCTCCACTATTCCAAGGGTTTCGCCGCCTACCGCGAGCAGGCGCTCGCCACCGTCACCGCCGGCCAGGAATACGACATCGACGGTAAGAAAGTGGCGGTCGTCGAGATCGACGACAAGAAGTTCATCTACCGCGCCACCGGGAAGAACACGACCGTCCCCCGCGACCGGATTCCGGGCAAGATCGTCATGGCGATCGTCACCGGCTGGTTCGACGACAAGCCGGAAAACGAACTGTTCATCGGCGCCTACCACGCCACGAAGCCCGAGCCCGATGCCGGAAAGGCGCGCGCGTGCTGGGAGGCGGCAGCGGCGCTCGGCATCGAGGCCGGGCCCCTCCTCGGCCTGCTCGATGATCCGGCCCTGCTGACCGCCCCGGCGGAGCGGTGAGCAGCCGAGCCGTCGTCCCCGCCTGGTGCCGGCTCTTCACTTGGTGCCTGCCACCAACCTGGGGACCGTGGTGGCAGGCCGCTGTCGGACGGCGGGGTACAACGACCGCGGTCCTCGGGTCAAAAGATCCTCTCGAGCACCGGCCGGAGCGCCGCAGCATCGAGCGCGACCGGGTTGCCGCGCATGCTCGCCCCGCCCGAGTTGGCAGCCAGCCAGTCGATCCGGTCGCCGGCGAGGCCGAGAGCGCTGAGCCGCCGCGGCAGTCCACAGGAATCGACCAGCGCCGTGATCCGATCGACGAACGCCACCGCGGCGGCAGCGTCGTCGCCCCGCGCGCCGGGATCGCAGGCGCGCTCGAGGCACGCCAGATCGGCGCCGGCTGCCGTGCGGTTCACTTCGAGAGCCACCGGCAGAAGCATGCCGCAGGCGACCCCGTGGGCCACGCCACACTCCACGCCGAGCGCGGCGGCGACGCCGTGGGCCATCCCCAGGCCGGAGTTGGTCAGCGCGATCCCCGAGACGCGCGCCGCGTGCGCCAGGGCCGCGCGGCCGGCGGCGTCGTCCGGATCGGCCATCACCCGGGGGAGGGCGGCGACCGCTCCCGGGAGCGCCGCCAGTGCCAGCGCCCGCGGCACGGGGGCGGAAAACCGGCAGATGAACGACTCGACGAGCTGCGTGATGCAGTCGAGCCCCGCCGCCGCCGTCGTCAGGCGGTCGCAGGAGCGCGTCAGATCGGGGTCGACGATCACGCTCCGGGGCACGAGCAACGGGCTGCGCAGGCTCTTCTTGAACCGGCGCCGCGGGCAGCCGATCACGGCGTTGCGCGTCGCCTCGGCGCCGGTGCCAGCCGTGGTCGGAACCGCGACCAGCGGCAGCGGCGCCTGCGCGAGCACGCGCCCCCGACCCACCCCCTCGAGATGATCGACAACGAGTTGATCGAGGGCTGCGGTATCGGCCGCGGGCGGCGCGATCACCGCCAAGCCCGCGACCGCCTTCGCCAGGTCGATGGCCGATCCGCCCCCCACGGCCACAACCACGTCACCCTGCTGCCGGCAGGCGACGGCCGCAGCCAGCGCCGCAGCCACGTCGTCCACCGTCGGTTCACCGGCAGTCTCGGCCAGGCGAAGCCACGCCACGCCAGCCTGCCCGAGACTCGCGGCGATCGTCGGCCAGACGGCACCGCCGAACAGGCCACGTTTTCCCCCCACCACGAGCGCGCGGCGGCCGAGGCCGGCCACGACGGCCCCGATCTCCTCGATCCGGCCGGCCCCGAAGCGGATCGCCGGCGGCAGGACGAGGTCGTAGTTCCACGGCCGCCCATCGGCTGCGCTGGCCTCCGGCGGTAGACTCCCGGCCATGTCGCCACCCCTCCGGATGATTCCCTCGAGCGCCCCGATCGTCGGTACGGTTCGCCCGCCGGGATCGAAGAGCATCACCAACCGCGCGCTGGTCTGCGCAGCGCTGGCAAAGGGCACGAGCCGGCTGACGGGCGTTCTCGACAGCCAGGATACCCGGGTGATGGCCGAGGGCCTGCGGGCGCTGGGTATCGGTCTCGAATCCGACTGGGCCGGGGAACGGATCACCGTGCACGGCTGCGACGGCCGCATCCCGGCATCCGCCGCAACGCTCGACTGCGCCGCCAGCGGCACGACGATGCGCTTCCTGTCGGCGATCTGTGGCCTCGGCCACGGTCGGTACCACCTCGACGGCACGCCACGGATGCGGCAGCGGCCGATCGGCGATCTGCTGGCCGCGCTCCGTGGCCTCGGGATCGACGCGACCGCCGAGAGCCCGGGGGATTGCCCTCCGGTCGTGATCCGCTCAGCGGGGCTCGCCGGCGGAGCCACGGTGGTGCATGGCAGCACGTCGAGCCAGTTCGCCAGCGGTCTGGCGATGGCCGGGCCCTGCATGCCGCAGGGCCTCGAGATCACGTTCGCTGGCACGCTCGTCTCGACCCCCTATCTGGAGATGACGCGGCGCGTGATGACGGCCTTCGGGGCCGACTGCCATGCGACGGGGCCGCGCCACTGGCGGATCGCCGCCGGCGGCTACACCGGCGGCGACTACCGGATCGAACCCGACGCCTCCGCCGCCAGCTACTTCCTCGCCGCGGCCGCGCTCACCGGTGGCCGCGTGACGGTGGCGGGCCTGTCGCGCGACAGCCTGCAGGGCGACGTCGATTTCTGCACCGCACTCGAGCGGATGGGCTGCACCGTGGGCTGGGACGATTCAGGGGTCACGGTGGCGGGCCGGGCGGCACGGGGCATCGACATCGACATGAACGCCATCAGCGACACCGTGCCCACGCTGGCGGTGGTTGCCCTGTTCGCCGGCAGCCCGACGACGATCCGCAACGTCGCCCACATCCGCGACAAGGAAACCGACCGGATCGGCGATCTCGCCCGCGAACTCGTCCGGCTCGGCGCACGCGTGCACGAAACACACGATGGCCTCACGATCGATCCGGTGGCGCTCCACGGCGCCGAGCTCTCCACCTACGACGACCACCGGATGGCGATGAGCCTGGCGCTGGTGGGCCTGCGGATCGACAACGTGGTGATCCGCGACCCGGCCTGTGTCGGCAAGACGTTTCCCGGTTACTGGGCCACGCTCGCCACGCTGGCCGGGCTCGACACGGCCGGTTGGCCGCCCGCCTTCCGCCCCCCCGCGTGAACAGGGAATTCCGGCCTGACACGCTCGATCAGCGCCCCACCGACGAGGCATCGCGGTGGGCATCGACCGTGCAGCCGGCGCACCCCGCCGCGCCATGTCCTGCGACTCCGGCGGTCACCATCGCGGCGCCGGCCCGCACCTGCTCCGCCCGCCGCAGCACCACCTCGACGCGGTGGAGGAGATCGTCTTCACACGGCGGAGCGACGTGGTGGCCGTCGCCGTTGCCACACGCGGGCGCCATCGCCGCGACCGCGGCATGGTGCGGCTGCACGGCGGCATGGTGCGGCTGCACGGCCGGTGCCGCGCGCGTGGCCGGGTCGGTCGCCCGGAATCCACCGCCACAGTGCTGGCAGTAGACATGCTTGCCCAAGAGACTGACACGGATCCGCAGTGCCCGGCCACAGACGGGGCAGGATTGAAAATAGTGGACGACAGTGTTCATGAGCAGTGCCCTCCGGACGGGTCCATCCAGTCAGGCCTTCCTTCCCCCGAAAACGCCCCCGAGTCTACGCCCCAGCCGGCGCGGCGGCAATCGATCCTGGCTGCGGCCACCGGAGCCCGCTGCTGCACGGCCGAGCCGCGGCGGACAGTTCACTCGCGGGCAAATTGAGGGAGTTGAAGAGGAGAGGTGCAGCAGGCTGTTTATCCACTTATCCACAGCCTGCTAGCATGTTAGGCGCATCGTCGCTTCTTTCGGCGTGTGCGCAGGATTGACGGTGCCCCCCTCGGCGCGCTCCCGGTCATGTCGCGATCCTGGTTGACGCCTCTGGTGGTCGTCTTCTGGTGCGTGGCCAACGGCTGGCTGGTGGTCGACAAGATCCTCCCCACCTTCCAGAGTCGGCCGCCGTCCGGTGCGAGCGTGCTGGAGGCCGTCGAAGGGGAATTCATCCCGGTGGCCTGGTCGGTGTCGTGGGATGATCGCCCGGTCGGCAGCCTCATCAGCCAGGCCCGACAACTCCCCGGCGGAGGCCTCGCGGTCGAGAGCACGATGGACCTCCGCCGGCTGCCACTGGAGGATCTGATTCCTCCCTGGCTGAAACTGTTGGTGCGGAAAACCCTGCCCGGGGGACTGCAGGTCTCGATGAAGGCGACCGGGCGGCTGGCGGTCGACGCGGCGGGCCGCTTGGAGTCGTTCCACTCCGCCGTCCGGCTCCCGGAGACCGGGGAGACGATCTTCGTCATCGGCACGGTGGAGGATGGCGACGTGCGGGTCTCGATCCGCGCCCGCGACCTCCGCTTCGAGACCAGCCGCAAGCTCCCCGGGGCGTTCGCTTTCACCAACGAACTCTCCCCCAACGCGCGACTGCCGGGTCTCACCGTGGGGCAACGGTGGACTGCCCCGGTGTTCAATCCGCTGCGCGGGGATACGTCGTCGTTCGAGATGCTCCACGCCCACGTCGAGCGTGAGACGATGACCTTCTTCGACGATCAACCGGTGACGGCACGGTTGGTGACGTTCCGCGACGGTTCTTCCACCGACACGGCCGTCCGCCTCCGTCTCTGGGTCGATCTCGAGGGCCGGCTCATCCGCCAGGAGGCGATGATCGGGGCCTCCCGGCTGGTCTTCGTCCGCCGCTCCGACGCGGAGGCAACCGCGCTGGCGGCCTCGCTCGACGCCACCCCCGCCGGGGATGGGGATCCCATCTCGCCTGCCCTCGGTGCCCCATGATCGAGTTCGCCGCGGTGAGCCGCAGCTACGGTCAGAAACCGGCCGTGACCGACCTCTCGCTCACCATTCCCCCCGGAGAACTCTTCGCCCTGCTCGGTCCCAACGGTGTCGGGAAGACGACCACCATCCGCATGCTCGTCGGGCTCCTCGCCCCGTCGGCGGGCACGGTGTCGGTCTGCGGGCACGACGTCGTCCGCGATCCGCGTGCCGCCCACCTCCGACTCGGCTACGTCCCCGACGAACCGACGCTGTACGAGAAGCTCACCGGCCGGGAGTTCCTCTGGTTCATCGCCGACATGTTCGGCATGAGCCGGGCAGCAGCCGGCCCGGCGATCGATTCGGGGATCGGGCAGTTCGAACTCGCCGCCTTCATCGACGACCTCGCCGAGAGCTACTCGCTGGGCATGCGCCAACGGCTCGTGTTCGCCGCGGCGCTCGTCCACGATCCGGCCGTGCTCGTCCTCGACGAGCCGATGGTCGGCCTCGATCCCCGCAGCATGCGGATCGTCAAGGACATGCTCCGCGAGCGCACCCGGAGGGGGATGACGGTGTTCATGTCGACCCACATCCTCGCCCTCGCCGAGGAACTCGCCGACCGTCTCGGGATCATGGTCCGGGGTCGCCTCCGGTTCCTCGGCACCGTCGGGGAACTGCGTGGCCAGATGGCCGTGGCCGCCGCCGGCCTCGAGGAGCTCTATCTCGAACTGACCGATCCCCGGGCCGGCGCGGCGGCCGACGTCGACGGGGGCATGGCAGCACCGTGAGTCCACCGGCAGAGGGCGACGCGGGCTGCCGGCCCCTCACGGAGCCGGAGGAGGGCCGGCTTTTCTGGCGCTTGCGGGCAGTCACCGCCTGGGCCATCGTCCGCGGCATGCTCGCCACGGCGCGGCTGCGGTTGGTGCTGGTCGTCGTGCTCAGTGCCGTGTTCTGGCTGACGCTGTACCTCCTCTTCCGCGAGGGATTCGCCTTCCTCGCCTCGATCCACGCCAACGTCGCTCCGCTCCTCTTCAACACCTTCTTCTCGACCCTGCTCATGCTGGTGCTGTTCTCCACCGGCATCCTCGCCTACGCCGGTCTCTACACCTCGCGCGAAGCCAAGCTCCTCCTCACCCTGCCGGCCCGGCCGGCGGCGGTGTTCACCCACATCTTCCGCGAGGCGCTGTGGTTTGCCGGCTGGGGGTTCATCCTCCTCGGCAGCCCGATGCTCGTCGCCTTCGGTCGGGTGCGGGGCGCCGGCTGGCCCTACATGCTGCTGCTCGTGCCCTTCATGGTGTCGTTCATCACGATTCCCGCCACCCTCGGGGCGATGCTCGCGCTGGCGATCGTCGCCTGGCTGCCGCGCTACCGCCTCCAGGCGACGGCGGGCGCGGCGTTGATGGTGTTGCTCGCCCTGGCGTGGCTGGGCTGGTCGGCGCTCGTCACTCCCGGCGAGGACGCCCTCACCCCCCCCTGGTTCGAGCAGGTGCTCGCGCGCCTGGAGATCTCCCAGCAGCGGCTGCTGCCGAGCTGGTGGCTGTCGACCGGGCTCCTCGAGGCGGCCGGCGCCCACGGCCCCCGGGCGGGGGTGGCCCTCGGGGAGTCGCTCCGCTTCCTTGCGGTGCTCGTCTCCAACGCGCTGCTGCTGCAGGTCGTCGCCCGCTGGATCGCCCGGCACCTCTACCGCACCGGCTTCAGCCGCCTGACGGCCGAGATCCCCTCCCGCCGGCCGCCGCGCCAGCGCCGGATCGATGCCGTTCTCGCCGGTACGGGCGACCGCGCCGCATCACCGGTGCGGCTGCTGCTGGTCAAGGACATCCGCCTCTTCCGCCGCGACGTCACCCAGTGGTCACAGCTCGTGGTCTTCGTCGTCCTCCTCGGTTTCTACTGTCTGTCGATGCGGGCCTTCCACTACAGCGGTTCCTACGCGCCGGTGGTCGGCTTCCTCAACCTCACCGTCATCGGCCTGGTGCTCTCGACGTTCACGACCAAGTTCGTCTACCCGATGATCAGCCTCGAGGGGCGGCGGTTCTGGATCCTCGGGCTGCTGCCGGTGCGGCGTGACGAGATCCTCTGGTCGAAGTTCGTGCTCGCGACCGTCGGCACGGTCGTACCCTGCCTCGGTCTCGTGCTCGTCAGCGACCTGATGCTCGCGCTGCCGGGGTGGGTCATGCTGGTCCACTCGGTCAGCGCGGTGGGCATCTGCCTCGGGCTGTCGGGGATCGCCGTCGGTCTCGGGGCGTGGATGCCCAACCTCCGTGAATCCTCCGCCGCGAAGATCGCCGCCGGGTTCGGTGGCACACTCAGCCTCGTGCTCGGCTCGCTCCTGGTGATCCTCGTGGTGGCCCTGACGGCGGTGCCCACGCAACTGACGATTCTCGGCTCAGGCGCGATCCGGGAAAGCGCAGGGTGGCTCGCCCTGCTGGCCCGCGTCGGCACCTGGCGGGGAGTCGCCGGCGGGCTGACCCTGGCGGTGGTGATCTGCGCCCTGGCCGTGGCGGTGCCGATGATCGTCGGCCGGGAGGCGTTTCGCCGGCTCGAGCCCTGAACCCCCTCGTCCGGGCTTCCCAGGGGCGGGCTGCCCAG
>SXWA01000097.1 GCA_005791575.1 Planctomycetaceae bacterium
CTCGACCCGGCGCTGCTGAGGCCCGGTCGCTTCGACCGCCACGTGCTCGTCGACCGCCCCGACGTCCGCGGCCGCGAGGCGATCCTCAAGGTGCACGTCGCCGACGTGAAGCTCAACCCGTCGGTGAACCTCGAGCAGGTCGCGCGGATCACCTCGGGATTCTGCGGTGCCGATCTGGCCAACCTCGTCAACGAAGCGGCCCTCCTCGCCGCCCGCAACAACAAGACCTCGGTCGGCATGGAGGAGTTCAACGAGGGGGTGGAGCGGGTGACGGCGGGCCTGGAGAAGAAGAAGCGGGTCCTTCAGGAGGACGAGAAACGCCGCGTGGCCTACCACGAGGCGGCCCATGCCCTGATCGCCTACTCGCTGCCCAACACCGATCCGGTCCACCAGGTGTCGATCATCCCGCGTGGCCTGGCCGCGCTCGGCTACACCATGCAGCGCTCGGAGGATGACCGGTATCTGCTCACCCAGAGCGAACTCGAGAGCCGGATCCAGGTGCTCCTCGGTGGCACGATCGCCGAGGAGATGATCTACGCCGACGTCTCCACCGGCGCCCAGAACGACCTCGAGCGGGCCAGCGAGATCGCCCGGGCGATGGTGATGGACTACGGCATGAGCCGCCTCGGACGGGTGAATTACCGGGAGAGCCAGCGATCCCCGTTCCTGGCCGGTGCCGGCGCCGATCTGCCCGCCGCCCGCAGCCACAGCGAGCAGACCGCCCGCGAGATCGACGAGGAGGTCCGGCGGATCATCGACACCGGGATCGAGCGCGTCCGCCGGATCCTCGAGTCGCGCCGGGCGGCACTGGAATTGATCGCCCACCAGCTCCTCGAGACCGAAGTCATCGACGGGGCCCAACTCCGCACGCTGGTGGAACAATCCACCGGCAGCCCGCAGCTCGTGCCCGGAACCGACACCGAGCGCCGCGCCGCCCGGGCGGCCGCCGATGGCGAGTCGGTGGGCGATACACCGGCCGGCGAAACCCCGGGACGCCATGACCCGACGGGGCGCAGCGCCCATTCCTGAGGGGATTCCCGGTGCCCCACCGGGATGGCACGACCCACCGGCGCGGCCGATCCAGTCCGCGCCATCCCCCCAATCGTCGCCAGCGCACGGGTCGTGTCGGCGCCTGATGCCGAGGGCCACCCCACGCCGATCCCACTGGTGATCGCCTCGGCGCCGCGCGGCAGCGGCTCCCTGGCAGCCAACCGGAGACCGGCCCAGGGCCGCGGACCGCCGATGTGGAAAAGCGCCTGCCTGGCCGCCGGGATCTTCGCCTGTGCCGTCGGAGCGGAACTGCTGATCGTCGATTCGGTGATGCTCCTGCCGATCGACGGTGCCGGGGAGGCGAGGCCGTTCGTGGCGCCTGACTGGGCCCCCTGGAGCCTCGTCTCGGCGGGTGCCGTGACGATCATGCACTGCCTCACCGGGGGCGGTGCGCCGACCCCGGCGCCCCGCAGGCTGTCCGACCTCCACGGCTGAGCGCCGCGGGATTCGGGCAACCCGGCCGCATCTCAGCGCGGCATCATTCCTCGTCCGCGCCGTCACCCGGAGCGGTGTCGAGCTTGTCCTCGCGGAGCATCCGCGTGAGGGTGTTGGCATGCACGCCGAGGAGCTTGGCCGCGCGTGCCTTGTGGCCGCGGGTGATCTCCAAGGCCTGCTTGATCGCCTGCTGGCGGAGCTTCGCCAGATCGAGGCACGGCAGCCGCCCGCCCGCCGCGGCGGACGACTCGCTCGGCTCGCTCCGCTGGGGAATCTGCGGCTCGATCTGCAGCACGTAGGCCTGCTCGATGACATGCGACAACTGCCGCACGTTGCCCGGCCAGTCGAAACTGCAGAACTCGGCGAGCACGTCGGCGCTGGGCACCCATTCCTCGATCCGGTAGCGGGCCGAATACAACCGCGAGAAGAACCTGATGAACTCGGGGATGTCCTCGCGCCGCTCACGCAGCGGTGGCACCCGGAGCTCGATCATGTTGAGACGGAAGTAGAGATCCTCGCGGAACGTGCCCTTGCGGACCTCCTCCTCGAGATTGCGGTTGGTGGCGGCGACGACCTGCACGTCGATCGGCACCGGTTGCTCGGCGCCGACCGGGAAGACCTCGCGCTGCTGAAGCACGCGCAGCAGTTTGGCCTGCAGTTCGAGCGGCATCTCCCCGATCTCGTCGAGGAAGACCACGCCCCCCTCGGCGGCCCGGAAGATACCCAGAGCCCGCCCCTGGGCACCGGTGAACGCCCCCTTCTCGTGGCCGAACAACTGGCTTTCCGCCAGCGACGGCGACAGGGCGCCGCAGTTCACCGGCACGAACGGCTTGCCGGCGCGGGGGCCGCTGCGGTGCAGCAACCTGGCCCACAATTCCTTGCCGGTGCCGGTGTCACCGCAAACCAGCACCGTGCACTCGACGGCGGCGGCCCGCTCGATCGACCGGGCGATCTTCCGCATCGTGGGATTGCCGCCGAGCACCCAGTTGCAGTCCTCGCCGGCGGCCTTGCCACCAGCCGCGCTGCCACCGGTGGCTCCGGACTTCGCCCCCTGAGCCCCCTGAGCACCTTGGGCACCTTGAGCACCTTGAGCCCCCTGAGCGGCAGCGCCCGCTCCATGCAGACCGTCGACGTCTCTGCCGGGCCGATCAGTCGATCCGGTCGGTGTCGATCCGCGCTCCGATTCCGCGCCGGACGGCCCGGTGGTTGCCGTGCCACCGGCTGGCGCCGCTTGCAGACTGACGACCGGATCAAGGGAGCCTCCCGTCGGGGATCGGGAGGCAGTGCCGTGACTTCGAAACGGGCGGGGCTCGAATTGCATTCGATTTCTGTGCTGTAGGCCGGGCCTTGCCTGCCTGGCTGACCGCGAGAACGCGACGTCAGTAGACCGAGCCGGCGGGTTCGAATCAAGCTGGTGGAACATTCCTCACAAGCACGGAATCCTCACAAATCCCGCCGATAAAGATCATCTCCGCGGTTTCGTTGGACCAATCAGATTCCCCCGTCAGAGGGACTCCAGTCCAAATCCCGGCGGGCACCGCTCCCTCCCGGTCGCCACCCGAGTGCACCAGGGGTGTGAGCGGGCCCGGCAGGCTGCGGACAAACAGCCTGCGGCACCCCACGGATGAGGTGCCGAAAACGCAGTTCCCGTGAAAAGCGCAGCTGTTCGAGTGGCCAAAGGCGAGGGCTGGACTTTGGCACGGGCTGCTCGGGTGACCAGGTGACCAGGTGACCAGGGAACAAGGAACAGGGAACAGGGTAGCAGACACCGGCCGAAGCCGCCGGCTCACCGCGGCGCACCGACCGCTTCGGCCGGCGCGCCGAAGAACAGCAGATGCTGCCACGGGAGGCGATCGAACTCGCGTTCCAGCCGGAACCCAACCGGTTCCAACTCCGCCCGGACCTGCGCCTTGGTCATCTTGTGGAGCGGCTTGATCGGCACCGCCGGATCCTCGCCGCGGAACTCCGCCAGCACCAGCCGGCCACCGGGCGCGAGGCTCTCACGGATCCGGTCGAGCATCGGCACCGGATGAGAAAACTCGTGGTAGACGTCGACGCACAGCACGATGTCGATCGTCGCCGCAGGGAGCCGGGGATCGATCGCCGTGCCGAGGATGAGGCGGATGTTGGCCAGCCCCTCCGCGGCCGCCCGCCGGGAGAGGAGGCGGAGCATCTCCGGCTGGATGTCGACGGCGTAGACGAGCCCCTCGGGGCCGACGCGGCGCGCCAGTTCGATCGTGTAGAAGCCGTTGCCCGACCCCATGTCGCAGATCGTCTGCCCGGGGCGGACCTCGAGCGCCTCCAAGAGCATCCGGCAGTCCTCTTCTCGCTGCCGGCTCTCGCGCACCAGCCACGGCGCCCCGGTGTAGTGCATCGTCTGGGCGATCTCCCGCCCCATGTGGAAGGGCGCTGGAGGCGGGATCGGCTGGCGCCGGTCGATCCGCATGTCGATCGGCAGCGGCCGGGGCCGCGGTGCCGTGGTGCGATCGGTGGCTCGAGCCCCGGGCCCCGGGCCATCGGCCGGCTCATCTGGCCCGTCGGCCGCCGCATCGTTCGTCGTGCCGGGGGCCGGAGCGGTGACTGCCTGGCCGTGCGCCCCGGCGGAGAATGGATCCACCACGGCGAGGATCAGCAGCCACGAGAGGAAAACGACGGTGGAGCGCATGGCGGCAGTATATGCCTGCCGCCCAGGATCAAGCGGCGGCCGCCCCGTCGCCGGTCTCGGGGAGCCCGGCGGCATCGCAGAAACCGACCAGCGTGATCCCTGCCGCCACGGCGGTCGCCGCCAGGGCGGGGGCATCGACGAGGATCGTCCGCCCCGCTTCGATCGCCAGCACCCGCCCCCCCGCCGCGCGGAGCGACTCGAGCGTGCCGACCCCGATCGTCGGCATGTCGAAGCGCAGATCCTGCTGCGGCTTGGCCACTTTGACCACCACCAGGCCGCCGGCGGGGCAGAGGCGGCCGGCGCGGCGGATGCACTCGTCGGTGCCCTCGATCGCCTCGAGCGCCAGCGGGGCCCGGCGCCGCACCACCACCGTCTGGCCGATGTCGTGGCGCCCCAGCTCCTTGGCGAGCCGCCACCCGAAGACGACGTCGGCCAGCTCGCCGGCCGACAGCGGCCGCCCGGCCAGCAGCCCCGCCGTGGCCAGCAGCTCGGGGGCGAAGTCGGTGGCCGGGCACATCGCCACCCCCTCGGCATCGAAGGCGGCGGTGATCGCAGAGAGGAGGGAGTCGTCGCGGTTGTCGCGCCGCCGGCTGACGAAGTGCGGCCAGAACGTCACCAGCCCGTGCCAATCGGGGAGGTGGTGGAGCCAGGCCCGTTTGGCGAACAGCTTGGTCTTGTGGATCTTGCCCGCCATCGTCGCCCGACGGACACCGGCGCGCTGGAAGAACGCGATCGCCCCGCCGAGCTCCGCCACCCCGACGGTGCCGTGGATGTCGGCCAGCGGCTCGAGCGCGGCATCGGCGTGGTCACGGATCGAAAGGACTGCCGTCCGGCCACCGTGCCGACGGATCGCCTCGGCGACCACCACCGGGTAACGGCCCCAGCCGGCGATGATGCCGATCGTCTCCCCGTCCAGTCCACCGTCCGGCCGCATGCCCCGTACCGGCCGTCAGGCCGCCTCCCGCTCCACCTTTTCAGCGCTCGTCGCGCTGCCGCCCGCGAGGGCCGCGACCCGGGCGACGAGGTCCTTGAGTTGGCGGCGCATCTCCGGCAGCTTGCTGATCGTCGCCAATTGCAGCTTCCGCTCGCGGAGGTCGATCGCCGGCTCGCCGAGCACGGTCGCGCCGGCGGCGACGTCGCACGACACCCCCGAGCGGGCACCGAGCACCGCCCGGTCGCCGATGTGGACGTGGTCGCGGACGCCGACCTGGCCCGCCATCACCACCCAGTCACCGGTGGAGGTGCTGCCCGCCACCCCGACCTGGGAGCAGATCATGTTGTGCCGGCCGAGGCGGCAGTTGTGGGCGATCATCACCTGGTTGTCGATCTTCGTGCCGGCACCGATCGTGGTCGGGCCGTAGGTGCCGCGATCGATGGTCGTGCCCGCGCCGACCTCGACATCGTCCCCCAGCTCGACCCACCCGAGCTGGGCGGAGAGCTCGTAGTGATCGACGGCCACCCGGTAGCCGAAGCCGTGGGCACCGAGCACCGCCGCGGCATGGATCGTGCACCGCTGGCCGACCACCGTGTCGTCGTAGAGGACGGCGCCGGGATGGATCACCGAGCCGGCACCGATCCGGCAGCCGGCGCCGACATGGGCGCCGGCGTGGATCGTGACCCCGGCGCCGATCGAGGTGTCGGGGCCGATCGTCGCCAGCGGATGGACATCGACATCCGCATCGAGCACGGCGCTGGGATCGACGACCGCCTGTGGGCTGACGCCGATCCGCCGCCGGGGCCGTGGCGGGCGGAAGCAGACGACCGCGGCGGTGAAGGCGGCGTGGACGTCGTCGACCTCGATCGTGGGCCGGTCGCGGGGCCCGGTCCCGCGCGGTACGATCGCGGCGGCTGCCCGGCTGGCCGCGAGGCGGGGGAGGCGGTCGGCGGTATCGACGAGGCTGATGTCGCCCGCGGTGGCGGTGTCGAGCGTCGCGGCACCGCTGACGGTGCCACTGCCGGCACCACTGCCTGCCGCGGCGCCGACGAGGGTGCCTCCCACGCGACGGGCCAGCTCGTCGAGAGAGAGCGTCGGCATCGGCGTGACTCCGGTGGATGGCAGCCGGCGGGTCGGCCGGGCGGGGGCGCGGGGCCGGGAGATATAGGCCGACCGCGGCCGCCACCGCAAGACGAATCAGCAGGTCGCCCGGAGCACGATCGACGCCGCGAGGAGGCCGCGGAACGACCAGGCGGCCGTGCGGATCCAGTTGCTCTCCACCAGCCAGGCGTGCGTCGCCGGATCCCAGCCCTGGGCCAGGCGCTCGTGGCAGGGCACCTGGATGAAGAACGTGCTCACCTGGAGCGCCACAAGCGCCATCAGGCCCACGGCCGGCAGCCACACCGCCACGCCCCGCGGCCGGCGGACGACGAGGGCAGCCGCGAGCAGCCCCTCGGTGAGCATCACCGGCACCACGATCCAGCCGGTGCGCTCCCGGTGGGCCGCCTCGTAACGCGGAAAGTCCTCCGCCGGCCAACCGGCCATCAGCGGGTAGTGCACCACCTGCACGTACCAGATCAGCCCCACCATGAACGCCGTCACCGCGAGGTGGGCAACCGCGAGGGTGACGCCAGCCCGTGCCGACCGGGGGTCTCGAGCGGCGGGGGGCGCCGGACTGACCTCGCGGGTGGTGTGCGGCGGGGGGGGGTCGCGGTCGCTCATGGGCCGTTCGGGATCATGGCGACCGTGCCGCTGGGCCAGCTGACCGCCGGCCCCGTTCCCGACCGGAGGAATCGTGCCCGACCGGAGGAATCCGCCGCCGCTCGGGTCAGGTGACGATCTGCGGTTCGGTCTCGAGATCGTCCTCCGCCTCGGCCGCCGAACCGATCGACCGCGGGGGCCAGAAGAAGATCAGCAGGAGGATCGCCGACAACAACGACAACCCTGCCGGCACGAGGAACAGCCGCCGGTAGTCGACGATCCCGTCGGCGCTGGTCAGGCCGCTCTGCAGCGGGATGAAGACCCACTTCGCCGCCAGATCGCCGATCCCGAGCACGAGCAGGTTGAACAGGCTCTGGGCACTCGACCGCACGTCCTTGGGAAACACCTCGTCGATGAAGATGTAGAGCGTGGCGAAGAAGAAGGCGTAGCAGATCCCGTGGAGCACCTGCACGGCGATGATCATCGCCTGGTTCTGCGGCATGAAGGCGAAGACGGCGAACCGGGCCGCATGGCCGAGGATCCCGAGGATCATCGTCAGTTTCCAGCCGAACTTCGCCAGCACCGCCCCGAGCACCGCCATGGTGGCGATCTCGGCCACCTGCCCGATGCTCATCACCGGCATGATCCACTCCGGCTTGATCCCCACCTTGGTGCTACCGAGGAAGCCGCCGGCGAGGAAGAAGTAGCCATTGTGGATCATCGCGTCGAGAAACGTGACGAGAAACAGCACGAGCAAATAGGGCTTGGCCAGCAGGCTCGCCGCCTTGAGCGACGCCAATCCCCCCTCGCCAGGCGACGCGCGCCGCGGCGGCGTGTGGGGCAGCGTGAGGCTGTAGGCCGCGAGCACGAGCGAGATCAGGCCGGAAACGAGGAAGATGGTGCGGCTGGCGGCGACCGCGTCGGCACCGGTCTTCCCATAGAGAATGAAGTACAGGGGCCAGGCGACGAGGATCCACCCGATCGTGCCCCCCATGCGCACCAGCCCGAACTCGCGCTTCGCATCCTTGAGGTGGGCGAAGGCGATCGAGTTCGACACCGAGATCGTCGGCACGTAGAGCAGCGAGTGGACGAGCATCAGGCCGAAGAAGGTGGGGAAATCCTTCGCCCAGTACATGCCGAGGATCGCCAGCCCGCCGATGAGGTGGCTGGCGGCCATGAACTTCTCCGCCGCGAACGTCCGGTCGGCGAATTGGCTCGAGAACAGGATCCCGACGATCGAGGCGATGGCGAAGGCGCTGCCGACCCAGGCCTGCTGGGCATCGGAGAAGTTGAGGCCGTCCTTCCCCATGTAGCCCCAGATAAGTGGCAGCCACGCGCCCCAGATGGCGAACTCGAGCACCATCATCAGCCAAAGTCTGAACGTCGGCGCCTTCTGGTCGCCGGTCGGGCCAGCGCTCCGGTGCGAATCGTGTGAGGTGTTCATGATGGAAAGGATACCTCCCCCCGCGCGGCGACTGCACCCATCAGCGGGGGAAAAACGCGGTGCCCCGGGTTGTCGCCGGACCATCATCCGGCATATTCGGCACAAACCAGGCGCCGTCCACCTCACCGGACAGACCACCCTCAATGGGGGAGTGCTGGATCATCCCCCGCGCGATCGCCGTGAGCCGTCGGGGCCGGGCGGGCAGCGGATCGCCGGCAACTTCAGACCGAACGGGCGCGCAGATCGGCCAGGCCACCGTCCACCGAGAGCACCTGTCCGGTGACCCACGACTGTGCCGGGTCGAGCAACCAGGCGATCGCCCGGGCGACGTCGGCCGGTTCCCCGAGGCGGCCGGCCGGATGCATGGCGATCGAGGCTTTTTCCGCCGCCTCGCTCGCGACCAGGCCGCGGGTGAGCGGGGTCCGCACGAGCCCCGGAGCGACCGCGTTGAACCGGATCCCGGCCCGCGCATAGGTCGCGGCCGCCGACAGCACCAGACCGATGACTCCCCCCTTCGCCGCAGCGATCGCCTCGTGATTGGCGAGGCCGACGCGCGCCGCGGCGCTACTGACCAGGACCACCGAGCCCCCATGGGCCTTGAGGAGCCGACCCGCCGCTCGTACGCAGGCGAAGGCCGTGGTGAGATTGGCGGCGATCGTCGCCTGCCAGTCGGCCGTGGTGGTCAGATGGGCGGGCTTGAGAAGGAGCGAACCGGCGCAGTTGACCATCCCGTCGAGCCCGCCGAGCCGGGCCGCGACGTGGTCGGCACAGGCGTCGAAGGCATCCGGATCGGTGGCATCGCAGGCCAGACCGTCGCATCCGGACCGGGCGCTGGCCTCGGCCAACCGGGTCGGATCGCGGGCCACGAGAAACGGACGGTGACCGGCCGCGAGCAGGAGATCGACGAGCGCCGATCCGATGCCACCGGTCGCGCCGACGACGAGAATCCTCTGGGCCACGGCCACCTCCTCGTCGTCATCTCGCGGCGGGTCACCCGGTCACCGCCGGCACGCGTGCAAGCGGAACCGGCACCCCCCTCTGCAAAGGCTCCTACAACCAATCCCCGACCGTGCGGTCGAGATGGGCGTCGGCTGCCATGCCGCGCAGCTTCTCCATCGCCCGCGACTGGAGCTGGCGGATCCGCTCCTTGCAGACCCCCATCTCGGTGCCCAGTTCGCGGAACGTGCGCGGCGCCCGGCCGTCGAACCCGAATCGGGCGACGACGATCTGCCGCTCGCGGGGCTCGAGTTCGTCGAGGAACCTGCCGAACAGATCCTTGAGCAGGGCGATCTGCTCGCCGGAGCAGTAGGGGGACGGTTCGGTGGACTCGGGGCGGTCCTTGAGGGCCGCATCATCGACGAGGAAACGGCTGCGGAACTGGCGACTGCGGTGCGAGATGCGGAAGAAGTGCCGCTGAATGGCGTAGGTGGCGTAGGTGCTGAAGCGATTGCCGAGGGAGAAACTGAATTTCTCCACCGCCCGCAGCAGGGCCATGTTGCCTTCGGCCACCAACTCGTCGAACGAGTTGTTGAGATCGACGAACTTCTTCGCGATCGACACGACCAGACGGAGGTTGGCGGTGATCAGCACCGAACGCACCGCCTCGGCCTCGGTGAGCAGCGCCTCGACCGCGGCGATCTGCCGCTGCGTGGCCCGCTTCGGATCGAGTCGCCCGCGCTGCGTGGCGGCCTTGAACTTCAGCCAGTTCATCCGCCGGAAGTAGTACTGCTCCTCGTCTTTGGAGAGGAGGCGGTTTTGATAGAGGCTGGCGAGATAGGGGGTGATGTCGCGGCCGGGTGGGGCCTCGACCCCGGAATGTGAAAGTGGCACGACGCAATCGGCGGGTGGCGTGCTGGCCAAGGCCTCAGCGTCGGCGGCAAGGAACTGCCGGCAGGGCACATAGTCGATCGTGCGGGCGAAAAACGCCTCGCGGCGGGCCCCGTCAGCACTGCGGGTGCGCGATGGCCGGCGACGAACAGGAGCAGGAGCGATCATCGGGGGCATCCTCCGCCTCAACGGCCGACCGCCCGGACACCGCTCCCGGTACGCACCGCCGTTGCCACCTAGTTAACCGGATGTCTCGCCGGGAACTAACAGGGGGCGAAAAATCAAAATCATTGCCGCAGGCTGTGGTCCTGCAGCCTGCTCGCTGTCGTCAAAAAAACCGCCGGTCCGGTTCCACGGCGAATCGGCCCGGGGGAATGCCTGAAGGACCCAGGGACAGCCCACGTGGCCACGGCCAAGCGGCGACACCGAAAACACCCACCCTTAGCAGGCTGTGGCGAAACAGCCTGCAGCACCTCACGGAAGAGGTGCCGGGAGCGCAGCTCCCGTGAAAAGCGCCGCTTTTCGAGTGGCCAAAGGCCATGGATGGACTTTGGCCACGGGCTGTTAGTAGGGATCAGAAAACCACAGCGAGGGGATTCCGGCGTCGAGCACGCCCCCCCACCCAAGCCCATCGGGCCAAGCCACAAGGCCTACAACTCCCGGCCGAAATCGCGCCGAAACGCCTCCTCGCTCGACGACAGCATGCAACGGCCATTCACGAGACATACCCTTTGCTTTTGCATATGATGTGCAAGTCGTCCTGTCACAGGTTGCCCGGTTGTTCTCGTGAGGATGCGGTGCCATGGGAGTGCGGAACGGCGGCGGGCAGGGGGTTGGCCACGGCGGGTTCACCCTCGTCGAACTGCTTGTGGTGATCGCGATCATCGGCACGGTCGTCGGCCTCCTGCTTCCCGCGGTGCAGAGCGCCCGAGAGGCCGCGCGGCGGACGCAGTGCGTCAACCATATGCGGCAGATCGGGCTGGCGATCGCCAATCATCACGATGCCCGTTCCCGACTGCCCGTGCACTCCACCGGAGCGGTCACTGTCGGCGGGCGCTGCGGTCCGGGGCTGACAAGTTTTCTCGTCGGTATCCTCCCCTACGCCGAGGAAGTATCGCTCGCTCAGTCGATCGACATGTCGGTCGGGATGGCCGACGCTCCTGCAGGCGACTACGGCCCTGGCGCCGCCGGGATGCGGATCTCGGCCAGCCACCGCAACGCCAAGGCCGCGGCCACCGTCGTGCCGACGTTCCTCTGCCCGTCCGACACGTGGAGCTGGCAACCCGGCCACGAGGCCCTCCTCGGCTCCGCGCGTTCTGCTCCGGGCAGCTACGCCGGCAACGTTGGCTGGCCGATGGCGACGCACGGGATTCCCGGCCGCGGTGTTCCGGCGCCTGGATTGTCACGCGCCAACGGCGCGATCCCGCTCGACACCGGCGACAAGTCGGTTCCGGGAGCCGCCTGGCAGGTCAACCGGATCCGTCTCAAAGACTTCACCGACGGAACCTCACGGACCGCGCTGGTCGAGGAGCGCCGGATCACCAGTCTGCTGTTCGATGCCTCAGCGCCCGATACCGTTCCGCCGGCACTGTCGTCGGGATGCGGTGGGGGACTCAGCCGGCGCTGGCTGGGCCCTGGAGGGGCCATCGCCCCGGGGATCACGACCGTGTCGAATTGGCAGAACTACACCGAAAAGACACCCGACCCCAACTACTCTCCGCTCCTCGGGCGGTCGTGGATCAGCGGATGGTCGCTGGTCGCCAACACCGTGATGCACGTGTTTCCGCCCAACGGCTGGAACGGCCACGTCTACGGCGGCGAGGGGAGCGGCATCTACATGGCCACCGCCAGCAGCCGTCATCCCGGCGGCGTGAACATCTGCTTCGCCGACGGCCACATCGAGTTCGTCGAGGACGGAATCGATCCGATCGCCTGGTGGGCGATGGGGAGCCGCGACGGCGCCGATTGACCGTCGCGGCCCCACATCCGCACGAGTCGTCGTCGGCGCTGCGTCAGCCAAAGGCCCGCTGTCGCGCTGCGGCGTGTCGCCGTCTGCGGATCATCCCGGCAACGGCCGCCCCGGCAGCGATTCCCAGCAGCGCGAGCGTCGACGGCTCGGGAACGGCCTGAACACGGAATGTCGCCGAGGTGCTGATCGGTCCGTCGGTGACGTGAGTTCCGGTCCAGGTGAAGTTCAGGTCGTACGTCCCCTGCTGCGTGAATCCCCACTGGTAGTGGGCATGGTCGCCAGGGTTGAGTTGCAGCGTGTTGTTGAAATCGGTCGCCCCAGTGTCGAAGCTCGAAAACAAACGGTCGACGACGGTCGTGCCGCCGATATTGGTGGTGTAGAGCCCGAATGCCGCTGCGCTGGGCAACGTCGACGCCAGCGGGTTGAACCGGATCGTGATCGGGGTTGTCCAATCGGCGGGATCCAATTCCTCGGTCCCGAAGCCGAGGTTCGGCTGGTAGGTCGTCGACCCCATGACCGAGATCCTGGTCCCGTTGGGCACGCCAAGGAGCCCCGCGAGGCCGCCGCCGCCGGATGGGGTGAGCCGCTGCGCCCACGTCTGGGCCATCATCGTCGCCGGTTCGTACTCCCCGTCCACCGTCGTCACCACGCCGTCGACGGTGGCCCCCGCATGGGTGTGCCAGTGTGGATCGAACTGTTTGTCCGCCGGGAGGTAGCCGACGCCGAGATCGGCGTGGCCGGCCGTGTAGATCGCCTCGGCCCGACCGTGGCCGCCCCCCAGCGCGAGGGCAGAGACAACGAGAACGACGACCCAGGACGAAGACGCATGGCGAAGAGACATCACTGACTCCCGATTACCGTGTGAGAGGGATACCAGACGCAATGGAATTACAAATGCTATTGAAACAGCATTGCGTTTGCATAGAGCCCCTGCCCACGCCTGTATTGCGTGGGCCTGACAGGCTGCGGGCAAACAGCCTGCTGCACGTCAAGAATCAAGTGGCCGGGAGCCAAAATCCGGTGAAAATCGCCACTTTTCGAGTTGTCAAAGCCCACGGATCGACTTTCGCCTTTCGCCACAGGCTGCCGGGGGGAAAGCCAGCCGATCGCGGCTGGTCGGAGAAAGACCCTGCCGGAGCGGCGGTATGTGGGGGGGCGGCCCCCCCCTGTCAGGGCCCAACACAGAGGCCTTCCGACCGGCAGCATGCCGTCCGAAACGGGCGGCAACGGGAAACGCGGCGATTCAACGCCGACACCGTCACTCGGCGACGATCTCGCCCCCGTCGCGGGTGCACAGCGCCCGATAGACCGTCTCGTCGATCGAATCGTCGATCCGCCGGACCGAGGCGTCGCCATAGAGAAAGTTGACACCGGTCGGATGGAGGCTGGTGAAATCGTCGAAGTGGTGCCCCCTGTGATTGGGGGTGTGGTCAGCGACACCGACGTTCCGAACACGCTGCGCGTTGGCTCCCGCCACGACGCCGGTCCAGGTGCTCGAACCGAGCCGCGAATGACGCTCGCCGATGACGAGTGTCTTGCTCGTGCCGTCGGTCAGCGCCTTGAAGCCGATCCGACTGTTGCGGAAAAACACCCCGTCGCCCGCCGCCGGCGATTCGTCCACTTCCCCGGTGCCGAACACGCCGATGTAGTTCGACTTGCCCAGTTCGCACAGCGTCGCATGCGGCGGTCCGTCGACCGGCTCGGCGGGGTGATCGCCATCCTCCTCCTCGTGGTCGTGGGCGTCGTGGTCGTCGTCCGCGGCGGCGATGGAAAATGCCCCGTCGCCGGCCGGCGACGGCCCGGGCACGTCCGACGCACAGAGAAACACCGACACCATCGCCCGCCGCTCGGCTGCATGGAGGGTGGGGAGCGCCGGGTCGAAGATCGGGCGGCGGCGGTCGATCCGATCGTGGATCGAAGTCGCCTCGACCTGGGGCAGCAGTTCGCTCGCCCAGCCCCACCCGGGCAGGTCGTCGTCGGGTTCGGCGGGATCGTGGCCCGCAGTCACCCCGACCCAGCCGGCCGGGAAGCGCTGCTTGTGGTCGTGGAAATGGTGCAGCGCGATCCCGATCTGGTGAAGGTTGTTGCGGCACTGCGTGGCCCTGGCCGCCTCACGGGCACTCTGCACCGCCGGCAACAGCAGACCGACGAGCGTGCCGATGATGGCGATCACCACCAGCAACTCGACGAGCGTGAAGCCGGGCCGCGCAGCGGCACATGAACCGGTAGTCCCGACATCGGCCTGAGCGACGCGCTGCACGGTCCGGCGAGCGAAACCAGCCATGATCGGGCTCCCGTCAGGGTGGCGGATCGGTCTCGGCCCATTACGGCCGGGGGATCCCGGATGTTCGACCTCTCCCAATGCTGTCATGAATATGCAACAGATCTGCTTTGGTCAACGAATCGCATTTTGCCGACTCGAGCAGGCTGTCGCCATGGAGCCTGCCGCACGTCAATGCTGCCCGGACTGGAAGGCCCCCGCACCAAGGATTCCAGCCAAATGCCGCGGAAGAAAGGTCGTTTTTCCGTGCCGTCCCCTCCCCGTTCGGCGCTCGCCCCAAGGTATCGGACTCGCAAGGCGCCGCCGCGGCCGTCGCCTGTCCCCCGCTTGTTCCGCCGGGTAGAGTGCAGGTCATGTGGTTCCCTGCGGCCCGTTTGCTGGTCTTCGCGACTGGGTTTTCCGCCTGTCTGGCCATGTGGCCGATGGGGCCGGTGACGTCGCCCTCAGATGACCAAACGGTGGTGACCACCGCCACAAACCACTCCTCGGAGGGGTTTGTCGTCGATGATGCCGACGAGCGTGGGGAAGAGGAACGGGAGGACGATCGTCCGCTCCTGGTGATCCTCGACGGCGGTCTGGCGACGGTGGAGTCGGGGTGCCGACCCGCCGGCAGGGACCGCAGGCCAGCCGGGCGCACGCTCCACGGGGCAGGCGCCCCGCAGGCGATCCGCGGTCCACCCCGGCATCTCCATCGCCCGGGTGTGTGAGCCGGCGTTCCCGTGCCGGTGGTTGCTCCCGCATGCCGCGTGGGAGCGAGTGCAGCGCCCGGTCGATCTTCCGCGCCGCGCGACCGCAGCGCCCGGTTTTCTCCCTTCGGTCCGTTCTTCCGCCCCCCGACCAGACCGCGCATGCCATCACCAGCCGATCGCCGCGACGACATCCGTCGGCACCTCGCCGCCGCCGCGCATGCCCTGCCCCCGCAGGGCCCGATCGGCGTATTCGTCGCCCAGAACGCGCTGGCGGGATTCGAGAACCGGCCGTTCGAGGAAGCGGTCGTCGATGCCAGCCGCCTCTTCCAGGCCGAGCCATTCCTTCCCGAGTCGCAGTACCGCGATGCACTGGCGGCGGGGCGGATCCGGTCGGCCGATCTGGAGGCGGTGCTCGACGCCGACCTGGCGCTCGACGGCGACGGGGCCCTCGCCGGCGGCCGGATCACCCAGCGGCAATTGCGGCTGGCACTGCTCCTGCATCCGGTGCGGCTCGAGGACGATGCCGCGGTGCGCTGGACGCTCACGGAGAGTGACCTGCTCGACCGCGAAACCGACAGCGGGCTCTGGCCCGCCTGCCTCGAGGCGGTGGCGCTGGCCCGCCCGGCGATCCTCCGGGCCCGGACCCCCGTGCGCCACCGCGACCTGATCCTCGCCCTCCATCCGGCCACCGACACCGATGCCCTCGTCCATCCGCTGCTGATCCGTCTGTGCGCGGCCTTCCTCGATCAGGGAGTGGCGGGCTGGCCGATGCCGCACCGCGACCGCGGCCTCATCGCGGCAGTCGCGGAGGTGTATGGCGACCGGCTGGGGCCGACGGCCGCGTGGAGCCGGCGGCTCCCCGAGGCGCTCCGCGCGATCCGTGGCACCGATTCCGTCGATGTCGCGCTGGCGGAGTGCGACCGGCTGGGGGTACCGCATGACCGGCAGGGAGAACTGATCCTCGATTCGATCGTGGCGCTGCGCGGCTGGGCGGGGATGATCCACCAGCTCGAACTGCGCCCCGACCGGTTTCCGGTCGAACGCGTTCCGTCTCGTCTCGCCGACTTCCTCGCGCTGCGCCTGCTCCTCGACCGGCTCGCGGTCGAATGGCTCGCGCCGCGGCTCGGTCACGCCGACGATCCCGCCGGGCTGTGGACCGAACTCTGCGACCGCCATCCACCGCGGCGTGGTCCGGGCAGCCTCGCGCGGGCCCTGCTCCTCTGCCAGGTGGCGCGCCTGGTGGGCCTCCGCGCCGCCGACATCCGCAGCCTCGAGGAGAACGAGCTCCTCCAGCTCGAATGGGCGATCGCCGCCTTCGACGGCACGGTCCGCCGGCGGTTGTTCCACCTCGCCTACGAACGACGGCACCGGATCGAGACCCTCGACGGTCTCGCGGTCCACGAGTCGGTGGCCAGCCCACCGGCAGCGGAGCGGCCGGACCTCCAGATCCTCACCTGCATGGACGACCGCTGCGAGTCGCTGCGGCGCCACCTCGAGGAACAGGGACCGGGCATCGAGACCTTCGGGGCGGCCGGTTTCTTCTCGGTGCCGATGTACTTCCAGGGGATCGACGACTGGCACGCCACCCCCCTCTGCCCGATCGTGATGCGCCCGCGGCACACCGTCACCGAGGAACCGGTCGAGGGGGCCGAGGCCCAGCACCGCCTCCGGCAACGGCTCCGCCGCGGCCTGGGAAAGCTGCGCGGGGGGCTGGCCAGCGGCAGCCGCACCCTCCTCCGCGGCGGGCTGGTGGCGGCGGTGGCCGGCCCGCTGGCGGCCGTGCCCCTGGTGGCGCGCGTGGTCTTCCCCCGGTTCACGTCGCGCCTCCGGCGCCGTGCCGACGCCCTCGCGCGCCACCGCGTGCCGACGCGTCTGCTGATCGAGCAGCACTCCACCACGCCGCTCGCCGACGGCACCCGCGCCGGATTCGACGTCGATGAGATGGCCGACATCGTCCGCCGCGTCCTCGATGACATCGGCCTGGTGACCCGGTTCGCCCCGCTCGTCGCGGTGATCGGCCACGGCTCGACGAGCCTCAACAATCCGCACGAGAGTGCCTACGACTGCGGCGCCTGCGGGGGGGGCCGCGGGGGCCCCAACGCCCGCGTGTTTGCCCTGATGGCCAACGACCCGCGGGTCCGTGCCCGGCTGGCGGCGGCGGGCCTGCGGATCCCCGACGATACGGTGTTCGTCGGCGGCATGCAGGACACCTGTTCGGATGCCTGCGAGTTCTTCGACACCGATCACGTGCCGGCGGGCCACCGGGCGCGGCTGGCGGCGCTGCACGCGGCCATCGACACCGCGCGCACGCTCGACGCCCACGAGCGCTGCCGGCGCTTCGGCTCGGCGGCCGCCGGCATCGCCCCGGCCGAGGCGTTGCGTCACGTCGAGGCGCGCGCCAGCGACCTCGCCCAGGTCCGCCCCGAATACGGCCATGCGACCAACGCGGTGTGCATCGTCGGCCGCCGCTGGCGGAGCCGCGGCCTGTTCCTCGACCGCCGGGCATTTCTCGTCTCGTACGATCCCGACCACGACGCCGACGGGGCGATCCTCGCGCGCACCCTGGCGGCGGTCGGGCCGGTCGGGTCGGGCATCAACCTGGCCTACATGTTCTCGCGGATCGATCCCCGGCGCTACGGCTGCGGGACGAAACTCCCCCACAACATCACCGGGCTGATCGGCGTGATGGACGGCCACGCCAGCGACCTGCGGACCGGCCTCCCCTGGCAGACGGTGGAGATCCACGAGCCGGTCCGCCTCCTCCTCGTGATCGACGCCCCGGTGGAGCGGATCCGCGCCGCCGCCGGCAGCGTGCCGGTGGTGAAGCAACTGGTGGACAACCGCTGGGTCTCGGTGGCCTCCTGGGATCCGGCCGGCGACGGACTGTCGTGGCTCGACGGGGGTCGCTTCGTGCCCCACGTGCCCGAGTGCCGGACCCTGCCCCGCGTGAAAAGGTCGGCCGAGTGGTACGCCGGGCACCGCGGCAACCTCCCCCCGGCCGTCGTCACCGCGGCCCTCACCGGCGCACGCCGGGAGACCCCGACCGCATGATCACCGACCGTCTCCTCTCCGGGCTCGTCCTCCTCCAGGTGGCTGCTCCGGCAGCGACGCTGGCGGCGGTGGGGCTGCCGGCCGTGCTCGGCATCACGGTCCGCGAGCGCGGCATCACCCGCATCGTCGGCGCCGGGTTCACGATCGCGCTGGCCGCGGCGCTGGCGGCCCTGGGGATCCTCGCGGCCCGCGGGTTCACCCCCCACAACGTCCACATGGGCACCTGGTTCCACGTCGGCCACCACGAGGCCACGGTCGATCTCGTCGCCGACGCCCTGTCGATCCCGTTCGTCTGTTTCTCGACCGGCTTGTGCGGCCTGGTGAACGCCTTCGCCGGCAAGTACCTCCACCGCGAGCCGGGGTTCACCCGGTTCTTCATCCTCCTGGCCCTGTTCGGCACCGGGATGAACCTCCTCGTGTTGGCGGGGAGCATCGACGTGCTGTTCGCCGGCTGGGAATGCGTCGGCATCTCCTCGACACTCCTCATCGGCTTCTTCCACGACCGGGTGGCGGCGGCCGCCGCCGCGGTCCGCGCCTTCGTCACCTACCGGATCTGCGATGCGGGGCTGCTCGCCGCCGGCGTCGTGCTCCACGCCGCGACCGGGTCGGGGGATTTCGAGCGCGCGATCAGCGGCGGCTGGCCGGGGGGCACCTGCCTCCTCTCCCCGGGCACGGCGCTGGTGGTGGCACTGCTGCTGATCTTCGCGGCGCTGGGCAAGAGCGGCCAGGTTCCCTTCTCCGCCTGGCTCCCCCGGGCGATGGAGGGTCCGACACCGTCGAGCGCGATCTTCTACGGGGCCCTCTCGATCCACGCCGGGGCCTACCTCCTGCTCCGCTGCGAGGCGATCCTCGAGGCCGCCCCGCTGGCCGCCTGGCTGTTGGTGGCGATCGGGGCGGGCACCGCCATCCACGCCACCCTGGTGGGCTCGGTGCAGACCGACCTCAAGGGGATGCTCGCCTATGCCTCGATGACCCAGGCGGGGATGATCCTCGCCGAGATCGGCCTCGGCTGGCGCGTGATCCCGCTGGTGCACGTCATCAGCCACGCGGTGCTGCGCAGCCTGCAGATCCTCCGCTCGCCGTCGGCCCTCCACGACCGCCACGAGTTGGCGGCGGCTCTCGGCGGCCACCCGGGCCCCGACGGCTGGTCGCTGGTGCGCGTCCTGCCGCCGGCGGTGCGCACCGCCGTCGACCACATCGCCCTCGAACGGGGCTACGAGGAGGCGGTGATCGGCCGCCTCGTGGTCGAGCCGGTGCTCGGGGCGCTCCGCGCCGCGGCCGCCTTCGAGCGGCGCGTCGTCGCCCTGCTCGCCGGCGACGTCCCGCCGCTCCGCCGCGGAGGTGACCGATGAGCGATTCCGATGCGATTCTCGCGGCGCTGGGGGTGAGCATCGCCGCGCCCGCGCTCGGGGCGGCGGCCACGCGCTGGACACCGCTGGTGCGCTCGGCACGGACCGTCGCCGTGACCACGGCCACGATCGCGCTCGCCGCCGCCGGCCTCGCCGCCTGGTGGTGGCACCATGGCAACGGCGCGGCGATCTCCCGCGGCGATCCGCTCGCCGGGGGCGCGCCGGTGGTGTTCGACGGGCTCACCGCCCTGGCGGTGCCCTACGCGGCGCTTGTGCAGCTGGCGATCCTCGTGGCCGCACCGAAGCGCGCCCTCGACGGCGAAGCGGTGCCGCGCCTGCTGGCCGGCGGCGCGGCGACGCTCGCGCTCCTCGCGACCGCCCACCCGGTGCTGCTGGTGCTCCTCTGGGTGGCGACCACCGTGCCCACGTTCCTCTCCCTCCGCGCGTCGCCGGGGGGCCTGCCCGCCGCGCGCGTCTACGGCCGGACGATGGCGGTGGCGGTGGCCTGCCTCGCCGCCGGCTGCCTGTTCCTCGTGCGCGACCCGCCGTGGCGGCCCGGCCATGGCATCACCGGCGACATCGGCGGCTGGCTGGTGGCGGTGGCGGTGATGCTCCGCAAGGGGGTCTTCCCGCTCCACTCCTGGTACCCGGCGATCTACGCCTCGGGGGCCTACGGCACGGCGCTGGCGGCGACGATGGCCCACACCGCCGGGGCGACCGCGATCCGGCTGCTCGTCGGCCACGCCGACGGCGTCGCCGCCGAGCTGGTCTTCCTCGCGCAGGCGGCGTTGGTGACGACCGTCTACGGCGCGGCGCTGGCGGTCGTCCAGCGCGACCTCCGTGGGCTGGTGGGCACGCTCGCGATGAGCCAGTCGGCGCTCGTGCTGGCCGGTCTGGCCGGCTCGCTGCCGACCGAATTGTGCGGCGCGCTGGCGGTGTGGATCTCGGCGGGCTTGTCGCTCACTGGCATCGGCCTGGTCGCCTGGGCGATCGAGAGCCGCGCCGGCAGTGTCCCCCTCGACGCGCCCCAGGGCCGGGCCGACGACGCCCCGGCGCTGGCGATGTTCTTCCTCCTCTTCGGCTTGGCGACTCTCGGCCTTCCCGGGACACTGTCATTCATCGCCGACGACCTGATCGTGTCGGGGGCCCTCGACGAGCAGCTCCACGCCGGTCTGCTCGTGATCCTGTCGACGGTGTTCGCCGGGATCGCGCTGGTGCGCGGCTGGTTCACCGTGTTCGGCGGCCCGGCACCGGTCGATCGGCCCCGGCATCCGATCCTGCCGCGCGAACGGGTCGTGTTCACCACCCTGCTGGCGCTGCTGGTGGGGCTGGGGCTGTGGCCCGGTCCCCTGGTCACCTCGCTCGAGCGGATCGCGGGCAGCCTGCTGGCCTCACGGCACGACGCGCCGTCATCATCGTTGCCCACCGATCCCTCCGGAGGCCATCCACCATGACCGACCCCGTCGCCGTCACGCCGAGCGCCACCGACGACGTGCCCCGGGGGGATGCCGCCGGGCTCCGCCGCCATTTCCGCGCCGACTTCACCAGCGGGTTCTTCGTCTTCCTCATCGCCCTGCCGCTGTGCCTGGGGATCGCCCAGGCGAGCGGCTTCCCGCCGGTGGCGGGGGTGTTCACCGCCGTCGTCGGCGCCCTGATCACGTCGCTCGTCAGCAACTCCGAACTCACGATCAAGGGCCCCGCCGCCGGCCTGATCGTGATCGTCGTCGGGGCGATGCAGTCGTTCGGGTTCACCGCCGGTGCCGACGCGGCCGCCGACTTCCGCGCCTACCGGCTCACGCTGGCGGTGGGGGTGGTCGCGGCGGTGGTCCAGGTGGCCTTCGGCCTGCTCAAGGCGGGGGCGCTCGGCGAGTTTTTCCCCACCGCCGTCGTCCACGGGATGCTCGCCGCGATCGGCGTGATCATCTGCCTCAAGCAGCTGCCGGTGGTGTTCGGCCAGAAGGCGGCGGGCGAGCCGCTCGAGATCCTCGCCGAGTTGCCGGAGAAGATCCTCCACATGAACCCCCGGATCACCGTCATCGGACTGGTGAGCCTGGCGATCCTCTTCGGCTTCCCCCTCGTCCGCGACCGCCTCCGGCCAGCCTGGCTGCGGCGCCTGCCCGCCCAGCTCATCGTGCTCGCGGTGGCGGTGCCGCTGGCGGGCTGGTTCAACCTCGCCGACGAGCACACCTATTCTTTCCTCGGCCACGAGTACCGGCTCAACGACTCGTTCCTGGTAAGCGTGCCCGGCAACCTCGCCCAGGCGGTCACCACCCCCGACTTCTCCGTCTTCACCGCGCCGGCGACGCGATTCAGCGCGATCTGGTGGGTGGTGATGTTCGCCCTCGTCGGCAGCATCGAGTCGATGCTCTCGGCAAAGGCGATCGACCTCCTCGATCCCTGGAAGCGGAAGACGAAGCTCAACCGCGACCTCCTCGGGGTCGGCCTGGCGAATCTCGTCGCCGCCGGCATCGGCGGCCTGCCGATGATCTCGGAGATCGTCCGCAGCAAGGCCAACATCGACAACGGCGGCCGGACCCGCTTCGCCGATGTCTGGCACGGGCTGTTCCTCCTCGCCTTCGTCGCCCTCCTCCCCGGGCTGATCCACCGGATCCCGCTGGCGGCGCTGGCGGCGATGCTCCTCTACACCGGCCTCCGCCTCGCGTCGCCGCGGGAGTTCATCAATGTCTTCAAGATCGGCGCCGAGCAGCTGCTGATCTTCGTGACCACGATCATCGCCGTGCTCGCCACCGACCTGCTGGTGGGGGTGGGGATCGGGATCGCGATGAAGTTCCTCATCCACGCGATCAATGGCGTGCCGCTGGGGAGCGTGTTCAAGCCCTTCCTCCACGTCACCACGCTCGACGACCACACGGTGCAGATCGACGCCCGGGGCTCGGCGGTGTTCAGCAACTGGATCCCCTTCCGGCGGCAGATCGAGCAGCTCGGCCTCGTCCAGGGCAACGACGTCGTCGTCAACCTCGCCGGCACGCGGCTGGTGGACCACAGCGTGATGGAGAACCTCCACGAACTGTCGCTCGACTTCCAGCAGGCGGGCCGCCGTCTCGAGGTGGTGGGCCTGGAGGGGCATCGGCAGATCTCCGCCCATCCCTACGCCACCCGCAAGCGCGGCATGGTGCGGTTGAAGCGCGTCACGGCGGTGACGGAGGCGGCGCTGGAGGAGGAGATCGTCGCCTGCTTCCTCGGCCACGGCGCGAGCGGCTACACCGCGATCCCCTGCCATGGCGCCGGGCGCCGGAATTCCAGCGGGGGGAGCGACCGGCTGATCCGGCTCGAGGCGATCGTGCCGGCCGACAGCGCCGAGCGGATCCTCGACGACCTGCTCGGGCGGTTCGCCCCGAGCCATCGGCTCACGGCCTGCGTGGAGACCGTCGACGTCGTCCGCCGCGAGCAGTTCTGACCGGTCGGTGCCGATGGCTTCTGGTGACACGGCATCTGGTATCGTGCCGGCTCCGATCCCGGCCCGCCGCCCCCTGCCCTGTGAGGAGCCCATGCGTCGCCCCCACCTCCTGCCCGCCGTCGCCGTCGCGCTCCTCACCGGTGCCGCGACCATTCCCGCCGCCCGCGCCGACGACTGGCCGCAGTGGATGGGCCCGGGGCGTGACAACGCCTGGCGCGAGGCGGGGATCATCGACCGCTTCCCGGAAGGGGGCCCGCGCGTCGAGTGGCGTGCCCCCGTGGCGGGGGGCTACGCCGGACCGGCCGTCGCCGACGGGCGCGTGTTCGTCGCCGACTTCGTCAGCGCGGCCGACCTCCAGGCGGCGAACTTCGAGCGCAAGACCGCCTCCGGCACCGAGCGCGTGCTCTGCTTCGAAGCCGCCACCGGCAAGCCGGTCTGGAAACACGAATACCCGGTCACCTACACGGTGAGCTACCCGGCCGGCCCGCGCTGCACCCCGACGGTTGACGGCGACCGGGTCTACACCCTCGGCACCGAGGGCCACCTGATCTGCTTCCAGACCGCCGACGGCACGATCCTCTGGAGCCGCGACCTCAAGGCCGACTACCAGACCAAGGCGGCGCTGTGGGGCTACGCCAGCCATCCGCTCGTCGACGGCGACCGGCTGGTGTGCGTGGTCGGCACCGACACCGCCCACGCCGTGGCCTTCGACAAGCGCACCGGCAAGGAGATCTGGCGGACCGGCAGCGCCCCCGAACAGGGCTACTCGCCGCCGACGATCATCGAGGCGGGGGGGCGCCGGCAGTTGGTGTTCATGAAGCCCGACGGGATCTATGCCGTCGAGCCGGAGACGGGAAAACTCCTCTGGGACGCCCCCTACACCGCCGACAACGGCTCGATCATCATGGCCCCGGTGCAGGTCGGGGAGTACCTCTACGTCGGCGGCTTCCAGGAGAAGAACCTGCTCCTCAAGCTGGCCGCCGACAGGCCAGCGGCCGAGGTGGTGTGGCGCAACAAGCGCAACCACGGCATCTCCGCCGTCAACGTCCAGCCGTTCGTCGCCGACGGGCTGATCTACGGGTTCCACGAGAAGGGGGACCTCCGCGCGGTGCGGATCCCCGGTGGCGAGGTCGCCTGGAAGAGCCCGGGGCCGTTCGGCGACCGGCCGCAGGGGTCGGGCACGGCGTTCATCGTCCGCCACGCCGACCGCTACTTCCTCTTCGCCGAGACGGGCGATCTGGTGATCGCCAGACTTTCGCCGGAGGGTTACGAGGAGATCTCCCGGGCCCATCTCCTCGAGCCGACGCAGTCGGCCTTCGGCCGGCCGGTCGTCTGGTGCCCGCCGGCCTACGCCGGGAAGAGCGTGTTCGTGCGCAACGACAAGGAACTGATCCGCGTGTCGCTTGCGAAGTGATCAGGCGGCCACCGGCCACGGCGCGCCGCAGCGGCGGATCGTCTCCCCCGTCGGGTCGGCGACCATCGTCACCGCCGGCTCGTTGTCGGCGACGCGCGGATGGTAGGGCGACCGCAGGTAGACGTCGCCGCGCTGCGGGTCGACGTCGAGCGCCGTGACATGCCCGAGCGCGGCGCCGACGGCGGCCAGATCCCACTCGGCCACTGCCCGGCCATCCCCAGTGGGCCGGCCATCCCCAGTGGGCCGGCCATCCCCGGCAGGATCAAGGAACACCAGCCGCCGCGGTTCGTCGACGAGCACCGCCAGGCACGAGCCGTAGCGCGCCAGTGCCACCGGCCCGCCGGGCGCGGGGATCACGCGGGCGAGCCGGTTGGTCGCGCGCTCGACGAGCAGCACCTGCTCCGCCCAGGTTTCGGCGACGGCGATCCACGGGGTCGCCGGCAGATCGACAAGCGCGCAGAGCCGGCGCCGCGGTGTGGGGAAGGTGCGCTCGGCCGACCGGCGGACGAGATCGATCCGCACGAGGTTCTCCTGGCCGGGAACCACGCAGTTCCGCTCGAGCACGTAGAGCGAATCCCCGGCGGGGATCATCGTGCCGGGGAGGTGGATCTCCGGCCCGAGGCTCCGCGCCCACAGACCGTTCCACCGGTAGACCTGCCGCGAGCCGGGCTCGTTGAAATACATCGCCCCCGGCGCGCCGCCGAACTGTTCCACCTGGAGCCACGCCGGCATCGTCCGGGTACGGATGCGGAGCCTGCCGTGGGCGAACCGGGCGACGGTGTGGTAGGTCCGCCAGCCCCACCGCGGATCGGCGTGCTTGCCGACCACGATCACCGCATCCGGTCCGAACGGATGGATGAACTCGGCGGTGTGCGGCAGCACGGCGCTGGCCGCCACGGCGGGATCGCCGGGCCGATGGACGTCGAGCCGGTGCCGGCCCGGGGCACCGACATGCCCCTCCCAAAGGAGCCCGGCATGGAAGCACTGCCCGCGCCACGGCTCGTGGCGGTCGAGGCGGGCGATCGTGCGCACGTCGGGCATGGTCGGCACGGTCATGGATCCTGCTCCTCTCGGCGGGGCCACCGGCCCCCCGCGCAGGCTATCCCCCGGCTCACGGCAGGGCCACCAACGGGCTCGGCCCCCCCGCGGCTCACAGCGGCCGGAAGCGCGCCTGGAAGAAGCGCAGGTATTCCGGCTCGAACACCATCTCCAGCCCGCGCGGTTTGTCGGGGCGGGAATGGACCGCCGCCACGCTCTCGGCGACGACGTCCATGTGGGCCTGGGTGTAGACCCGGCGC
>SXWA01000008.1 GCA_005791575.1 Planctomycetaceae bacterium
AGCCCGTGGCCAAAGTCCATCCTTGGCCTTTGGCCACTCGAAACGCTGCGCTTTTCACGGGAGCTGCGCTCCCGGCACCTCTTCCGTGAGGTGCAGCAGGCTGTGTGTCCACAGCCTGCCAGCCCTGCTGGTCGAGCCGCCGGGATCGGGGGGGTCGTGTCCTTGGCGGGGCCTTCCAAGCGGTCCCATACGCATCCGGGAACGACCGCGAGCCACGCGGCGATACCGACCGGTGCGAACAGACCCACCGACAGCAGCAACCAGATCGTCGCGTGGAGCAGGATGAACAGCCCGGCCAGCACCCCCCGCGCGCGGCACGCCGGCCACGCTACGAGGAGTGGGGCGGCCGCCAGTTCCGTCACCACCAGGGCCCAGCCTGCCGGAGCGGTCAGCCAGGGGTATTCCGCGACCCACTGGCCAAGACGCGTGCCGTGGTCGTGCACGGAGAGGACATGCGTCACCGCATCCCCTGCGAACCACACGGCATTGCATTTCGCCAACC
Organism: Planctomycetaceae bacterium; assembly: GCA_005791575.1. Taxonomy (GTDB): domain Bacteria; phylum Planctomycetota; class Planctomycetia; order Pirellulales; family UBA1268; genus F1-20-MAGs016. The sequence continues at coordinate 503 of SXWA01000008.1, forward strand.
CGGCGGAGAAGTAGACGAACGCGATCTGGAGCACGAGTGCCGCCGAGGCCGCGGTCACCACGTCATGCCCGGCGGAGCGCGGCCGGCCCGGTCGCCGGCGGGCATCGACCGACCAGGCCGCTCCCAGGGGCAGGAAGCAGCCCCACAACAGCAGGCATCCCAACCATTGGTCGCCGGCGTTGGTGGCGGGGGCGGTCCGCCTCACGATGCTCACCACCACGATCCAGGCGACGATCGTCGTGGGACGGGTGTGCCATCCGCAGGCCAGCGCGAGTCCCGAGAGCCCTTCGAGCACGAGCAGGCACCGCCCCCAGGGGAGCGAGTCGTCCAGCCATGCCAATGACCACGCGCTCGGCCCCCCCAGCGCGGCACGCATCTGATCCGGGGGGAAGATGCCGTCCGGGGCGAACATCAGCGCGAGGTCGCGGCTGCGCAGGAGGGCATCGGCGAGGACGATCACCCCGACCGCGATGCGGAACGCTGCCAGCCCGCGGACATCGACCACTGCCCATTTCCACAGCCACGTGCTGCCGACCATGCCAGGCTCCGGGAGGAGACGCCCCGAAACGGATGCAGACAGCCACGTGCTGCCGACCATGCCAGGCTCCGGGAGGAGACGCCCCGGTTGGATGGGGCGGTCCCACGCGATGGGCGCTCGACGTTTCTTGAACCTCCGACGAGGGCAAACTACAACAGCCAGCGGTCGCCTGACGATCCCGGTACGCCGGGCGGGTCGCGTCGGGTGTGGGCCGTGGCCCGGTCCGCGGCCTCGTTTTCGTCGGAGATGCGCGATGCACGTCCCGTTGGTGGTGCTGGGGGGCGGCCCCGGAGGGTACGCCGCCGCGTTCCTGGCCGCCGATCTGGGCCTGCAGGTGGCGATCATCGACCGCGATCCGCGGCTCGGGGGCACCTGTCTGCTCCGCGGGTGCATTCCATCCAAGGCGTTGCTGCACGTCGGCCGCGTGCTCGCCGAGGCGCGGGAGATGGAGGCCTGGGGCATCCACTTCGAGCAGCCCACGATCGACGTCGCGGCGCTGCGGGCCCGAAAAGAAAAGGTGATCGCGACGCTCACCGGCGGCTTGGGCCAGCTCGCCCGGCGGAGGAACGTGACCGTGATCCATGGGCAGGCGCGGTTCACCAACTCGACCACCCTCCAGGTCGAGGCGGTCGAGCCCGGCGGCGAGAGCCAGACGGTGACGTTCGACCACTGCATCCTCGCCACCGGTTCACGCCCGGCGCGGATCCCCGCCTTCGCCCTTCCCACACCGCGCGTCATGGACTCCACGTCGGCCCTCGAATTGGCCGACATCCCCGAGTCGCTGCTCGTGATCGGTGGCGGGTACATCGGCCTCGAGATGGGGACCGTCTACGCGGAACTGGGGTCCCACGTCTCCGTGGTGGAACTGACCAATGGGCTCCTCCCGGGGGCTGACCGCGACCTGGTCAAACCGCTGCACCAACGGCTGGAGAAGCTGTTCACGGGCATCCACTTGGGAACGAAGGTGGTGAAGATCGAGGAAATCGGGGCAGCCACCGGTGAGGGGTGCATCCGGGTCCATTTCGAGGGCCCCGAAGGGGCTTCGGCGCGCGAGTTCTCCAAGGTCCTGGTGGCCGTCGGCCGCCGCCCCAACGCCGATGGGATCGGTCTCGAACACACGGCCGTGAAGGTCGATGCGAAGGGGTTTGTCCAGGTTGACGACAGGCAGCGGACGGACGACCCGCGGATCCTCGCGATCGGAGACGTCTGCGGCGAGCCGATGCTCGCCCACCGCGCCAGCCACCAGGGCAAGGTGGCTGTCGAGGCCTTGCATGGCGAACCGGCGGTGTTCGCGCCGCGGGCGATTCCAGCGGTGGTATTCACCGATCCGGAGATCGCCTGGGCGGGCCTCACGGAGCACGAGGCGGTCGCGGCGGGCCGGACCGTCGAGATCAGCCGGTATCCGTGGGCTGCCAGCGGTCGTGCCCAGGCGCTCGGTCGGACCGAGGGCCTGACGAAGATCCTCGTCGATCCGGAGACCGAGATGGTGCTCGGCGTGGGGTTGGTCGGCGCCGGTGCCGGAGAGCTGATCGCCGAGGGGGCGTTGGCGATCGAGATGGGCTGTACGGCCCGCGACCTCGCCGAGACGATCCACCCCCATCCGACGCTGGGTGAGACGGTCGCCTTCTCGGCAGAAAACCACTACGGCATGGCGACCGAGATCTACCGGCCGCGGACCGAGGCGGGAAGCCGCTGACGAAATCGTGAGCGGCGGTCATCGGGTGCGCGGGCAGCCCCCGCTGGTCCCGGCTCGTCGCGCCGATTGAATGGCGGAAACAGGGCGAAATGGACCGATAATGCGGCCTTTACGGTCGGCGGCACCGGCGGAATAATGCCGGGTTTCCGCCTTCATCAGGGAGTCTGCCATGGCCAGTCCCGATACCCGCGCCTCTGACGGTCTCGGCGCGGCCGACGCCGCGGGCGGGGAGCAGGCTTCCCTCCCCCGCGGGGCGCACACCCCGATGGCGATCGGCCAGGTTGGGGCGGGCGGGAGCGGGCAGCCCGAGCGGGTCGACGGCGTGACGTCGGTCGACACCGATCCCACCGAAACCCGTGAGTGGCTCGACTCGCTGCGGTACGTGATCAACAGCCGGGGGGGCGATCGCGCCGCCTACCTGCTCCACGCCATCGAGCAGGAGGCGTACAGGCTCGGCGTCTCGATCCCGTTCTCAGCCACCACGCCCTACATCAACACGATCCCCGCCGACCGGCAACCGCCGTTCCCGGGGACTCGGGAGATCGAGCGGCGGATCAAGAGCATCATTCGCTGGAACGCGATGGCGATGGTCGTGCGCGCCAACCGCGAGGACAAGAGCATCGGTGGCCACATCTCCACGTTCGCCTCGTCGGCGACTCTGGTCGAAGTGGCGATGAACCACTTCATCCGCGGCCGCGGCGACGACTATTCGGGTGACCAGGTCTACTTCCAGGGGCACGCGTCGCCGGGGATCTATTCGCGGGCGTTTCTCGAGGGACGGCTCACCGAGAAGCACCTGGAGAACTTCCGCCGCGAACTGGCCGAGGGGGGCGGGCTGTCGAGCTATCCGCACCC
>SXWA01000098.1 GCA_005791575.1 Planctomycetaceae bacterium
CCGGCGGCGCCGCGGCTGAGCCGGTCCCCCACCTCCGGGGTTCCGCTTGTCGGGTGGTCCCGGGAGGTGCGGGAGTCAATAAACGCAGTCGCCCGGCCGCCCTGCGCATTGAAACGATCGAGAGGCAACGGGCATGAGAGCCGGCAGATGGTGGGTGAATCCCCGTCTGCCGGCTCATCGTATCCTCACACAACCCTCATAGATTGGAGGCCTGGACAGTTTGGGAAAACGACTCGCCCGACTCCCCCAAACTGCTATCGTTCCGCATCCATTCCATCCCTCCCCGACACTGCCACCCCGCTCAGGAGTTCCCATGATCCGCCGCCGCGGTTTCACGCTGGTGGAATTGCTCGTCGTCATCGCCATCATCGGCACCCTCGTCGGACTGCTCCTTCCGGCGGTCCAGGCCGCCCGTGAAGCGGCCCGCCGCAGCTCCTGCCAGAACAACATCAAGCAACTCGGCCTCGCTGCCATCAATTTCGAGAACAGCCGGCGGAAGCTGCCGGCCGGTTACACGCAGGATCGGATCCCCGCTCCGAGCGGCGCCTTCCAGGGGCATTCGGTCTTCTACTATCTGTTGCCGTTCATCGAGGAGAACAACCTGTTCAACTCGATGGACGCCAAGGTGCCGCTCAACAATCGGGCCACGACCCCGACGGCCGGCAAGGCCGGGGCCGTGGTGCCCACCTTCCTTTGCCCGAGTGACCTGCTTCCCAACACCCCGATCCCCTACCCGGCGACCGGGACGCCGACCCAATACGACGGTGGGGTGAGCTACAAGGCAAATGGCGGCTCCCGGCCGATCTTCGCCACGTCGAGCACCAACGACGGTGTCTTCATGTGCTTCGGCTCGGCTGCCCGGAAGGCGTCTTCGGCGCCGGGCGGCATCGAGGCCCGGATCAAGGACATCACCGACGGCACGTCGAAGACGGTCCTTTTCGGTGAGCGGTTCCACAAGGACGCCAACTTCGACACCTTCACCTCGGCCGGTTGGAACAGCGGCAGCACGATGATCAGCTGGAGCCGGTGGTATCCCGCCGGCGGCGACAACGGCCTCGGCAACCTGATGGGCGGGGCGTTCGCTCCAATCGGCTACACGACCCCGTGGCCGCACGGTGGTTCCGGCGCCCCCGGCTCGCAGAGCGCCTGGTTCACGTTCCAGGATCAGCGGCTCTCGGCGTTCGGCAGCGGCCACCCGGCAGGGGCGAATTTCGCCCTCTGTGACGGTTCGGTGCGCTTCATGAGCAACGACATGGCACAGTCCCTCCTCGCCCTCTGGTGCCAGCGCGCCGACAATCAGGTGGTCACCGACAATCAATGAGCGACACCCGATGCCAGTTCCCGGCCGGCCAGCGGCGGTGGTGCACCGGTTTCGCCATCGTCGCCCTGCTGTCGGCGGTGACACTGGGCTGCAAGCCGCAGATCAAGCTGGTGCCGGCCGCCGGCACGTTCACGATCGGGGGCAAGCCGGCCGGCAACATCACCGTGCAGTTCATGCCGGACGTCAGCCAGAAGGGGAACGGCCCGACGTCGTATGCCACGACCGACGGCGAGGGGCGCTTCACCCTGCGAACCTACGACAACCGCGCGGGAGCGGTGCCCGGTCCGCACGTGGTCACGGCGGTCGATCTCGACGAGGAACGTCCGGCGCAGGGTCAGGAACGCACCCGCCCCGTCCGGCTCGATGCGAAGTACTCGATGGCCGCGCAGGGGATTCGGGTCACCGTCGAGGAAGGGAAACCGCTGACCATCGACGTCCCGCCACCGGGGCGCTGACCGCTGGCTGCAGCGTGGAAAGCGGCTCGGGATCGGGCAGCCGGCTCCCCGGAACGACCGCGGCCTCGGCATCGACCGCCATCCGTGCCACCGGATCCATGAAGCGGTCGTAGCCGTCTGTGGTCTCGGCTTCGACCACGGGGGCCGGTGGACTCACGGCGGTGAACCGCGGCGGTGCGGCCCCGGCGCCGATCGGCCCGCCGGTGGGTTCCACCCCCGACTCGACCAGATGGCACTCGAGGATCCGACGCACTTCGAGCACCGACCGCGGGTGGTGATGGACACGCGTGTGGATGGCGGGGACCTCGAGCTCGCTCACCACGCCCGGATGGCGGGCGCTGCCGACGCTCACGACGCAGTCCCCGGGGCCGTCGAGCGCGGAGACGGAGGCGTTGCCGAGGATCGTGTGAAGCGACACCCAGCAGGGTGGCCGCAGGTCGCGGATCGCACCGAGCAGGGTCGAATCCGGCTCCAGCACGTCGATCGTGGTCGGCGGGCGCTGACGGTACTGCGGCCGGATCGCGTCGGGGTTGGCGTCCCTGATCAGCTGATGGATCCGCATCGTCTGCGGCGGCTGCCGGACCGTCACGCTCGCCGCCCGCCCGACCACCCGTGAGGCGAGCGACGAACCGGCATGCGGCGTGCCGATGAAGACGACGCGGCGGATGAAGGGCGCCGGCGCGAAGAAGTAATTCGCCGCCATCAGGGCGCGCACCCGGGAGGGCATCCGCACCTCCGCAAACGGCTGGGTGCTCATCGAATCCCAGAGGGCCGTCCCCGGGTCGACGACCTGGAGCTTGGCATGCAGTCCGCCCATGCTGTGGCCCACGAGCACCATCCGGGCGAGCCCCGGATCGGTGCCAGCCGGGTCGAGCGCGGCGCGGGCCGCCGCCAATTCGCGTCGCAGCACGGCGGCCGACTGGAGGAAGGTGGCGCCGGTCGGATATTGAAACAGCCAGGGCTCGAAGCGGCGGTGGAACTCGGGCCAGGCACGGAGCTCGTTGATCAGGTCGAACCACGTGCCCGGATCGCTGGCGAGTCCGTGGATGAACACCACGGGGATCCGCCCCGGGCGATGCGTTTCGAGCTGCTCGAGCCGCGGCTGCGTGTCGCCCCGGCCGTAGGGCTGGAGGAATCCCTCGATGCCGGCCGGCGGCGTGGCCTCCAGCATGTCGAGGAGCGGAGCGGTGAAGTCGGCGGCGAGCAGCGGCCGCGCCGGACCGATCCGCACCGCCGCGATCTCCACCGGATCGGCGAGGTCGAGCACCGCCGGGGCAGGATCGCGCCCGAGTGGTCCGACGAAGTCGCGGAGCACGTTGGCTTCGCCCGGCAGGGGGAAGCGGAGAACCGCCGTCGCCGCGATCGACCGGCGTGGGGGGGCGAAACGCGGGTCCTCCGCCTCCAGCCGCAGGCTGACCGGCAGACCGATCCCGGGTCGGACGTGCGACCGGCCGATGCGGCCGTCGGCAGGCGGTGAGGCCACCGCGATGGAACGGATGCGCGCGGGATCGACCGCGAGTCCACGGATCGACAGCGGAATGCACTGCGTGCGCCACTCGGGGCCCACCGTGAGCCCACGGCCGTCGAGGCGGCCGAGGGCAGCGGCGGTGCCGAGCAAGCCGGCGAGGGCATCGTTGTAGAGCGGCGTCGCGGCGGCCAGCACGTCTGGGGCACCGGGGCAGATCCAGACGGCGTTCCACGCCTCGGCAGCGGCAGCGTGGAATCCCTCCATCGCCCGCGCCGGGCAATCCTCGGCAAGCGCGCACGATCCCTCGAGGATTTTCCGTGCAGACGCGAGGAAACCTTCGGCCCGCTCCCGGGGCGTGGCCGTCGGGAACAACCCGTTCGCCGGCGACGGCGCAGCCGCCACGCAAGCCTGCTCAGCGGTCGCCGCCACAGCCGGCACTCGCACCACCGCTGCGACCGCCATCACCGCCAGCAGGCTCCGGACAACCAGCCAACTGCCCGCAGGCGCTGACAGCCTGTGGCCAAACGCCCCGGTCCGGCGGTCCCGTGCCCCGCTCCCCACGCGTCTGCCCTCTCCGACCGGGGAATCGCGAGGGCCGCCGACCAGACGCGGCCCGTCCACCGATTCCTTCGACCAGACTGGCGACTGGGGTCAGGCGGTCGCGCCGCCACCGCTGCCGGTCCCACCGCTCCCCCACACCACCGGCGCACGCCGGCAGGGCTGGCAGACAGGGCAAACGCTGCGGGCCACGAACCGAGTCCTCTCCCCCCGAGCCGAACGGGTGGGTCAGAACTTGGCGTGTTCCTCGGCGACCAACTCGAGGTCACCGCCGAGATACTTCACCGTCGCCGAGGGTTGCAGATTGAAATAGACGCGTCCCTCGGTCCGCCACCGACCGCCTTCGAAGAGGAATTCGGCGGTCGCGGCGCGGATGTTGGACACCGCCTCGACCGACTCCATCCCACCGCCGGCGATCGCCTCGAAACTCACCTCGACGGCGACGAGCGCCTTGAGCAGACCGCTGCGCCGGTCCCTGGCATAGACGATCGCGTCGTCGAAGGACACGTCGGTCCAACGCAGGCCGCGTGGCTTGCCCGAGGCGGCTGCCTTGTCGATGAACTTTGCCTCGAGCTGTTCCCGCTGGCGGTGGAAATCCCGCTGGGCCCGGGCGAGCCGCTCCGACTCGCGTGCCAGACGGATCGGCCGGAGAATGATCGCCACGATCAATGCCGACAGTCCGGCAAGGCCCACGGTCACCACCACCCACAGTGCGGTCACGGCAAGCCCTCCACCGGCGACAACCCACCATCTTGGGTGAAGTGTACGAGCCACGCCACGACCGTCAAAAGTCCGTTCATCGATTGGCGTCGTCGACCGGTCACCAGCCCCCCCCGGCCCGGCCGCCGTAGACTGCCCGTTTCCCGCAGGAGAAGAGCCCCATGCCCAGCCATCCGCGTTCAACCACCGCCGGAACGAGGCGTCTTTTCGGGGCCCACCAGTCGATCGCCGGGGGCCCGGCCCAGGCCGTGGAGCGGGCGGTCGAGACCGGCTGCGAATGCCTCCAGGTGTTCACCCGGAACATCAACCGCTGGGACAACCCGCCGCTGGACCCCGGGGCGGCCGCCACATTTCGCACGGCGGTGGCTGCGGCCGGCCTGGGGCTGGTGGTGGCCCACGACTCCTACCTGATCAACCCGGCCGCGGCCGACGACGCCCTCCGCGACCGATCCCTCGATGCCCTCGTGGACGAGCTCGAGCGTGCCGAGTTGCTCGGCATCCCCTGGGTGGTCGCCCATCCGGGCGCCGCCACCGGGCAGGAGGCCAACGTGGCCGTCCGGCGCGCCGCCGACGGGTTCGTCGCGGCACTCCAGCGCACCCGGCCCCTCCGAGCGGGCGTGCTCGTGGAGACCACCGCTGGCCAGGGGAGTTGCCTGGGGGCCCGTTTCGCGGAGATCGGCGCGATCATCGCCCGCGCCGACGACGCCGGACTGGGGGGGCGGATCGGGGTCTGCCTCGACACCTGCCACGTGTTCGCCGCCGGGTATCCGCTCGCTCCGGCGGCCGCCCTCGACGCCACGCTGGCGGAGTTCGACCGCCTGGTCGGCCTCGACCGCCTGGTGGTCATCCATGCCAACGACTCGAAGAAACCGCTCGGCTCCCGGGTCGACCGGCATGAGGCGATCGGCGCGGGCGCGATCGGCGCCGAGGCATTCCGGTTGCTGCTCCACCACCCCGGGCTCCAGGGCATTCCGTGGATCCTCGAAACACCGAAGGAAGGGCCCGATGGCAAGCCCTGCCCGGCGATCGATCGTCGCAATCTGGCCATGCTCCGCGCGCTCGCAGCGCAGCCCTCCAAAGAAGTCACGCAGAAGCCCGCCAAAAAAGCCACCAAGCCCGCCAAACGAGTCACCAAGCCCGCCCGTCGCACCGGCAAGGCCGCCCCCCGCGAACGGCCGGTCAGCCGTCGCCGGCCCGATGGCGTGCCGACTCCGGTGGAATCGCCCGGCCGTGCGGGTCGCCGGCCTGTTCGCCCACCTCGGCCGCCAAGCGCTCGCGCACTCCGCGGCCGATGTGGTGCTCGACCCATTCGGCCGGCGGATGGAGGTGGTCGAGCGGGAGCTCCACGTTGCGACCCAGCCAGGCCTCCCACAGCCGGTGGGAACGCACGATCGTCTCGGCGCGGCTACGCCCCGCCGCGGTGAGTCGCCAGCGGCCGGCCGATCGTTCCACCGCCCCCTCGATGGTCAGCGCCCGGGTCGCGAGCCAGGCCAGCGGCCCGGCGCTGCCGCCGCCGGCGGTGCCCTCTGCCTCGCGCCACATCGATGCCAGACGATCCTCACGGGCCACGCGCCAGCGCAGGGCCGACGCGCTGCACACGCGCGCCAACAGACCGTCGCCGGGGGCAACCAGTACCGCCAGCACGTAGCCGCCTCCGAGGACGACGGCGATCATCCCCGCGGCGCTGGTGTTGAGTCGCCAGGCGGCGAGATACCCGATGGCGGCGGCGAGCATGCCGATGACGGCCGCCAGGATCGCCAGCCGGTGCAGCCGATCGACGAGGAGTTCGGCCGTCGCGGCCGGCACCACCAGCAGGGCCACGACGAGCACCGCTCCGGCCACACCGAACCCCGCCACGGTCGTCACCGCGGTCGCGGCGAGGAGGCCGAGGGAGAGCATCGCGACGGGCACGCCGGCAGCGCGCGCGGCCGCCGGATCGAAGGCGGCGAACACCTGCTCCTTCCAGGTGACCGCCATCGCCACCACCACGCCGACGAGCACCAGGCCCCCGATCATGAATCCGCGTGGCACCTCCCATCCCGCCACGGAGACGGTGTCGAAGGCGGCCAATTCCAACTCGCCGTAGAGCACGCACGACGCGTCGAGGTCGACGCGCGACGCGAACGCGCTGACGAGCACCACGCCGAGTGCGAACAGCGTGGTGAACGCCACGCCCGTGCCGGCATCCTCCGCCACGCCGGCGCCGGCGGTGAGGCCCGCCGTCAGCCAGGCGGTGAGGACCGCGGCGGCCACCGCCCCGAGCATCACCAGCCCGCCGCCTGGCCGCCCCCCGGCGATGACCGCCAGCACGATGCCCGGCAGCACCGCATGGCTGATCGCATCGCCGAGCAGGCTCATCCGCCGCACGACCAGCAGGCTGCCGACCAGCCCGCACCCTGCCGCCACCACCATCGCCGTGGCGATGTTCCAGGCATGGAGCGGATCGATGACCGGCCAGCCGCTGGTCACGGTGTCGTCCTCGAGAGGCGGGTGATCTCGGCGTGCCGTGCCGGATCGATCACCGTCGCCGGATCGGGCACCTCCATCGTGAGGAAGGCCCGGGCATCGTCCGGAGCCACGACCAGGATCGCCTCCCAGGCGGCGCGGCGGCGGGCCTGCTCCACGGCCCGTTCACGGCCCGCGACCGTGAGCCGGAAACCTGCGGTCGCGGGCTCCGCCAGCCCGGTCGCGATCAATCGCCGGAGGAGAGCGTTATCGGCAGCGTCGCCGGCGACGGGACGCTCCGCCGCCAGGGCGGCGAGGATCCGCGATTCGCGCCAGGCGGCATCCGCCCACCGCGCACGACGGCGCCTGGCCAGCCACCCGCGTTCCGGGGCCGCCAGGACCGACACCGCACAGACCGCCGCACACGCGAGCACCACCACCGGTCCGGTCGCGAGGCGCGGCACCAATCCGCTGACCACGACCCCCGCCAGGGCCGCGCCGGCCCCGATGACGGCCGACAGGGTGACGAGCGAAGGCACCCGCTCGGTCCACTGCCGGGCCGCGACCGGCGGGATCACCAGCAGCGCCGTCACCAGCACGGCGCCGGCCGCCGGGAGGCCAACCACGACCATCACCGCGACGAGCCCGACGAGCGCCAGATCGATCACCGCCACCGGCCACCCGGCAGCAGCCGCGAAGGCATCGTCGAATGCCACCAGCGTCGCCTCCTTGAGGCCGAGCACGACCAGCGCCGCCGCACCGACGGCGCAGGCGGCGAGGAGCGCGGCGTCGGTCGCCGTGACCGCGGCGGTGTGGCCGAGGAGGAATTGCTCGAGGCCGGCGCTGTCGGGCAGCCCGCGGGCGGTGATGCCGGTCACCAGCGCCACGCCGACGCCGAACGACACCCCGAGTACGAGCGCCGTCGCGGCGTCGTCCCGCGTCCGTGTCCAGCGCCGGATGAAGACCAGCGCCGCGAGGGTGACCAGTGCCGTGGCGAGGCCGCCCAGCAGCAGCCAGGGCAGTTCGCGCCGCCCGGTGGCGAGAAAGGCGAGGGCGACGCCCGCCAGGGTGCCGTGGGCTGCGGCATCGCCCGCCAGCGCCCGGCGCCGCAGCACCGCCAGGGCCCCGACCATGCCCGCCGCCAAACCCACCGCCCCGACGGCGGCGGCGACGACGATCGTGTTGTACGTGAGGAGCGTCGCCAGGATCACGGTGTCCGTCCCCCGGTGGCCACCGCTCGGGAAAGCTCCTCGAGCACGGTGGGTTGGCCCGCATAGGTGCGCCGGAGGTTTTTCGGGGTGAGGACGCTCGCGGTGGGGCCGGCGGCGACGAGCCGCATGTCGATCAGCGCCACACCGTCGAACCACGACGCCGCCGAGCGGAGGTCGTGGTGGACGACGATGATCAGGCGGCCCTCGGCGCGGAGCCCGTCGAGGACGCCGAAGATCATCTCCTGGGAGCCTGCATCGACGCCCGCCATCGGCTCGTCGAGGAGGTAGATCCGGGCCCGTTGGGCGAGCGCCCGGGCGAGGAACACGCGCTGCTGCTGCCCGCCCGAGAGGCGGCCGATCTGGCGTCCGGCGAGGTCGGCGAGGCCCACCCGCCGGAGGCATTCCGCCGACCACTCGCGTTCCCGGTGGCCCGGCCGGCGAAACCACCCCACACGGCCGTACGTGCCCATCAGCACGACGTCCATCACGCTCACGGGGAAGCCCCAATCGACTGTCTCGCGCTGCGGCACGTAGCCGACGAGGTGCCGGACGGCCGCGAGCGGAGCACCGTCGAACCGGATGCTTCCGCCCGCGAGGGGCACCAGGCCGAGCGCCGCCTTGAGAAGGGTGCTCTTCCCGGCCCCGTTGGGGCCGACGATGCCGAAGACCGCCGGGCCGGTGATCACCAGATCGACGTTCCAGAGCACCGGACGGCCGGAGTAGGCCACCGTCACGTCATGGAACTCGACCACCGGCCCGGCCGCGGCGTCACCGGAACCAGCGGAGTCGGTCACCGGGCGGCTCCCCCGTTGGCGCTCGCGGCGTTGCCACCCAGACCGGCGACGATCGTGTCGACATTCGCCAGGAGGGCGGCCTCGAGGGTCTCATGGCCGCTTCCCGGACCGCCGAGTGAATCGGAATAGAGCCTCCCCCCGAGTGTCACCGCATGCCCGCGGGCGCCGGCCCCCTCGCGGAGGGCGGCGACATTGCGGTCGGAGACGCTTGTCTCGACGAACACGGCCGGAATCCTCCGCCCCACCAGCAGATCGACCAGCCGGTTGATGTCGGCCAGTCCGGCCTCCGCCTCGGTGCTGGTCCCCTGCACCCCGACCACCTCGACCGCATAGGCCCGGCCGAAATAGCGGAAGGCATCGTGGGCGGTGACGAGCACCCGCCGTTCGCCGGGAACCGTCGCCAGCCGCCGGCGTGCCTCGTCGTGCACCTGCCGAAGCCGTTGTGCCCGCTCCGTGGCCCGGGCCCGGTACCCCTCCGCCCCGGCCGGGTCGAGGGCGGCGAGGCGTTCCGCAACCACGCCCGGGGCCCGCGACCACAGGTCGGCATCGAACCAGACGTGCGGGTCGGGGACCCCGGGACCGGCCTCCAGCAGCCGGTCGGCCGGCAGCCCTTCACCGATGCTCACCACCGGAGTCCTCTTTTTTCCCAGACGCTCGAGGAGGTCGGACAGCCGGCCCTCGAGACGCAACCCCGACGCCACGACGACCCCCGCCCGCGCCAGGCGGTCGGCATCGCGGGGGGTGGCACGGTAACTGTGGGGATCGATCCCCGGGGCCAGCAGGCACTCGACCTCGCACCGGTCACCGCCGACGCTGCGGGCGATATCGGCGGCCATCGTCGTGGTCGCCATCACGCGCGGACCGTCAGCCGCCACTGCCACCGCGGCACCCACCGCGGTCAGCGCCGCACCGAGCGTGGCCAGCCAAGCTGTATCCCGGCCCCAGCGGAATCCGCGAAAGCCATCCGACCGGCGTGTTTTCGATTGATCAAAAATCATTTTTAGATGGCCCAAAAAATCATGGTACCAGGTTCAGCGGCGCGGGCACAATTGAGGGGGTCGGAACGGTTCGGGACGCAGTCGGCCGGATCCCGGATCGTTGACCGATCCCAAGGATCGCCGTATCGTCTCGGCAGAAAGCGGGAGGGGTGGCATGGCGGCGGGCTACTTCAAACGGTTCCGCATGGCGGCGGATCTGCTTCGGATCCGTCGGCCGGCCCCCCTCCCCTCCGGGTATCGCTTCGTGCCCTGGAACGAGGCACTCCTCGACGTCCATGCACGCACGAAATACCATGCCTTCCGCGACGAGATCGACGCCGTCGTCTTTCCCTGCCTCGGCGATCCGGAGGGTTGCCGGCGACTGATGCGGGAGATCCGCGACAAGGCCGGTTTTCTTCCCCTCGCGACCTGGTTGATCGTCCGTGGTGACTCCCCGGCGGCGGTCGATTGGTGCGGTACGATCCAAGGGGTGGTGGACGAGACAGGTGCGGGATCGATCCAGAACATCGGCATCGTTCCCGGCCACCGCGGGATCGGGCTCGGTACCGCCCTCATCGAGCGGGCCCTCGCGGGATTCCGGGATTGGGGTGCAGCGCGGGCGACGCTCGAGGTGACGGCCGACAACAGCGGTGCCGTGCGTCTCTACCAGCGCCTCGGTTTCCGCCGGCAGCGGACGGTCTACAAAGTGGTCGATGGGGTTGCCCAGCGCCCCGCCTGCACCGCGCCCGCCGCGGTGGCTGCAGTGGCGAGTCTTTTTTCAGGTGACGGTGGGTTAACTCGTGACGGTGGGCACGACTGGTGACGGTAGGCAGCTCGGTGAGGGACGGCCGACCTTGAAGCAGCAGTTGTTCTCGACCACCCTCGACAACGGCATCGTGGTGCTGGGGGAACGGCTGGCGGGGCTCGAGTCGGCAGCCATCGCGTTCCACCTCCCCGCCGGTGCGTTCTACGACGGCACGGGCAGGTGTGGTCTGGCGACGCTCGCCGGCGAAATGATGCTCCGCGGGGCCGGTGCGCGGACGAGCCGCGAGGTGATCGAGTCGCTCGAGGGAGCGGGTGTGCAATGGGCGCACTCGGTGTCGACGAGCCACTCCAGTTTCGCCGGCGCGATGGTCGCCCGACAATTGATCCCCGCCCTGCCGATCTACGCCGACATCGTCCGCCGCCCACGGCTCCCGGCCGACGAGTTGGAGCCGGCGCGACAGATGGTGCTGCGCAACCTCGCCGGCACGGAGGACGACCCGGCACACCGGGCCATGGCGTCGCTCCGCCAACTCCACTATCCCTCCCCCTGGGGCATGCCCGCGGAAGGCATCTCCGCCGACGTCGCCGACCTCGGGATCGGGGAGGTGCGGGAGTTTGTCGCCCGCAGGGTGATCCCCACTGGCACGATCATCGCGGTGGCCGGCCGCATCGACTGGCCGGAGGTGGTCGACCGGATCGCGGCCCTGTTCGGCGACTGGACCTCCGCCGGTGACGCCCCCGTCGCCACCGGGCCGCGGGGACCGCGGGTCAGGCACGTGCCGCATGATTCCCAGCAGACACACATCGCCCTCGGCTGGTCGGCCCCACCCTACGCGAGTGACGACTCGTACGAGGCATCCGCCGCCCTGGCGATACTCGGCGGTGGGTCGAGTTCGCGGCTCTTCACGGAGGTCCGGGAACGGCGCGGACTGTGCTACAGCGTCTCGGCCGGCTACCACACGCTCCGCGATCACGCGATGGCGGTTTGCTATTCCGGCACCAGTGCCGCCCGGGCCCAGGAGACACTCGACGTCATGCTCGCCGAAATCGAGCGGTTGCCCGGGACCCTGGAGCCGGCGGAACTGGAGCGGGTAAAGGCCCGCGCCAAGAGTGCCCTGGTGATGCAACAGGAGTCGAGCGCCGCCCGCGCGGGCGACATCGCGCGGAGGTGGTACCACCTCCAATCGATGCGCTCGTTGGCCGAGGAACTGGAACGCTACGACCAGCTCAGCGTCGCATCGATCGAGCGTTGGCTGGCAGCCCACTTGCCGGCCGGGCTCTCGGTGGTGTCGCTGGGCCGCGAGCCGCTGGAGGTGCCCGATGACATTCAGGCATGAACGGCTCCCCAACGGTCTGGAGATCGTGGCGGAGGTGACCGACGACGCGCTGTCGACGAGCGTCGGTTTCTTCGTGCGGACCGGCGCCCGCGACGAGACCGATGCCACCTGGGGGGTGAGCCACTTTCTCGAACACATGGTCTTCAAGGGCACCGACCACCTCTCGGCCGACGAGATCAACCGCCGCTTCGATTGGATGGGGGCCAGTGCCAACGCCTTCACCAATGAGGAGGACACCGTCTACCACGCGGCGGTCCTCCCGGCGCAGCAGCACGAGGCGACCGCTCTCCTGGCGGAAATGATGCGCCCGGCGCTGCGCTCCGAGGACTTCGCCACGGAGAAGCTCGTCATCCTCGAAGAGATCCGGATGTACGACGACCAGCCCCCCTTCGGCGCCGACGAGCGCTGCCGGGCGGCATTCTTCGGCGCACACCCGCTCGGCCGCAGCGTGCTGGGAACGGTGGAGTCGATCGAGGCGCTGCCGGTCGAGGCGATGCGTGACTACCACCGGCGCCGTTACGCTCCGGGCAACATCGTGCTCGCGGCCACCGGCGCCGTCGATTTCCCCGCACTGGTCGAAACCGCCCGTCGGCACTGTGGCGACTGGGCTTCCCTCACCGACGACGCGCCCCGCCCCGTGGCCGCGCCCCGGCGTGGACTGGAGCGATCGCTCTTTGAAACCATCGTCCGGCCCGCGGCGACACTCGCCTACGGCGTGCGCATGTCGCCCGGTCCGGCCGGGGACGACACCGACCGGTTCGCCGCGAAGCTGCTCGCCACCGTCCTCGGCGACGACTCCGGGAGCCGGCTCTACTGGGCCCTGGTCGATCCCGGCACGGCCGAACAGGCCTCGTGTCATCATCAGGATTTCCGGGACGCCGGACTGTTCACGACCCAACTGGCATGCGATGCGGCCGATGCCGAGGACCTCCTCGGGCAGGTCACCGAGATCTACGCCGCTGCGGCCCCGGCGGGGATCACGACCTTCGAGTTGGACCAGGCCCGCAATAAGCTGGCCGGACGGGTCGTGCTCGTGGGGGAGCGCCCCCGCCGCCGGCTGTTCAGCGTCGGGCTCGAATGGGCCCGTTCCGGCCAGTACCGCTCCGTGGCCGACGACTTGACGATCGTGGAGGGGCTGTCGCTCGACGATCTGCACCGGGTCTTGTCGCACTGGCCGCTCGACGGTGCCGGCGCCACCGTCCTGGCCGGCCCCGGGACCGCCGGCGACGGCCCCGATCCGGTGAACCCTTCCGTCCCCGCCGCGGACGACACACAATAAACCCCCGCCGCCGCTGCTGCGTACACATCCCGTGCCGCACCGCCGGGCGGGCGCTATCCCCCTCCCCCGACCTTTGAACGAACCCATGACGCCCTTGCTCGCCAACCGCTGGCTGGTCGCCCTGCCCCCGATCTGGCTGGTGGCGACCGGAGCGCTCCTCTCCCTCCTCGTGATTCTCCTCTGCTGGGGCCTGCTCGCCCTGGTGCGGCCTCGGCTCGCGGCAGAAGCGCGCACGAGCCTGCGCGACGGGTTCGCAGGGCCGATGGCCTGGCTGCTGGCATCTCTGGCCGCGGTGTCGATCGCCCTCACCCCGTTGGTGCCGGTTGGCTCGCTGCTGCGGTCGCTCAGCCGCTTCACTGCCGCCGACGGCTTCGAACGGACGGTCAACGTGCCCGCGGGAGCCAACCTGGAATCGGTTCCGCTCAACATCCGTCCGCAGGAACTCGCCTGGATCCAGCTCTCCGCCCCCGCCCCGCTCATCGTGCGGACGCAGCAGCCGATCGAGGGCTTCGCCCTGTCCAAGGTCCCGGATGTCGATCTGGTGGCCGACAAGCCCTGGGTGTGGCAACGCGGTTCGTCGGAAGCCACGCCATTTCTCAGTGCGAAGGCGCAACTCGAAGCCACCAACGGCGGCACCGCCGCGGTGCCCCTCACGATCAAGGCCCGTCTCGTGCCCGAGTTCCCGGAGACCGCCATCCTTCCCTGGACGATGGCGACGGTCCTCGCGCTCGCCGGCGTCTACTACCTTTTCCGTCTCCTCCCCCGCCGGGTCGCCGCGGTCGCCTCGGCGACCACGAAGGAGGCGATCGGCCAACCGGTGTTCGCCGTCGCGCTGGTGCTCGGAGCGGTCCTGCTCCTCGCCTTCATCGTCATTCCCTACACCACGTTCGGCGAGGACGTGAAGATGCTCAAGGACAGCGGCCTGACCCTGATCAAGGTGCTGGCGCTCCTGGTTGTGGTGTGGACGGCCAGCGTGGCGGTGGCGGAGGAGATCGAGGGCCGCACCGCCCTCACCGTGCTCTCCAAGCCCCTGACGCGCGTGCAGTTCGTCCTCGGCAAGTTCGCCGGTCTCGTGCTCGTCGCGCTGATCGTCTTCCTGGTGCTGGGGACGATCCTCATGGCCACCACGAGCCTCAAAGTGGTCTACGACGCCCGCGAGGGTTCGAAGCTCGACCCGGTGTGGCGGGACTGCGCCCAGGAGATGATCACGGTCGTCCCCGGCCTGGTGCTCGCGCTGCTGGAGACGATCCTCCTCGCCGCTGTCAGCCTCGCCGTTTCCACCCGGCTCGGCATGGTGCCCAACCTGGTGATCTGCTTCACGGTCTATGCCCTCGGCCACCTCGTGCCGCTGATCGTCCAGTCGAGCGTGGGGAAGCTACCCATCGTCCGGTTCGTGGGGCAGTTGTTCGCCACGATTCTGCCGGTGCTCGAACACTTCACGATCGAGGCTGCCGTGGTCGGCGGAGTGCCCGTGCCGTGGAGCTACCTCATCTGGGCGGGACTGTACGCCGGTCTCTATTCCGCCGTGGCGTTGCTCGTGGCGCTGGTGCTGTTCCAGGACCGCGATCTGGCGTGACGCGCGGGCCCGCGGGAGCGCAGTCGTCCCGGAAGATCACGGCGCCGCATCAACGCAGCAGTCCGGCCCGGCCAGTGAGTCCGATGGTGCCGACGCCGTCGAACGTCGGTGACGGCAGCGTGCCGGTGGGCTGCTGATCGGCGCGCAGCGACTGGGCCTCGGCCTTGCCGTCGAGGAAGAAGAGCATCCCGCGTCGTAAGCGCCGTTCGATCCGCGGACCGACCTCGACGGAGAGACGCGGCGAGCGGTCCCCCTGACCGACCGCCGTGCGGAGTTCGACCGATTCCCTACCACGGTCGTGGTTGGCAGCAAACCCGACACTGCCGAGCAGCCTGGTCGGTCCCTCGGCGAGCACCCAACGATCGGCCTGGACTCCGGCGGAGACGTGGAATCCCACGAGTTTACTGCGGATCTCGGCCACCATCGGCGCTTGCAGTGTCTCCTGGCTCGATGGCCCGCGCACCCGGAGGTCGAGCGGGATCGACTCGGCGGGCGGGCGCACGTCGCTCTGCCGCAGCGCGGAGGCGATCGATCCGGCACCCTCGAACTCCTCGAGCCCGAAGCCCTCGAAGAGGATCGGACTGCGGACCTCCGGCGACGACTCGCACGCCTGCGGCAGCTCGGTGGCAGGTGCTGCCGAACCCGCACAGACCCCGACCCGGGCGACGAGAGCGACCGCGACGGCAAGGCAGATGGGAAAATGCCGGGACATGAACCTCTCCAAGCTGGTCATCGGCTCCCGGGGCGACCGACCTGTGGTGCCGATCCGGTGAACGCGACGGCGCGGACCATGCCGGCCACGGCGACCTTCCACTCACCCGGTGCGGCGCCTGGGCCACTGGGGCACGGCCCGGGAGAGAAGGTCCCCCCTGTCGGCCCCCAGACGCGTGATGCGGAGCGCGTCGAGCACACGGTGCGCGATCTCCACCGCAGCCGCACCGTCGGCAGCCGCCACGCGCGGTGCCCGACGCTCCCGCACCGCGGCAAGGAAATCGGCCTGCTCGTCGGCAAGGGGATTGGCGTCGGCCGCCGCCGCGAGCCGCTCCCGGTGAAGCACGGTGCCGAAGAAGGCGTCGCGGGCGGCGATCCGTTCGCCCGGGGGAACCGCAGCGGCGTCGTACTCGCCACGCCGCACCGCCGCCGAGGGGGACAGGCATTCGGCGGTGCGGGCATTCATGTCGACGGCGAACATCCCCTCGCTGCTCCAGAGCGTGGCTCGTCGCTCCGCCTCGGGATGGATCCGCGAGGCGACCAGATCGGCGACAAGGCCGGTGGAAAACTCGAGCCGCGCGCGCACCGCATCCTCGTGGCCACCGGTGGCCGAGAGCCCCCGGGCATCGACGGAGACGAGCCGGCCGGGGGCGAGCGAGAGCACCAGATCGATGTCATGGATGAGCAGGTCATGCACCACACCCACGTCGAGCGACCGGTAGGAGAATGGCGCCAGCCGCCGCGTCTCCATCGCCGCCACCCTCCCCACGCGGCTGGCGACCAGTCCCCAGGCGGGGTTGAAGCGCTCCACGTGCCCCACCGCAACGATGCGACCGAGACGCCGGGCCGTCGTGACGATCGCCCGGGACTCCTCGACATCGGCCGCGAGCGGTTTTTCGATCAGCAGATCGAGCCCACCCACGAGCAGCGGAAGGCTCACTGCCGCATGGAGGGCGGTCGGGGCGGCCACGACCGCCGCCGCCGCCCTGCCGATCAGTTCCGCCGGCTCGGTCAGGGCGGCACATCCATGGGTCGCCGCCACCCGCTCGCGCGCGGCAGGATCGGTGTCGACCACGGCCACGAGCTCGGCATCGGGGCGTGCGGCGAGGAGCCGCGCGTGGATGCTTCCCAGATGCCCACAGCCGATGACGGCGACGGTCGTACGGCTCATGCGGCCCTCCTCCGTTCGCGGGCCCGCCCATGCCGGCCCTCCTGCTGCCGGGAGAGAAAGCCCAGCAATTCCTCCACCTCCGCCACCAGCATCTGCTGGGAGCGGAGGATCTCTCGCGCGGCATCGAGCCCGACACGGGCCCTGTAGAAGAGCCGGTGGGCCTCGGCAAGTGCCGCCAGCGACTCGGACGGGAACCCGCCCCGCTTGAGAGCCACGACGTTGATGCAGCGCGGCCGCGCCGGCGAACCCTCCGAGAGCATGAACGGGGGCACGTCGTGCAGCACGCGTGAGAGGCCGGCCACGAACGCCCAGCCACCGATCGTGGCCCAGTGGTGGACCGCCACCCCGCCCGACAAGGAGGCATGGGAATGCACCCGCACGTGCCCGCCGAGGAGCGTGCCGTTGGCGATGATCACCTGGTCACCGATGCGGCAGTCGTGTGCCACGTGACAGCACGCCATGAGGAAGTTGCGGTCGCCGACGACCGTCACCCCCTGCTCTTTCTCGGTGCCGCGGTTGATCGTCACCCCCTCGCGGATCACGTTGTCGTCGCCGATCTCCACCCGCGTGCGGCTGCCCTGGTAGCTCACGTCCTGCGGATCACCGCCGATCACCGCGCCGGGGAAGATGCGGTTCCGGGCCCCGATCCGCACGTCGCCCATGATCGTGACGCCGCTCTCCAGGACGGTGCCGGCGCCGATCTCCGCCCCGGACGAGACGACGCACAGGGGCCCCACGCGCACACCGGCAGCCAGCCGCGCGCCCGGCTCGACCACCGCCGAGGCAGCCACCTGCGGCGGCACGCCTTCCGGCGGCGGTGATCCGGCATCGGGGGGTGGGGGGATCGCCTTCATCGGTCGCGATCGGCTCGTGGTGGGGCGGTGGATCAGGCGAGTGCCCGGTGACGACGGTCATCGGCGGCCAACAGCGCCTCCACCAACGCGGCGTTGAGGCGGTGGCCGCTGCGGTAGCCACGCACATGCGCGACGAGGGGGCGGCCAGCCAGCGCCAGATCGCCCACGGCATCGAGCACCTTGTGCCGGACGCACTCGTCCGGCCAGCGGAGCGGGTTGTCCACCGGGCCGTCGGCACCGAACACCACCAGGTCGTGGAGCGAGACGTCGCGCCCCAGTCCGGCGGCCTGGAGCCGCTGTGCCTCCTCCATGGTGAGGAAGGTCCGCGCCGCGGCCAGCTCCGTGCGGTAGGCAGCGGGGGTGATGTCGACGTCGAGGCGTTGCCGGCCGATCGGGCCCGGGCCGTAGTCGAGCTCGTAGTCGATCGAGAGCCCGGCGAAGCGAGCCGGTCCGGCCTCGATCCAGCTGCCGCCGGCCTCGACGCGGACGGTCTCGTCGATCACCAGAGGGCGGCACTCCGCAGCACCTGCATCGACGACCCCCACGGCATCGATGGCGGCGACGAACCCGGCCGACGAGCCGTCGAGCCCGGGAAGTTCCGCGGCATCGGTCACGACCCGACAGTTGTCCACGCCGAGCGCCGCAAGCGCGCTGAGAACGTGCTCCACCATCTGCACCTCCGCCGCCCCGTGGGCGAGGACCGTCCGCTGGACAGCATCCACCCGACTCGCCAACCGGGCGGGAATCGTCACCGGCGGCACCAGATCGCCACGGACGAACACCAATCCCGTATCCGCGGGCGCGGGCAGGAGCGTCACCTCGACGACGGTGCCCGACCAATAACCGCGCCCCGAGACGGCCACCGGCCGGCCGATGGTCCGCTGGGGCCGCGGACGGGATGTTGGCGACATGGTGGCCGCGGGGGCCCTCCGCTCGGGATGGTCACTGACGGGGGCGGGTGCCGGCTGCCGCCGGTGCGGCCGCGACCGGGGCGCCGTTGAGCATCTTGAGGACGTCGGGGGTGATGTCGATGCCCGACTCGAGATAGACGATCGGCTTGGTGATCCCCCGGAGAATTTGGTTGCGGTCGCTGGAATCGAGCGGTTCGCCGTCGAACCGGTGGACGATCGCGATCCGATGCTCGCGGGCGAACTGCTCGACGGCCTTCTCCACCTCGGTGTAGACCTGGAGGTAAACCTTGGCCTCACGGTCCATGAAGTCCTTCTTCTGGAGCTGGGCGTTGACGTTGAAGTCGCCCTGGGCCTTGGCGATGTCGGCTTCGAGCTTCTTGTATTCGGGGGTTCCGACGTTGAAGCCCTTGATCTGCTCCATCAAGCCGTTGATCCGGTCCCGCTCCGCCTTGAGACCGTTCTCGGCGGCCATCACTTCATCCTTCATCCGGTCCATCGCGGCCTTGAAGCGGACATGGTTCTTGAAGATGTAGCCGACGTCGATCACGGCCACGTGGCTGGCCGGGCTGGCCGCCGCAGCCGCCTGCGGCTGGATCGGCGCCACTCCGGGCACCTGCGCCGTCGCCACGGCATGAATCGCGAACGTCGCGGCCAGGATGCCTGCCAATTGCCACTTCACGGATAGCACTCCTTGCTGGGGTTCGTCGTGCGGGAGACGACCGGCCGCGTGCCACAGGGCCATCCATGGCCAGCGGTTCGACGGGGGCGGGATCATGGCAGGGGGCAGGGGGCGGAACAAGGGCAAAAACGCGACGGAAAGCGGGATTTCCCGCAATCCGCGTGTTCCCTGATCACGATCCGAGGAGGCAGGCCTGTGCCGCTACCGCGGGTCGCCGAGTGTCACCGGCAGCGACACCTCGGCCCCCTCGCGCAGCACGACCACCGTGACCGTGTCGCCCCCCTTGTGCTTCCGCAGGGCGCTGTCGAAATCCTCGAGGGCCGCCACGGCGCTGTCGCCGATCCGCACGATCAGATCCCCCCCCTGCAGCCCCCCCTTGGCTGCCGGCGAATCCTTCGCGACACCGGAGATGGCGTATCCCTTCGCCGTCCGTCCGAAGTCGGGAATGCTGCCGAAGTAGGGCCGATCCCCGCCACCGCGGGCGAAAGTCCGCGACGCCACCTCGACGTACGCGGGCCGCTGCGGGGCCGTGGCCAAGTCGCGGACCGCCTCGGTCACCAGACGGGCGATGCGCACCATCCCCTCGTAATTGATCTTGTCGGCCGTATCCGACGGACGGTGATAGTCGGTGTGCGTGCCGCTGAAGATGTGGAGAACGGGGACCTTCTTGGCGTAGAAGCTCGCATGATCGCTCGGGCCGAAGCCACCGGGATCCTTGGTGACGTCGAAGGCGTGCGCGGCCACCAGCCGGTCGATGAGGGCGTCGAGGCTGCTGCCGGTGCCGGTGCCGTGGATGATCAGCTTGTCGCCGTCCATCCGCCCCACCATGTCGAGGTTCACCATCGCCACCGTGTCGTCCAACGGGACGAGCGGATTGGCGGTGTAGTGGGCACTGCCGAGCAGGCCCCGCTCCTCGCCGCTGAAGGCGACGAAGAGGATCCGCCGGGGAAACGGCCCTTCCGCACTCAGCAATCGGGCGACCTCGAGGAGCATCGCCGTCCCGCTCGCGTTGTCGTCGGCACCGTGGTGGATCGCCTCCACGCCCGGTGCCGCCGATTCGCTGCCGCCGAATCCGAGATGGTCGTAGTGGGCGCCCACGACGACGGTCTCGCGGGCATCGATCCCCTCGCCGCCACGCCCCTCGAGCACCGCGAGGATGTTGCGCGCCTCGGTCTCCCGACGCTGCACCTCCACCTCTCCGCGGATCCGCCACCCCGTGAGCGGGCCGCTCTGGGAGGCGAACTGCTCGTCGATGGCCTTTTCGGCGGCGGCCAATCCCGTCCCACGGACCGCGGTCAGGATCTCGTCGACGACCTCGCGCTTCACCTGCAGGACGGGGATCGTCCGCCCGTCGGCACCGTTGCCCGCCCGGTTGAAGCGCATCAGCGCGTCGTCCGTGGCGGAGGCATCGTTGCAGAACACCAGCGCGCCCACCTCGTGTTCGGAGGCATTGGCGAGCTTGCGGGTCAGGGCGGCATACCGCGACGCCTGGTTGCCGTCGAAAACGCTGTGCGGATTGTCCTTCTGCGGCTCCTGACGAAGCACGATCGCGGCCGCCCCCTTGGCAAATCCGGCCGCGGCGGCGTGCGGTTCCGGCGCAGCGGCGCCCGGGTCCGCACCGGCAGCCGGCGTTGCCGCGCCGGCGTCGGCGGCCGGGGCTGCCGGTTCCGTCGCCCCGTAGTCGTCGTACTTCTCCGCCGGCGCGGTGATGCCGTACCCGGCGAACACGAGTGGCAGATCGAAGGTTCCCGAGCCACCTGCCGCCAGCGGGGTGAAGTCGGTGCCGAGCGTCAGCGTCTTCACCCGGGGGACGCCGTCGGGTCCGGGTGGGCCGACGATCTCCACACGGTTCCGCTCCGCCGCTCCGAGGGTCGCGTCGAGCGTGATCGGAAACCGTTGGAACGGCTCGTCCTCCGCCACGCGTGTCTCCAGACCGGTCGCCGCGAGTTGGCCCGCCACCCAGATCGCCGCGCGGTCGATGCCCCCGGTGCCGGGCCCGCGGCCCTCGCGCTTGGGGGACGCGAGCCACTCAACGTCGGACCGGAGACGATCCAGCGACGGATTGACCGCCGGCCCCGAGGCGGTCGCGGCGGTGGCCACCGCCGGAGCGGCTGGCACCGGGGAATCGGGGGCCAGAGGCTGATCCTGGCCGCTCACCAGACGGGTCGCCACCGCCACGGCCACTCCCGCGCTCCCCAACAGCCACCCGCGGATCGCGGGTCGGCGCATCCCGGTGCTGACGACAAATCGCATGGCAACCTCGCCTGTGTCGTGACTCTGCCCGGGTGCCGTGGATCGGCCCCACCGTGGGCGACTGACCCTGATTGTAGTCGGATCCGGGCGGGCTTCCGGCCCCGCCGCCCTGCAGGCCCGGCCCCTGGGATATGCTGGGCAATCCGGCGGCCGGAAGGACCGGGCCGTCCGCCGGCCTTCGGGCCGGAACGACCGCGGCGGGCCTGCCGAGCAGTGAGGCGCAGACGGGTGTGGCATCGCTCTTCGTGATCCAGGGTCCCAACCGGGGCACACGCTTCGAACTCGACGGCTCCCCGGCGATCGGGATCGGCCGCGAGGCGGGCAACGCGGTCCAACTCCAGGACAGCGAAGTCTCGCGACGGCATGCCGAGATCCGCCCCGCCGCCGCCGGCTTTCTCGTCGCCGACCTGAAGAGTTCCAACGGCACGTTCGTCAACGGGCGGCGGGTCGAGCGCGCCGAATTGGCCGGCGGTGACCAGATCCAGGTGGGCCGCTCGCTGCTGATCTATGCGCTCGAGGCCGAGGTGCCGCACGCCGCTTCCGGGTCGGTCGACATCGTCGGGCCCACCACGGGGGACGACGGCTCACGCATCGTCCGCACCTTGCGGGAAGACGAGCCGATCGTGGCCGGTCCGCCCCCCGGCGAGACCGACAACCGCTGGCTCGCCCGGGCGCGGAGCAATCTCCAGGTGATGTACCGAACCGCCCTCGCGGTGAGCCACACGCTCGACATCGACGAACTGCTCGCCCGCATCCTCAACCTCGTGTTCGAGTGGGTCGAGGCCGACCGCGGTTGCATCATGCTCCGTGATCCGGGCACCGGACAGCTGCGCGCCAAGGCACGCCGGGACCGGCGCCCCGGGGCCACAGGCTCGATGGCGATCAGCCGGACGATCCTCGACTACGTCCTCGAGCGGCATGAGGGGGTGCTCACCAGCGACGCCCAGGACGACGACCGCTTCAGTTCGGGGAACAGCGTCCTCCGCACGGGGGTGCGTGAGGCGATCTGCGTGCCGATGCAGGGCCGCTACGGTACCGTCGGCATCCTCTACGTCGACACCACCGTGCCGCTGGCCGAACTCGCCACCTCCGGCCAGCGGCGGTTCAACGACGAGCATCTCAAGCTGATGATCGCCATCGGCCACCAGGCAGCGCTCGCGGTCGAGGACACCACCTACTACTCGGCGATGGTCCAGGCGGAGCGGCTCGCGGGGGTGGGCCAGACCATCGCCACCCTGTCGCACCACATCAAGAACATCCTCCAGGGGATCCGCGGCGGAAGCTACCTGGTGGAGATGGGGCTGGAGAACGATGACCAGGCACTGGTGCGCAAGGGCTGGGACATCGTCGCCCGTAATCAGGGCAAGATCTCCTCGCTGGTGATGGACATGCTCTCCTACAGCAAGGAGCGGGAACCCGACTCGGTGCCGTCCGACCTCGTGGCCACCGTCACCGACGTCATCGACACGGTGCGTCACCGCGCCGAGGAGGCGGGCACGGCGCTCGACTGGCGACCGCCCGACGGTCTGCCGCGGATGCTCTTCGACCCGGAGGGGATCTCGCGGGCGGTGCTCAACGTCGTGACCAATGCACTCGATGCCGTCGAAGGGCGGTCCGACGGCCGTGTGCAGGTCGGCGTGGCGATCGACGATGCCACTGCACGGGCCCGGATCACCGTCGCGGACAACGGCCCGGGGATGCCGGCCGAGACGCTCGCGCGGATCTTCAATCTCTTCGTGTCGACGAAGGGTTCGCGCGGCACCGGATTGGGCCTGACCGTCAGCCGGAAGATCCTCCGCGAGCACGAGGGCGATATCGTGGCGACGAGCACGGAGGGGGTGGGGAGCCGTTTCGTGCTCGAATTGCCGGTTCGGATCGCAGCCCACGAGGGCATGGCCGACGGCTCCGCCACGGGGCTCCACGCGGGCCCCCCGCCGGACGAACGGCCCCGTGGCTGACCCGTCACCCGCCATCCACCGAGCGCCCGCGATCTCGGCGGTGATCATCTGCCGAGATGGCGGGGAAGGCCTCCTCGCGGCGCTCGACTCGGTCGCCTTCTGCACCGAGCGGTTGGTGCTCGACTCCGGCTCGACCGACGGTAGCCGGGAGGCCGCCCGGGCCGCGGGAGCCCGGGTCGAGGAGCAGCCGTTCCTCGGCTACGGCCCGCAGAAGCGCCGGGCCGTGGCGCTGGCCAGCCACGACTGGATCCTGTCCCTCGACGCCGACGAGCAGCTCGACACCACCGCGGTGGAGGCGATCCGCAATCTGCCGCTCGACGACAGGCACACCTCCTACTCCCTCCGCCGGCGGACCTTCGTCGGCGGACGTGAGATCCACCATGGCCCCTGGGGTGGCGAGCGCGTGCTGCGGCTGTTCAACCGCCGCACGGCCGACTTCGTGCCCCTGGCGGTGCATGAGCAGGTGCGCGCACCACGGCCTCCGGTCGCGCTCCCCGGTTCGATCATCCACCACAGCTTCCGCTCGATCGCCGACGTCCTCTCACGGTCGATCCGCTACGCGCATCCCAAGGCAGGCATGATCCGTGCCAGCGGCGAACGACCCCGGGCATGGAAACTCCCCTGGCGGGCACTGGTGGCCTTCTTCAAGGCCTATCTGGTCCAGTCGGGCTGGAGGGACGGGGCGACGGGAGTGGTGATCGCCATTTCCCGGGTGATCGATTCCACGCTCCCGCGGGCGCTGGTGATCCTCGGCGAAGACACCCCCGATCAGGCGCGCCGTGCCGCCGCGAGCAACCCCTCCATGTCGGCGGGCAATGGTGCGACGAGCTCCAACCGCGCACCGGACCGGGGATGATCGACTTCCAGGCGCGTGGCGTGGAGCGCCTGCCGAGTCAGCAACGGCGGCCCCGGGGGCAGGCCGAGGAACGCCGGTTCGACGGCGCCGCGGCCGGCATAGAGGAGGTCGCCGAGCACCGGGCAGCCGATCGCCGCCATGTGGACGCGGATCTGGTGAGTGCGCCCCGTCCGTGGGGTGACCCGCACCAGCGCCATCCTCCCGAAGCGTTCCACCACCTCGTAGCGAGTCACCGCCGGGCGGCTCGTGGCGTGATCGGCGCGGACGGCCATCTTCTCGCGCTGGTAGGGATGGATGCCGATCGGGAGATCGATCTCGTCACGGTCGAAGCGTGGCTCCCCCTGCACCAGGGCGAGGTAGGTCTTCGCGACCGTGCGCTGCTCGAACTGCTTCGCCAGCCGGTGATGGGCCTCCTCGGTGCGGGCCACCACGATCACACCGCTGGTGTCGCGATCGAGCCGGTGGACGATTCCCGGCCTGGTGGGACCTCCCGTCGCCGACAATCCGCCGTCACCATCGCGCTCGAGATGCCACCGCAGCGCTCCGGCGAGCGTGCCCCGCCAATTGCCCTTGGCCGGATGGACCACCATCCCGGCCGGCTTGTCGACGGCCGCCATGTCGGCATCGCGATGGATGAAGACGAGCGGGATATCCTCCGCGTCGGGTCCGCTGCGGGGCGGTTCCGGAACCGTGAAGGCGACCACGGCCCCGGCCTTCAGCACGAGCGACGGCCGGACCTCCACCCCATCCACCCGGGCTGCGCCGGCGTCGATCGCCCGGGAGATGGCCGATCGGCTGAAGCTCGGGAACATCCGTGCCAGCCAGGTATCGAGACGGGAGCCCACCGCATCGTCCGCCACCGTGAACGACACCACACTGCCGGGCGGAGGAGGGGCGACTGAGTCGTCCAGCGGTCACTCCGCGGGTTTGGGCCCGGCTGCTTCCGGCGCGGTGGCTTCCGGCGTGCCCCCGGGGGCAGCGGCCGGTTCCCCCGCCGGCGGAACGGCGCCGTCGGCCGGAGCGGAAGCCGCACCCGGCGTGATCGTCGCCGATGTTCCACCGGGGGGAACTGCGCCGCCGGGAACGGTGACCGGTGGCTTCCACGCCGTAAACCAGCCGTACCAGTCGCGGGCCTGCGGCTCTGCCAGGATCCGGGCATGCTCGGCCGCGATCTCGGCGACCGGCGAGAACGGATGGTCCTTCGCCACCGCCTCATACCCGCTGCGGGCCTCTTCCAGTTGGCCGAGGCTCTCACGGGCCTTGGCCAGCCCGAGCGTGGCCCGCTCCGCCAGGAGACCCTGCGGCCGCTCCTTGAGAATCGACGAGTACTGATCGGCCGCCGCTTCGAGGCGGACGCGCGAGCCGTCTTTGTCTACGAACGCCAACTCGGTGCCCTCGCCCAGCGCGTTTTCGGCCAGGGCCAAGCGGGCCCACGCCGCGGCCGGCGTGCCGGCGAATCGTTCACCGAAACCGGCCAGGGCCTCGACACTCGAGCCGTTCATCGCCTCGAGGTAGGCGTCCCAGCTCTGCCGGCGTGCGGCAGCCCGTTGGGCCGACACAAGGCTCCAGGCGCCCGCGACGAGCACCGCCCCGAGCGCCGCCAGGGCGATCGCGCGGAGATACGGCCGAATGGCTTCGAACAGGACCGCCCCCTGCTCGCCAAACAGCGGTTCGTCGAACACCCCTTCCTCGCCCGGCACCCCGACCACGTCATCGGCATCGTCACGATCACCGTCGTCACGGTCGCCATCGTCACGGTCAGCGGCGTTCGGGTCGGCGGCGGCACCGTCACCGGCGAACCGGCGGTCGGGCCGTCCGTTGGCCGGTCGTGACGTTCGACGCCGCCGTGGACCACCCTGGGGTCCCTGTCCACCCTCACGTCGCATCGACCATGCCTCCAGCAGCCAGACTGTTTCCCGCGGCGACGACTCTGCGGCCACGAGCGAACCACGACTGAACTGAATAGAAGCTTCCGCCCACAGACCGTCAAGGCGATCCGCCGCTGCCGAAAGGCTGACTCATCCGCACCGTCCGTGATAGATTCCCGCCCTCCCTCACCGCCGCCCACCAATGCCGCCGACCCCACCCCACCCACCGCGCGATCCAGACCCGACACCGCCGGCCTCCCCCGGTGCGGGCGGGCGCCCGCCGGCCTTCAATGCAGCACAGGCCCGCGCCGTGGAGACACCGCCGGCCTCCCCCGGTGCGGGCGGGCGCCCGCCGGCCTTCAATGCAGCGCAGGCCCGCGCCGTGGAGACACCGCCGGGCCCCCTGCTGGTGCTCGCGGGGGCGGGAACCGGTAAGACGCGGGTGGTGATCGGACGGATCGCCAGGCTGGTGCGTCGGGGAGCTGCCGCCGACCGGATCCTCGCCGTCACCTTCACCACCAAAGCGGCCCGTGAGATGGCAGCCCGGGCGGGCCGTGGCCGCAACGTCGCCCGCCCCGAGATTTCCACGATCCACTCGCTGTGCGCCCGCATTCTCCGCCGCCACGCCCCGCGGCTCGGCTACCCGGCCCGATTCGCGATCCTCGACCGGGGCGAGCAGGAGACGATCGCCCGCCGGGTGCTCAAAGAATTGCGGGTCGCCGATGCGGTGCTCGCTCCGTCGCAGCTCCTCGACCGCATCAGCCGCTGGAAGGCGGGCGCGGTCCGCCCCGCCGCCGCCATCGAGACGATTCCCGCCGATGCCCCCGATTCCTGGACGCTGGCCGCCGCCGGCTACCGCCGCTACCAGGACGCCCTGCGGACCGCCGGCGCGGTCGACTTCGACGACCTCCTCCTCCTCGTCGACGAACTCCTCACGGGCCACGAGCCGGTGAGGCTCGCCGAGGCGGGACGCTACGACCACCTCCTCGTCGACGAGTACCAGGACACCAGCGCCATCCAGGAGCGGATCCTCACCGCCCTGGCCCGCGATCACCGCAGCCTGTGCGTCGTGGGGGCTGACGATCAGTCGATCTACGCCTGGCGGGGGGCGCAGGTCTCCAACATCCTCGACTTCCCGGCGCGCTGGCCCGGCACGCTGACGGTCCGCCTCGAGGAGAACTACCGTTCCACGCCGCAGATCGTCCGTGCCGCCAATCAGCTGATCGGCTGCAACTCCCGGCGCCACGGCAAGACGCTGGTCTCGACCGCGGCGGATGGACCCGATCCGATCATCCTCCAGGCACAGGACGAGATCGACGAGGCCCGCCGGGTGGTCGGCGACCTGGAGGGCCGGCTGCGGGCCGCCGAGATGCCGGCACACGAGGCGGCGATCCTCGTGCGGACGGCCGAACAGACGCGCGGGCCCGAGCAGGAGCTGCGGCGGCGTGGCATCCCCTACGAAGTGGTCGGGAGCCGCTCGTTCTTCGACCGACGCGAGGTCAAGGACGTGCTCGCCTTCCTCCGGCTCGCCGTCGATCCCGACGATGATCTCGCGGTGGCCCGGATCGCCAACGTTCCGGCACGGGGCCTCTCCGGGCAGACGATCCAGAAGGCCCGGACCACCGCGACCGTCGCCGGGCGCAGCCTCTGGACCGAACTCCGCACCGCCCGCGCGGAGGTCCGGCTCTCGCCCCCCGCCATGGCCGGGGTCGAACAACTCGAGCAGATCGTCGCCAGCGCCGCCGGCGCTCCCCCCGGGACCATGGCCGCGTGGCTGCGTGGCCTGCTCGATCGGATCGACTACCGGCGGTACCTCCTCGCGGAGAGTGCCGACGCCGACGAAGCCGAGACACGCTGGGCCTGCGTCAATGAACTGGCCGACGCGCTGGCCGCCCACGAGCAGGGCCAGCCGCGGCACGCCGACCCCGCCGACTCCGTCCGTCGCTTCCTCGACGACCTCCTGCTCGAGGTCCGCGAGACCGAGCGCTTCCGCGAGTCCGGCCAGAAACGGAGCCAGGTGCGGCTGATGACACTCCATGCCGCGAAGGGGCTGGAGTTCGACTGCGTGTGGATGATGGGTATGGAGGAGGGCCTGCTTCCCCATCACCGCTCTCTCGCCGACGGGCTCGCGGCGCTCGACGAGGAACGGCGGTTGTGCTACGTGGGGGTGACACGGGCGCGGCGGCTCCTCACCCTCTCGATGTGCCTCACCCGGATGAAGTGGGGCCGCAAGCGCCCAGGGCGGCCGAGCCGCTTCCTCTACGAATTGACCGGCCAGCCTGAGAAATTCGTCGCGGCCCCGCCGCCCGATGAATCCCCCCCGGCTGCCGCGGCGCCCGCTTCCAGCCGTGGCGCGGCGGCCGGCGGCACGCGGCGCGGCCGCGGTGCG
>SXWA01000099.1 GCA_005791575.1 Planctomycetaceae bacterium
CCGTCTTGCCGACCCCCGCCTCGCCGAGCAGCACGGGGTTGTTCTTCGTGCGCCGGCAGAGGATCTGGATGGCGCGTTCGATTTCCTTCTCCCGACCGATGACCGGGTCGAGCTTGCCCTGCCGGGCGAGTTCGGTGAGATCGCGACCGA
The DNA here is from genome assembly GCA_005791575.1 of Planctomycetaceae bacterium. GTDB lineage: Bacteria > Planctomycetota > Planctomycetia > Pirellulales > UBA1268 > F1-20-MAGs016. The sequence goes on from SXWA01000099.1 coordinate 151, forward strand.
AGCTGTCGAGGGCCGGGGTCTTGCTCTTCCCCCCCTTCGCGGCCGGATCGCTGCTGCCGGCGGCACTGGCTCCGGCGGGCTGCCGCCCGCCCCCCATGCCGGCCCGCTCGCCCCCCTCCTCCATGCCGTGGCCGAGCAGGTTGAGCACTTCCTCACGGACGTCCTCGAGCTTCAGGCCGAGGTTCATCAGCACCTGGGCGGCGACTCCCTCCTGCTCCCGCAGCAGCCCGAGGAGGATGGGCTCGGTGCCGACGTAGTTGTGGTTGAGGTTCCGGGCCTCCTCCATGGAGTACTCGATCACCTTCTTCGCCCGCGGAGTCTGGGGCAGCTTGCCCATCGTGACCATGTCGGGGCCGCTCTGGACGAGCTTCTCGACCTCCATGCGGATCTTCCGCAGGTCGATGTCGAGATTCTTGAGCACGTTGGCGGCGACGCCGCTGCCCTCCTTGATCAGACCGAGGAGCACGTGCTCGGTGCCGATGTACTCGTGGTTGAAACGCTGGGCCTCCTGATTGGCCAGCTGCATCACCTTGCGGGCGCGGTCGGTGAAACGCTCGTACATGAATCGTTCCTCTGTCGGCGAAACCTGCTGCGGGAAGAAACCTGCTGCGAGAATCCGGTGCATCGCCCCCGCGCGGCGGCCAGCGGTCGCCCGCCGGGGCTGCCGGAGGGAAAACTGCAAACCGGGGGCCAAATGCTGCACCGTCGGCACGATTCTAGGAGAAGCAGCGCCGGCTGTCTGGAAGTGGGCGCGAATCAGGCCTGGAGAGGCTGTTTTCGCGGCCCGAGGGAACCGGTTTGGCGGCCGTGATCGGGGGGCGCGTCAGGCGGCGAGTCGGGGGGCCGGAGTGTCCATCTGCCCGGTTGGCAGGCGGGACATTTCCGCGGGAGCCGTTTCGGCGGTCGCGATCAGCGACAACTCGCGGTCGATCTCCGGCCGCCAGCGCGCTCCGCAGTCGCTGCGCTGGAGTGCCTCGAGGGCTCCGCGGGCCTCCCGCAACCGGCCCGCCCGGCGGAGCAGGGTGGCGAGGAGCAGCTGGGCCTCGGCGTCGATCGGTGAGAGGGTGAGCAGGTGGCGCAGCCGTTCCTCGGCAGCGAGCCAGTCACGCGAGAGGTAGGCGTCGCGGGCCGCCACGAACAGATCCTCCGCTCCCTCCGGCCGGACATCGGGAAGAGCCACGGGGAAGGTCGCGACACCCAGCGCCGTTCCCGCGACCCAGATCGCGGCACTGGCTGCCCACAGGCCCGCGACAACCGGCCGATCGAACAGCTCGGACCAAACAAACGTCGCGAGCACCGCCAGATCGACCACGAGCGCGAATGCCAGCGCCAGCACCAGCCCCGAGCGGCTGCCCCGCAGCCAGAGCCAGGGAAGGCCCGGCCAGACGAGCGTCAGCCGGCGGAACGGGGCCGTGTTGACCATCGGGGCGGCGACCATCGGGGTGGCGGGGAACGCCGGCCATCGGGCTGGCGGGCGGGGGCGGGAGTCTAGAGGGGGCCGGCAGACCGGCCAAGTCGAACCGGAGCGATGCCTGCCGGGAACGCGGCTCCGCTGAAAAGGGCAGGATTCCGCCGGGACCCACGGCCGGCGACCATTCCCCGGATCGGATGACGGCGATTCCCGGCCGTGGGTCGCAAGGCTGTTACAACGAGGTGATGTCCGTCCCCATCACACCCGCTGCGTCCTCTTCCGACGACCGGCTTGTCGGGATTGGATTGTGCGTGCTGGTGGACGGCTGCGGGGATGTCGCCGCGTTCCGCCGGCTGGTCGAGACGCTGTTCGCGGCCGGCCTGCCGATGCTGCAGGTCCGCGACAAACGGCTCCCGACGCCGGCGCTCGTCGAACGAGTCAGGATCGCGGTGGCGGCTGCCGAGCGGCGTGGCGCCTGCCGACCGGTCGTGATCGTCAACGACAGGGCTGACGTGGCGGCCGTCTGCGGCGCCGATGGCGTGCATGTCGGCGCTGACGACCTGCCGGTTCCCCTGGCGCGACGGGTCGTGGGGGAGCCGCGGTTGGTCGGGCGGACGGCCCACGATCTGGCGGCGGTCCACCGCGCAGTGGCGGAAGGTGCGGATTACCTCGGCATCGGCCCCTGCTTTCCGTCGGTGACGAAGGCGTTCGCCGCCGATGCACCGCGTGGCTTCCTCACCGCCGCGGTGCGCGAGTCGAGCGTGCCGGCGTTTGCGATCGGGGGGGTGACGCTCGATCGCCTCGAGGAGTTGGCCGCGCTGGGGATCACGCGCGTGGCGGTGGCCGCGGCGATCACCGCGGCCGTGGATCCCGCGGCCGCCACAACTGCCTTCCTCAACCGCCTGAACCAGCTGTCGAAAGCGCCACCGGAACGGTGGGGCCCTCCGCCGGCTCCGCCGCCGGCAGGTCCTTGAGGAGGCCGAGCACGGCGGTCGCCATGTCGGCCTCGTCGCCGGCACGGTAGCCGGTCCAGACGCGGCGGATCGTGGCGTCGGGACCGACGAGGTAGGTGGTCGGAAATGCATTGAAGCCGTAGGCATCGGTGAATGCCATCCGTGTGAAGCCGTCGGGATCGCCCCAGGCGTCGATGGCGAGTTTCTGGCTCTCGAGGAAGCGGCGCGTGTCGCCGGTCAGTTCCTCGAGGTCGTCGGGCCCACCGCCCCCACAGGAGACCGCCACCAACTGGAACCCTGGCTTGTCGGCGAGCCGCTCGGCGAGACGGACCAGGGTGGGGAGTTCGCGCCGGCAGGGGGGGCACCAGGTGCCCCAGAAGTTGAGGAGCGTCACCCGGCCGGTGAGGCGCGGCGGCGCACGCGTCGGATCGGCGAGTGACACCAGCGGCAGCCGTCCGACCCGTCGCCCGACGGCCGGGTGCTTCTCCCGAACCGCACCACAGCCGCTGGCCACCGTCGCCACGAGCACGCCGATCAGGCCGATCAGGAAGTGGACCGGCAGCCGGCCGGATCCCGGGGATGGGATCGCGGGAGGGCTGCGCCGGCGCCACACGGGGGCGCGCGGCGGCCACACGATTCGCGACACGGCGTGTGCAGCGGATGCTCGGCCGCGGAGGGGACGTATCATCGCGGGTGCCTGCCCTGGACCGCGGAGAAAAACGGAGATGGCAACAGTGTACGAGGTGGAAATGAAGTTTTCCGTCGCCGACCCCGCCGTGCTCCGCGCGCGGCTCGGCGGGGTCGGCGGGGTGTTCTCCGCGCCCCGCACGCAGATCGACCGCTACTACGCCCATCCGTCGCGCGACTTCGCCGTCACGGACGAGGCCTTGCGGCTGCGGCGCGATACGGACCGTGTGGCGATCACCTGGAAGGGGCCGCGGATCGATGCCGCGACGAAGACCCGCCGCGAGATCGAACTCCCGCTCGTCCCGGCCGAAGGCGGCCCCGCAGCGACGCTCGCCGCCTGGGACGGCCTGCTCTTCGCCCTCGGCTTCCGGCCGGTCCGCGAGGTCCGGAAGCGGCGTACGACGGTGCACCTCGACTGGCAGTCGGCTGCGGTCGAGGTGGCGATCGACGAAGTCGAGGGGCTGGGAACGTTCGTCGAACTGGAGCAACAGGTCGCCGCCGCGGGAGTGGAGGCTGCCCGGGGTCGGCTCCTCGCGCTTGCCGAGTCCCTCGCCTGCGGACCGAGCGAGCGCCGCAGCTACCTGGAGCTGCTCCTCGCCACGGCCCGGGAAGGATGAGATGCGGTCGCGTGGATGGTGACGCCATGGCGCGGTCGGTCACCCGCCCCGCGGCTTCCGTTTCCGCGCCGCTGCCCGGGAGCGACTCCCGTGTTGGGCCCTGACGACGGCATTGCCCGGCCCGAGCACGATCACGGAGGGCAGGTGCTTCGCCGCCTCCTTGGCGTCGAACTGGCCGAACGCCATGATCGTGAGCTTGTCACCCTTCTTGCCGCGATGGGCGGTGGCACCGTTGAGTTCGATGATGCCGCTCGCAGCCGGGCCGAGGATCACGTAGGTCTCGAAACGCTGGCCGCCGGCCAGGTTGCCGACGAGGATCCGCTCGTAGGCACGGAGGCCGACCATCTCCGCCAGATCGGCGGCGATCGTCAGGCTCCCCTCGTAATCGATCGAGGCGCCCGTCACGGTGGCACGGTGGATCTTGGACTTGAGGAGGGTGATCGTCATCGGTGGTGACCGGGCGCGGAGGGGCGGGAAACAAACGGGAAGAGGGCGGGCATCTCGCGCCCGCTTCACTGCGGTCGTGCATGATCGAAGCGCACGCACACCGGCGCCGGCACGCTCACCGGTTCCCCGGTGAGTGTCAACGCACCCGTCGTGCCTTCGATGGCGAACACGCTGACGGTGTGGGAATCCTGGCCGGCGGCGAGAAGCCAGCGACCGGAGGGGTCGATGGCGAAGTTCCGGGGGGTGCGGCCGCGGATCGGCTCCACGCCGCGGAATGTCAGACGCCCGGTGGCCTCGTCGATCGCGTAGATCGCGATCGAGTCATGCCCACGGTTGGAGCCGTAGAGGAATCGCCCCGAGGGATGGACGGCGATTTCCGCCGTCGAGAAGCCGGTCCGGTCGGTCACCGTGTCGGGGATCGTCGACAGGGTCTGGAACTCGGTGAGCTTCCCGGCGTCGCCGTTCCACGTGAAGGCGGTCACGGTGAGGTCGAGTTCGTTGATGCAGTAGCCGAACTTCCGGTTCGGATGGAGCGCGAAATGACGGGGGCCGGCTCCCGGCTTGACCGGAGCCGCGGTGTGGGGGGTGAGCGTGCCCGCGCCGACGTCGAGGGCATGGACCAGCACCTTGTCGATGCCGAGGTCGCACGACACCGCGAACCGGCCGTCAGGCGCGGCGTCGATCGAGTGGCCGTGGGGGGCCGTCTGCCGCTCCGGGTTGACGCTCCGCCCCTCGTGCTGCAGATACCCACCGGGGGTCCCGGGAACCAGCGGGCGGAGCCGACCGTCGGCTTCGATCCCCAGGCAGACCGTGCTGCCGCCGCCGTAGTTGGCCGCCAGGGCGACCCGGCCGGCAGGATCGACCGACACGTGGCAGGGGGTGCTGCGGCCGGAGACCTGGTGATTGAGCTTCGTCAGCCGGCCCGTGGAGCGGTCGATGGACAGCGCGACGACACTGCCGGACCGCTGGCCATCGGTGTCCTCCACCTCCGACACCGCGTAGAGCACCGGCAGCGCCGGATGGAGCGCGAGGAACGAGGGATTCTTGACCGCTGCCGCCAGCACCGGGGGCGAGAGCCGGCCCGTGGTCGGATCGAAGCGCGACACCGAGATCCCCTCCGCCTTCGGAGGCGCACCGGTGTAGCTCCCGAACCAGACGAGCATGCCCGGCCCGTCGGCCGCGAGGGCGAGGTCGGGGGCCGCCAGGGGGCTCAACGCAAGGGCCGCCACGCAGGCCGCGGCGCCGCGGGCGACGAAACGGATGGACGCCATCGGGATCACACCTCATGCTGCGGAGGAACGTTCGCCGACCGACACCGTCACGATCCTACTCCATGACCGCCGCAGGCCGCCGCGAAGCCCGGAACACGGCCTGGCTGGAGCTGTACCAGATCGTCGTCCGGGTCGGCTGGATCTTCAAGACCGAGACGATCATCATGCCCGCCGTGCTCGACGCGGTGGTCGACTCGGGGTTGCTCCGCGGCCTGCTGCCCGTGCTCAACCGTGGGGGCCAGAGCCTCCCCCCACTCCTCGCGGCCGGCGCGATCGGGCGGTTGCCGGTGAAGAAGTGGGCCCTCGTCCGCACCAGTCTGGCGATGGCGGCGTGCTTTCTGATGCTGGCGGCTGCCTGGGCGCCGCTGCAACGCTCCCGCCCCGAGCTGCTCGCGCTGGTGTTTCTCGTCGTCTATGCGCTGTTCTCGGCGACCAACGGTCTCAACCAGTTGGTGCTGGCGGCGCTCCAGGGCAAGCTCATCGCGCCCGGCCACCGGGGGCGGGCGCTGGTGGTGGGGGTGGCGGTGGGGAGCGTGGCGGCGATCCTCGCGGCCGCCGCCTTCCTCGGCCGGTGGTTGGAGGAGGAAAACGGTTTCCCCAAGATCTTCGCCGCCACCGGCCTGTTCTTCGGCCTGGCCGCGGTGGTGCCACCTTGGCTCGACGAACCGAACGACGACGTCCCGCTTCACGACGCCGTGCCGCGACGTGGGTGGTCGTGGGCGCGGGTCGGCGACTGGGGCGCCGATCAGGTGGCCCTGGTGCGTGGTGATCCGGCGCTGGCGCGGCTCACGCTCGTGGCGGCCTGCTTCGCCGCCGTGCTGATCCTCTTTCCGCACTACCAGGCGTTCGCCCGCGATCGGCTGGGCACGCCGATCCGCAGCCTGCTGACCTGGGTCCTGGTGCAGAATGCCTCGACCGGCCTGGCGAGCCTCGTGGCGGGGCCGATCTCCGACCGCCGTGGAACGCGCGTGGTGCTCGTCTGGCTGGTGGCCCTGTCGGCTCTCACACCCCTGTTGGTGCTGGTGCTGGGATTCCTGCCGCAGGGGATGGCGGCCAGCCGCTTCTGGCTCGTCTACGTCCCGCTCGGCCTCAACCCGATCTCGCTCAAGATCTTCACCCACTACGCCCTTGAACTCGCCCCCGGTCCCCGGGAGCATCCGCGGTATGTGAGCATCGTCGGCGTGGCCCTGGCGCTGCCGTTTCTCCTCTCGCCACTGGTGGGCCTGGCAGTCGATACAGTCGGGTTCGCCGGGGTGTTCGTCGCCGGGTTCGTCGCCATCGCGACGGGGGCGGTGGTGGCGCTGGGGCTGCCGGAGCCACGCCACCGCGATGAGGCTCCCGCGGGGCAGGTACCCGTGGGGGGTGAGGCGCCGGGGCCCGCCGGCAATGCGGGGAGGGCTGCCGATCCCGACTGAACGGCTGAAAATCGGGTGCCCGGCCGGAAACGAGCGGTTGCCCCGGGGGGGCGGCCATCGGTATGCTCCGCGGTTGTGGCGGTTCCGGCACGTGCGGACGTATCCGCCCGCATCTCTTGCGCACGCCCGTCCCCTTGTTGTTCCTTCACTCCGAGGTCCGATCCCAATGAAGACGTTCTCGCGCGTCGCTGCCCTGTTTGCCCTCTGCGCCTTCGTGGCCGGTTCGGCCGCCGTCGTGTCGGCCGCCCCGAAGGAGCCCAAGGACGCCAAGTGCCCGGTGTCGGGCAAGGCCTGCAACCCGGAGAAGCACGCCAGCTTCGCCGGCGGCAAGGTGTACTTCTGTTGCGGCCAGTGCCAGTCGGCGTTCACCGGCGACTCCGCCAAGTTCTCCGCCAAGGCCCATCAGCAGATGGTTTCGACCGGCCAGCTCGTGCAGAAGGGCTGCCCGTTCAGTGGCGGCGCGGTCAAGGCCGGCACCGAGGTCTCGATCGGTGATGCGTCGGTCGGTTTCTGCTGCAACAACTGCAAGGGCAAGGTCGAGAAGGCCTCCCCCGACGAGCAGGTGACCCTCGTGTTCGGCAACATCGAGAAGGGATTCGCCCCGGCGGCGAAGTGACGTTCCTGCGCCACGGCTTCTGCGGCAGGGGAATTGGCCTAGGGATCCGCTGGCTGACATGAAATACTCCGCGCGGGACGTTCGTCCCGCGCGGAGTTTTTTGATGCGCGTGTTCCTCTCCGCCGGTGAGCCCTCCGGGGATCACCACGCCGCCCTCCTCCTCGAGGCCCTCCGCGCCCACCACCCCGACGTGGTGTGCACGGCGCTGGGAGGCCCGTGCTTGGAGGCTGCCGGGGCGACGCTCCTGGCCGACATGACGAAGCTCGCGGTGATGTGGTTCGGGCGGGTGCTGCTGAGCATTCACCGGTTCATCGAGCTCGCCCGGCGGGCGGAGCGCAGCTTCATCGACGATCCCCCTGCGGTCTGCGTGCTCGTCGACTTCCCCGGCTTCCACTGGTGGCTGGCCTGGCGGGCGCGGCGCCACGGGATCCCGGTGGTCTTCTACTGCCCGCCGCAGATCTGGGCCTGGGGCAGTTGGCGCGTCGCAAAACTCCGCCGTCTCGTCGATCACGTGCTCTCGGCACTGCCGTTCGAGCACGAGTGGTTCGTGGCCCGCGGGGTCCGCTCGACGCTCGTCGGCCATCCATTTTTCGACGGGCCAGTGGCCCCGGTCACGAGGACGCGCGACGACGACGCCCCGATGGTGCTCCTCCTCCCCGGTTCCCGCCGCCAGGAGATCGACGCCAACCTCGGCAGCCTGCTCGAGGCGGCCGCGATCATCCGCCGCGCCGTGCCCGATGTGCGGTTGGTGATCGGCGCCCTCCATGACCGCCATGCCGGGTTGATCGCCGCGCGCGGCGGCGCCGATCTGGAGATCGTCGCCGGCCGGTCGCGCGAATTGATGGCGGAGGCGACCGCAGCGATCGCCGTGAGCGGATCGGTGTCGCTGGAGCTGCTGTCGGCGCGGGTGCCGACGGTGATCGTCTACCGGATCAGCGCGTTGGCCTATGTCGTGCAGAGCTTCTTCCGCCAAGCCCGGTTCATCACGCTGGTGAACCTCCTCGCCGCACCCGATCCGGTGGGGCCGGTGCGCCCGGTGTGGAGGGCGCCGGCTGGCGTGCCCGCGGCCGATCCCGTGGCCGTGTTCCCCGAATACCTCGCCGTGGCCGATCCCGCCGCTCGGGCGGCCGCCCACGTGATCGAGTGGCTCGGCGATCCGGCCGCGCGCCGCGCGGTGGTCGGACGCCTGGAGCGGGTGGCGGGGATGGTGGAACGTCCAGGATCGGCCGACCGTGCCGCGGCGGCGGTGCTGGCGATCGCCTCGGGGAGCAACCCACACATGGCCACACGGCCGCGGCGTCAGGCCGCATAATGGCCCCATGATCCTCACGCAACCGCAGCCCACCCCGCTCGACCTCGTGTTTCGCCTCTGGGGCATCCCGGTGCGGGTGTCGGGGTGGTTCTGGCCGGTCACCGCCCTCTTCGGCTGGGGGCTGTGCCAGGCGCTGGCGCGCGACCCGCGCGAGGCGCTCCAGCTGCTGGTGCTGTGGGAGGTGGTGGTCTTCGTCTCGATCGTGATCCACGAGATGGGGCATGCCCTCGCCTACCGTGCCTTCGGGCAGGACTGCCAGGTCGTGGTCTACCAGTTGGGTGGTTTGGCGATCCCCGTGTCCTGGGGGCGCCGCGGGGCACGGCGGCCGATCGAGCGGCTGCTCGTGGCGGCGGCCGGTCCGGCTGCCCAGTTGGCGGTGGCGGCGATCGTGGTCGGGACCCTGCGTGCCGCCGGGCGGAGTGTGCCCTTTCCGATCGAAGCGGTCGGCGAGCGCCTCGGGCTCCACGAGGGGGCACCACCGGCGACGCTGTTCGGGTTTGCCGTCGCCCTGTTCATTCTCCAGGTCAACGTCTTGTGGCCGTTGATCAACCTTCTCCCGGTTCCACCGCTCGATGGCGGTCAGATCGTGCGCGAGGGGCTGGCGGCGCTTGCCATCGACGGTGCGGCAGGGATCGCCGCCGGCATCGGGCTCTTCGTCGGCGGGGCGATGGCGTGGTGGAGTTGGCAGCAGGGGGAGTTGTTCATGGCGATGATGTTCGCCTCACTGGCCATGTCGTGCTGGCAGACGCTGCAGCAGGGGCGGCCGCCGTGGACGCGCGCGCAGTGACCACTCCGCCGGGACCACGGTTGGTGGTGCTCGGCGCCAGCAACCTCTCGCGCGGGCTCCCCCGGTTGGTGGCGGCGGCCCGGGCCCGGAGCGGGCTGGCGATCGACTGTTTCGTGGCGGCCGGGCACGGGCGCTCCTACGGGGCGACGAGTCGGGTGGGCTGGCGGCGTCTGCCTTCGATCCTGGCGTGCGGCCTCTGGCGGGCGCTCGACCGGCTGCCGCCGAGCGCCGCCGGTCCGCTGGCACTGGTCTGCGACGTCGGCAACGACCTGCTCTACGGCTTCCCGGCCGACGAGGTGGCGGCCTGGGTGGCGACCGCGGTGCGGAGGCTGGAGTCCCGGGGAGCGCGGGTGACGATCACCCGGTTGCCGGTGGCGAGTGTCGACCGGGTCGGTCCGGTCCGGTTCCGCGCGCTGAAGACGGTCTACGTACCCGGCTGCCGCCTACGGCTTGACGAACTCAAGGCTGCCGCGAGCCGGCTCGACGACTGCCTCGCGGCGATTGCCAACGCCCACGGCGCCGCGCTCGTCGACCAGCCGGGAGCATGGTATGGCGTGGATGCGATCCATGTCCGTCGCCGCCGGCTCGATCACCTCTGGGACCGGGTCTGCACGGCCTGGGGGCTCCCCGAACGCGAGAGGTTGGAGCGGGCGACGGTGGCAGACTGGATGCGGATCGGTCTCCGGGGGGCCGAGGTGCGGGCCATCGCCGGCAGCCTGCGGCTCACTCCGCAACCGGCCGTGCAGTTGGCCGATGGCAGCCGGGTGTGGCTCTACTGAAAGGCGAGGAGGCGCACGATGCGACCCGAGGTGGTGCTGGTGATGGGGGTCAGCGGGTCGGGCAAGACCGTGGTCGGGCGGCTCCTCGCGCGCGCCCTGGACGCCACCTTCCACGATGCCGACAGCTACCACCCGGCGGAGAACGTCGCCCGGATGGCGGCCGGTGTGCCGCTCACCGACACCGATCGTCAGCCCTGGCTCGACGCCCTCGCCCACCTCGTGCGGTCGACGCTCATCGGCCCCGACGGGCCGGGGATCGTGCTTGCCTGTTCGGCACTCGCCCGCCGTTACCGGCGCCGGCTGGGGGTCGGCCAGGCGGCGGTGCGACTGGTCCATCTCGACGGCAGCGCCGCCGTCATCCGTCGGCGGATCGAGGCTCGGACAGATCATTTCATGCCGGCCGCGCTGCTCGACAGCCAGCTCGCGATCCTCGAACGCCCCGGCCCCGACGAGCGGCCGATCGTGGTCGATGTCGCGTGTTCCCCGGACGAGATCGTGCGGGTGATCCGCTCAGCCCTCGGACGCTGATCCAGGGGAGCGGCTGGAGATCGTCACTGCCGTGGTCCGCGGGCCGGTTCCGCCGGCAACCCGGCGTCGGTCACAGCACGGGCAGGGAGGGCAATGGCGGGCGCGCGGAATGGGCGGCGGCCAGCGTACCGGCGAGCCGCTCGCAGATAGCTTGGAAGAAGGGGCCGCTCCGGTCGTCGTCGTAATTGGCGACGGTACGGCCGGCATCGCCATGCTCGCGGATCGCGATCTGCAGCGGCACCTCCCCGAGGAAGGGGATGTCGAGTTCGGCGGCAGTCCGTCGCGCGCCTCCCGAGCCGAAGATGTCGTAGCGCTTGTCGCAGCCGGGGCAGAGGAAAAAGCTCATGTTCTCCACCATGCCCAGGATCGGGATCTGCACCTTGCGGAACATCGCGATCGCCTTGGTGGCATCGAGCAGGGCGACATCCTGCGGCGTGCAGACCACCACCGCACCCGACAGGGGCAACACCTGGGAGAGCGAGAGGGCGATGTCACCCGTGCCCGGCGGCATGTCGATGATGAGGTAATCGAGCGGGCCCCAGGCGGTGTCGCGGAGCATCTGTGAGATCGCGCCGTGCAGCATCGGGCCCCGCCAGACGACAGCTTCCCCCGCCGGCACGAGGAAGCCCATCGACATCACAGGCATTGGATGGGGGCCCACTGCCAGGCGGATCGGCTGGATCCGTCCCTGATCGATCTCAGGGCGGCCCGAGAGGCCGAGCAGATGGGGCACGCTCGGACCGTAGACGTCGGCATCGAGAATCCCCACCCGGCTGCCGGCGCGGGCCAGGCCGATGGCGATCGACACCGCCACCGTGCTCTTGCCGACTCCACCCTTGCCGGAACCGACCGCGATCACGCTCTTGGCCTCGAGGCCGACCTGACCGAGTCGCCCCGGAGGACGGTCGTGGTCGGTGATCGTGACGGTGACCCGCCCGATGGCCGGGTAGGCGGCGCGGAGCTGCTCTTCGATCCGGGCGCGGGTCGCCTGGCGGAGGATGGCGGCATGACTCGTCAGGCCGATCGTCACAGCGATCGCCTGCGGCCCCGCCTCCACGGCGACGATCTGCCCCATCGACCCCAAGGCACGACCGGTCTCAGGGTCGGGGAAATCGGCCAGAAGGGCGGTCACTGTCGCCGGGTCGGGGACGGTCATGGTGTGGCCGATGGGGGCAGGGGGGGGTGGGCGGAAGGAGGGGTGGAGAGGACCGGGGGCGCGGGGGAGAACGTAGCGACCGAAGCCTGGCGTGCCACCGGGCGCTCCGTCGCGTCGCTCACCGGCATGCCACCGAGGGCGACGCTTCCGGCCCGCCGGGCCGCGGTGAACAAGCCCTGCGGTCGGACGGTGAAATAGGCCACGAGGGCGAGGCAGGCGAGCATCCCCACTCCGGCGCCGATCCCGCCGTCGGTCTGCACACCGCGCCGGGTCGAGCGGAAGTACATCGCGGCGATGAGTCGCAGGTAGTACGCGGCAGCGATCGCCGCGTTCACCACCAGGGCCACGGCGAGCGCGACGAACGCCATCCGCCGCGGACTCCAACCGCCCCCATCGACCTGGAGAGCCGCCGCCGCCAGCGACAATTTGCCCCAGAACCCGGGAAGGGGCGGAATGCCGGCCAGACTCAGCAGGCAGACGGCGATCGTGAAGGCGATGACGGGGTTGGTGCCCGAGAGCCCCTCGAGGTCGGCGACGGTGTTGGCTTCCTCCCGGGGCGGGCGTGCAGAGGTGGCCGACCATTCGGGCCACCGGTGCCCGATGTACGTCAGGGCGGCGAATATGCCGATCGTCGCCACGGCGTAGGTCGCCAGGTAGAAGAGCGTGGCGCCGCCCCCGGCGCTCGCGACCATCGAGCCCGACTCGAGGCCGGTTGCACCGGGAGCCGCTGCGGCCGCCGCCGATGCGATCCCCACGAGTAGGTATCCGGCGTGGGCGATCGACGAGCAGGCGAGGAGGCGGCGCAGATTGCTCTGCCGAAGCGCCATGACATTGCCGATCGTCATGCTGATCGCGGCGAGC
>SXWA01000100.1 GCA_005791575.1 Planctomycetaceae bacterium
GACAGGGCGAACACAAGCGCGGCGGCAAAGCGTGTGAAGCGAAGAGCGTTCATCGGATGTTCTCCAGTGGCTAAAGGGTGAGTGCGAGCACGCACCCGCCACGACGAACCACCGGCGCCAGACGCAATCACCGCGCAGGCTTTCACACGGGAAACTCACCCCGAGGAAAATCCACAGCACCACCGGCAGGCACGCGGAGGAAACTCGCTCCGCGAGAAAGGCCGGTCAGATTGCCGTCAGCAGCCGGAGTGCGGCGCGACGGGTGGGTGCTTGCAGGAGCGGATCCAGAGAGGGAACCAAAGTTTGTAGAACCCCACGCAATAGGGAAGTCGGCGTCAACCTCTAGGCATTCACCCACGGAGCTACCCTCCTCGCCGGCAACGTACCGCCCGGGGGCGACGGATGGGCGGCCGTGGGGCAAGTGTGTGCAACTCCTTGTCGGCTCGCCTGCGACTGCGGTAGCCGAACCGCCCGCCGAGGACCCGTAGGCGGGCGACTGGGGCGCCCCGCCTCGGGTCCTTCCGGGGACTGGTTGCTGTCCTATCGCGGGCGAGCCGTCACGGTATGGCACTGACTTTCTTTTCCGGCTCGCCGTTTCCGAAAACCCAACAGTGATTCGCGCCGAGGTGGCACGAAGTCTTCCGCTCGGGCTCGATCTCGCGGCGACCCCTACCCCCCTTACCGAAACCTGCCGCATTTCGCGCGGAGGTGGCACGGGGTCAGCGGCGACAGATGGGCGGGCAGCGGACCCTACCCCCTGCGACTGGTCAGCCATCGGACGGGGGCGTTTCCCCCGGCGGGTCGTCGGCAGAAACAATCCCGGTTTCGGGGGCATCGCCCCGCGTCTTCCGTTGCCGAAGTGCCTTGTTTGCGGCGCGGGAGACAAGCTTCTGCGCTTCTGCCGCCTTGTCCCCCTCGATGACCTCACGTTTCACGACTTCGTGAATCAGCGCTTCACGCAGTTCGTCAACCGAAATCCGAACATCCGGTGAGAGCCGTTTCAGTTCTCGGCGAATCGTGTGCAGGATTGGTTCACTGAGGATGATTGCCGCAAGGTTGAACCGGCTACGCGCTCGCAACTGATCGTTGTAGGCATCCAAGCCGGACCGCTGGATCCCCTCTTTCGACAGCAGGAAAAGATCGTCGTGCGCATCTTCATCGTTGTGCCCCAACGCGAGCATGTCGAGTTCGAGAACCAAGTCAGCGGAAATCGGCTTCGAAAACGAAACGCTGAACACCTTCCAGAACTGACCATTGGTGAGGACGACCCACTCGACTCCCTGGTTGGCTGCGTAGTCAACGGCCTGCTTGATGTGGTTCTCGCGGAGTTCGGTTCCGACAGGCTTCACCTCAATCAGCGTCTGTAGTTTTCCGTCGATCTTCACGGCAAGGTCGCAGTACGTTCCCCGAATCACATACTCGCGCGTGATCTCGTTGTATTTGTCGAACCCGAACACCTCGGCGAGCATGTCGGTGACGATCATCGACGTATCGCTTTCGTTCACGTCCCTCGCCTTCGCGCTCTCGAGCACGGGTTTGAATCGCTTCAGCCCCGCGGCGAGTCGATCGGCTACTTTCTTGGGAACCGGCATGTCGGTGACTCCGTTTGACGCTGATTGATGTCGGCTATCTGATGCAGGGAGGGGTAACGTGTCCAGAGGGGGGGCACGTATCGGTTTTCCCCCCGCGATTCCGTGGCGGCTGCCTGGCCGATGCGGGGCAGTCGAGTAAGGGAGCGAACCCGACATGTTGGGTTGGTTGTTCGGTCGCCGGCTTGGCGAGTTGGATCGCGGACCGGCCACGGTGGTGGCGGTCTACGACGGCGACACCTGCACCTGCACCCGCTCCTGGGGGAAGCCGTTTCAGGTTCGGCTCCACGGCATCGACGCCCCGGAGCTGCGGCACGACTATGGGGAGACGGCTCGCTACCAGTTGGCACGGTTGATCCACAACCGGCGGGTGATCCTCGAGCCGAGCGAGTACGACCGGTACCGGCGGGTCGTGTCGCGGGTCGTCGTCGATGGTGTTGACGTAAGCGTTGCCATGCTCGAGGCGGGACACGCTTTCCATTTCCGCCGTTACGACAACAGCCCGGAGCTACTGAAAGCCGAGGCGACTGCCCGGCGCCGCCGCCTCGGTGTTTGGGCGATGCCGTGGGCGGAAGGCCGGCGCCTTGAGCACGAACGTGGCGCTGCCCGTGACGGAAAGGCGCCGTCGCGGTCGGGAGTTGGCTGCCTCGGGCGAGCCGTCGCGTTTGCCCTGGTGGGCGCGGTGGTGGTCGGGATTGCTCGAGGCTGCGGCGCGGACCGCCCCCGCGCACTGGTTGACCCGCCCGCCGCTGCCCCGCCGGCGATGCCGTTGCAGCCGCCACCCGTACCGCGGCCGGCTGCCCCTGCCATTGAAGAACCACCGGTTGCCCCCGCGCCGGCTGCGCCCCCTGTCGAGCCGGCTGCCGAACCCGCGCCGCCTTCACCCGTCGATCCGGTCGATGAAGCCCGGTGGCGAACCTGGAAGTCCGCCGACGGGAAGTTCACGTTGCGGGCGAAGTTCGTGCAGGCGACCAACGGTCGGATGACCCTGCTCCGAGAGGACGGGAAACGGATCGTCGTCGATCTGGAGAGGCTTTGCGAGGACGACGTGGATTTCGTCCGGAAGCAGAAATGGCTTCAAGCCGGCGGGAAACCCCGAGGGGACTGACCCGCAGGGGCGTGCGCCGCCGGCAAAAAACGCGTGGGAACTTGCGGCCGCGCGCTTCGAGAAGACGACCGCGGTTTGTCCGGCGCGAGGGTCCCGTGAT
Organism: Planctomycetaceae bacterium; assembly: GCA_005791575.1. GTDB lineage: Bacteria > Planctomycetota > Planctomycetia > Pirellulales > UBA1268 > F1-20-MAGs016. The sequence continues at coordinate 2,798 of SXWA01000100.1, forward strand.
CCCAACCGCCCCTCTGGGGGGTGGCAGCCGTCGGAAATCGGCTGCCGGGGGGGGGCTGCGACCGGCTATCGGCGAGGTGCGGCGGTCGCAGGAACGGCGGTCGCCGGCTCGCCGAAATCGGCTCTCCGCATAGCCCCGGCATAGCCCCGAGCCGTTCGGCGGCTTCCCGCCGCCCGCCGCCGGCGGTGCGTAATCGCCTTGTTTTCCCGATCGAAACCGCGAATCGGGGCGGTGGGATTCGAACCCACGACCTCCTGGTCCCAAACCAGGCGCGCTAGCCAGACTGCGCCACGCCCCGGCATTGCGGCATGCCGCAACGACCCCCGCAGTCTACCCGGTGCCCGGCCGCTCCGCGCGCAACGACGCGCAAGGAGCGGAGGGGACCGCCTGCCGGCACCCACCACGGCCGCCGTCACCGCGCGAGCTGGTCGAGCAGACGCTGAAACTCCGCATGGTCGCTGAAGGGCACCACGATGCGCCCCGCCCCCTTGCCGTTGGCATGAACCACCACCTTCACCCCCAGCGCCCGCCGCAGCTGCTGTTCCACCGCCGCAACCTGCGCCGGCCGGCGCGTGGCGGGGCGGCCCGGCCGCCGCACTGGTGAGGCGGTCGCTGAAGCAGCCGGAACGGTCTCCCGCGGGCCCGTTGCCTCAGTCTCCTCGGGCAGCGGCTCGCCACCGGCCTGCTCGTCGAGATCCTCCTGCCGCAGCAGCTCCTGCACCTCCCCCTCGACGACCCGCACCGACAGCCCCTCGGCCGCGACCCGTGCCGCCAGCCGCACCTGCTGCGTTTCGTCGCCGAGCGGCAGCAATGCGCGGGCATGGCCCATCGAAATCTCGCCGGCACGGAGGCGCTGCTGCACCCCCTCCGGCAGATCGAGGAGCCGGATCAGGTTGGCCACGGTCGAGCGGTCGATCGAGAGGCGCTTGGCGAGCTCCTCCTGCGTGCACTTCCACGAGGCGAGGTAGCTGCGGAAGCTGGCCGCCTTCTCCAGGGCATCGAGATCGCGGCGCTGGAGGTTTTCGACGATCGCGATCTCGGCCATCTGCCGGTCGTCGACCTCGAGGAGCCGGACCGGGATCCGCTCCCACCCGAGCCGACGGGCCGCCGCCAGCCGCCGTTGGCCGGCGATCAACTGGTAGCGGTCGCCCCGGGTGCGGACGACGATCGGCTGCACGAGCCCGTGCTCACGGAGGCTCGACGCCAGTTCGGCAAGCGCCGCGTCGTCGATCGTGGTGCGCGGCTGCCAGGGGTTGGGATCGACCAGGGCGATCGCCACCTCGTGCGTCGGTGCGGCGGCGGCCGCCTCCTCGATCTCCTCCGGTGAGTGGAGGAACAAGCGGGCCGCTGTCGCCCCGAGCCCGGGAACCGTGGCGGGCACCGCCGGCGCGGGCGCGACCGCCGCGCTCCCCTCCGTCACCGTGGGGCGCTCCAGCCCCGCCCGGCCCAGCAGAGCCTCCAGTCCCCGACCGAGTCGTCGTTCCTTATTCACAGTCGCGCACCTCCAGGCAGAGTTCGGTGTAGGCCCGCGCACCGCGGGACCGGGGGGCGTGGTCGATCACGCTGCGGCCGTGGCTCGGCGCCTCCGACACCGCGACGTCGCGGGGGATCACCGTCTCGAAGACGATCTCCCCGAAGAAGTCCCGCACCTCCGCCTCGACCTCGGCGGTGAGCTCGAGCGCCGCGTCGTGCATCGTGAGGACGATGCCGCTGAAGCGGAGCCGCCCCGGCTGCTCGGCCATGACGTCGCGGATGACCTCGATCATCTGCGTGAGGCCCTCGAGGGCGAAGTACTCGCATTGGATCGGCATCAGTACCTCGGTGGCGCCGGCGAGTGCCGTGCGGGTCAGTTCGCCGAGCGACGGTGGGCAGTCGACGAGACAGTAGTCCCATTGGTTGAGGCCGTGGGCGAGATGGCGCTCGAGGATCGCGGCGCCGGCACGGGCCCGGGCGGCAATCCGCTCCACGTCGCGGACGGCGCGGCTGCCGGGCACGATCGACAGCGACGGCACCCCAGTCGCGACCACCGACTCATTGAGCGGGGCCTCGGCCACCAGCGGATGCTCCGCCGCCGGCAGCACACCCAGGCCAGTGGTGGCGTTGCACTGCGGATCGAGGTCGACGAGCAGCGTGCGGGCACCGCTGCGGGCCAAGGCAACAGCGAGGTTCGAGGCGGTGGTGGTCTTCCCCACGCCCCCCTTCTGGTTGGCCACGCACAGAATCCTTCCCACGCGCACGACCTCTCGAAGCCGCAGCCCAGGCACGACCGGGCACAACCGGAATATCGGCTGCCGGCGTCACCACCCACACATCCAGACCGTCAACCGCCAGAACCGGCGCGGTGGGCAAGGTCAGGCCTGATCAGGAGCGATCGACTCGGCACGGTATCGTGCCACAGGCAGCCGGTTCCACGTGAAACCAATACGGCTTTCCCGCATTGCCCGTTTCACGTGGAATGCCCAGCCTGCCAGGGCGAGGCTGGATGGCGGAGGATGGCGGGGCGGGGGCGAGCGGGGCAAGCCGAGCACCGCCGGCTCATTCGAGCGTGTGAAACACCAGCCCGCTGGCCAGCTTCGGAAAGAAGTAGGTGCTCTTGGCGGGCATCCGCTCACCGGTCTCGCTGACACGGCGGATGTCGTCGACGGTGGCGGGCATCACCAGCGCCGCGAGGGGATAGCGATCGGTGCCGAGTCCATCAACCACCTCGCGCACCAGATGGACGTAGCCGGGGGTGGGGATTTCCTTGGCCCCGAGCAACTCGCCGATCACGAGGCGATGGAGGATTGACACGCCGAGGTTCCGCCAGGCGGTGCCGTGGTCGGCGGCGACCTTGTCCATCCGCGTCCGACCCGAGGGGGTGATTCGGGCGATCGTCCACGCTTTGTCACCGGCGGTGTAGAGCCCGAGCGTGCCCTGCTCACCCTCGGCCTCGATGTCCGACCAGACGGCTTCGGCGGCACTGGGACCGTGGCCGGCCGGAGCGGTGGTGAAACAGTCGCCGAGCAACCGACCCAGCGTCGCCGCATCGGGGACCGACGGCTGCACGAAGAGCCGATGGGTGGGCAGCACGACCAGGCCTGGGTCGCTCATCCCGACGAGCATCATGAGGACGAAATGGGCGGGGTGATCGGCCGGCAGGGGAGCCCCACCGTGGCTTTCGGCCCAGGCGGCGGCGACCTCGTCGCGGTAGTTGCAGGCGGTCTCGTAGCGGTGGTGGCCATCCGCGATGAAGACCGGCCGGCCCCCCATCAAACCCGCCACTTGTGTGGCGACCGACTCGTCGGTCAGCGGCCAGAGCCGGCTGCCGACCCCGAGATGGTCGATCGCCTCGAGCGGCGGTTGGCCGGCGACGGCACCGTCGAGCAGCGTCTGCACGGCGCCGTCGGGGTCGGGGTAGAGACCGAAGACCTGGGAGAGGTTCGCCCGGCAGGCCCGGGTGAGGAGCAGCCGGTCCTGCTTCGGCCCCGACATCGTCTCCTCGTGGGGGTGGATGCTGCCGGTGCCGAACCGCTCGAGCCGCACGCGGGCCATCACCCCGCGACGGACGTGCTCCCGGCCTTCCACGCTGAACGACTGGTGGTAGACATAGAGCGCCGCGGCCGGTTCCTGCATGATCACCCCCTGCTCCCGCCAGCTGCGGAAGAAGCGGGCTGCCCGCGAATACTTGTTGGTGGTGGTGGTGTCGTCGCCCGGCTCCTCGCGGTTGAGTTCGAGGCGGATCACGTTCGCCGGGTGCTGCTCGTAGAGACGCGTCTGCAGGGCGGCGTCGATCACGTCGTAGGGGGGCGCGATCACCTGGGAGAGGCTGCCGACATGCTTGGGGTCGTAACGGAGGCCGCGGAACGGGGCGACGATGGGCATGGACGGATGGTTCCTGGTGGGGTGATCGGTGGGGTGATCGGTGGGGTGTGTGGCACCTGGGGAGGATCTTAGCAGGCTGTGGACGCGCAGCCTGCCGCACCCCATCGAGGAGGCGCCGGGGGCGCCGCTCCACCGAAGACCGACGGTTTTCCCCCTGTCGAGGCCACGGATGGACCATGGCCAAGGGCGCGGAAGAACTCGCCGCCGGACCGGCCCGTAGGCTGGCCGCCGAGAAGGGGCCCACAGGGTGGAGGTCGAAAGCGGATCGGGTACAGGAACAAGCCGTTCCACGGGAAACGCCCCGCGGAAACCGCCCGGACAAAACGACGACGGGGGCGACGCCGTGCGCCACCCCCGTCGTATGGATCATCAGTCGTGTGGCTCAGGGACCGCTCCGAGTCCCCGGCCGGGCTCAGTAGCGGTAGTACTCGGGCTTGAACGGGCCGTCCACCGGCACGTGGAGGTACTCCGCCTGCTCGGTCGTCAGCTTGGTGAGCTTCACACCCAGCTTGTCGAGGTGGAGGCGGGCCACCTCCTCGTCGAGCTTCTTGGGCAGACGGTGGACGCCGACGTCGTACTGGTCAGTCTCCGTCCAGAGGGCGATCTGGGCGAGCACCTGGTTGGTGAAGCTGGTGCTCATCACGAACGACGGATGGCCGGTCGCGCAGCCCAGGTTCACCAGCCGCCCCTCCGCGAGCACGATCACCGAGCGGCCGGAGGGGAGCGTGTAGCGGTCAACCTGTGGCTTGATCTCGACCTTCTTGATCCCCTTGGTGCTTTCCAGCCAGGCGACGTCGATCTCGAGATCGAAGGGGCCGATGTTGCAGACGATGGCATCGTTCTGCATCTTCGCCAGGTGCTCGCCCCGGATGACGTCGCGGCAGCCGGTGGCGGTGACGAAGATCTGACCGCGCGGGGCGGCCTCGTCCATCGTCGTCACCTCGAAACCCTCCA
>SXWA01000101.1 GCA_005791575.1 Planctomycetaceae bacterium
CGGAGGTGGAACAGCCGCCGCCCCGGCTTCGCGATCGGGCTGGCGGTGATGAAGAACTCGCGCTCCGTCTGCCCCTCCACGATCAGGAGACCGTTCAGGCCGATGTTGTCGACGTAGGTGCCATGGGGGAGATTCCGCCCCGAATCGTCGCCGCCGAGCTCGATCCGGCCGGCGAAGTCATGGCGCACGGCACGGACCCGCGCGGTGAGCGTGGCACCCGGGCGGATCGAGAACACGAGCGGTTCCTCCGGCGCCGCGCGACCGCGGCCCGCGGCATCGAGGATCTCGACGGTGAGCTTCGGTTGCTCCGCGGGCTGGATGTCGCCGAGTGAGCCGAGGTCCCGGGTGACCGCCTCTCCGGCGATCGTGGCCCGCGCCGTGACCCGTACCCCTTTGTCGAGCGCCTCGTCGGGCGCGACGGCTTCGGGGGAGGCCATGAGCACGGCCACCGCGCGGTCCTGCCCAGCCTCGATCGTGATCGGGCCGGGCATCGAGAAGCCGGAGGGCAGACCGTCGACGACGATCTCGACCGCGCCGTCGAAGCCCTCGTCGCGCGTGACGGTGAACGTGATCTCGCGGCCGCTGCCGGGGCTCACCTTCGGTGCCATTCCGCCGATCGCCACGGTGAACGCGGGCCGGGCCGGGCGGATCGTCAGCGCGTAAGTGAAGCCGTCACCGCCGAATCCGCGCACGTCGGTCACCCGGGCGAGATAGGCACCGTCGGCCGGCGGTGTGAAGAGGAGCTGGGCATCGGCGCCAAGGCGACGGTTGGCGGCGTCGTCGTTGTCGTAGACCAGGCGGAACACCGGCAGCCCGTTGGGGGTGGGCTCGGCACCGGGGAGCAACGGTTGCACGATCCACGCCGGCTCACCGAGCGCGTGGGTGACGGCGGTGGTGTCGAAGAGGGGCCGGCGACTGCCGCTGCCGGGGTAGACCTTGAAGCCGCTGTCGGGGCCGCGTGGATAAAGCCACAGTTGCACCACCTCGCCGCCGGCGTAGAGCAGTTCGTCGAGCTCCATCTCCGCCCAGTTGTGGAGGCGGAAGTCGTCGGACTGGCCCGAGTCCTTCCCGCGGAAGGTGAACCAGCTGTCGCGTGTGGCCTGGAGGACGACGCGCTCCACCGGAGCGCCAGCGCGGGGGCCCACGGCGTGGAGGACCTCGATCCGCGGATCGAGCGGCGACTTGGCCCGCGCCGCCCGGGTCTCGAGGAGGAGCGTCTGCCCCGCGCGCGCGGGGAACCGCACCAGGTCGACGTCGCCCGGGCGCGCGATCGTGCCGCTCACGAGCACGGCACCGGCCGTGGCGATGGCGCTGGCCGGCGCGTCATTGGGCTCGGTCTCCGCCACCGCCACCGGCTCTGCCGGCAGGGAAGACGGCTCTGCCGGCAGGGAAGACGGCTCTGCCGGCAGGGAAGACGGCTCTGCCGGCAGGAAAGACGGCTCTGCCGGCAGGAAAGACGGCTCTGCCGGCAGGGAAGACGGCTCTGCCGGCAGGGAAGACGGCTCTGCCGGCAGGGAAGACGGCTCTGCCGTGGAGCCTGGGGGGGCTGCAGACGGCGCTCCATCGGACGCGGGGCGGGCGCTCGCCACCGCGGTCGCCCGTGGCAGGTCGATCACGCGCCCATTCATCAGGCCGGCGCGGAATCCGTCGGCCGTGGGCACGAGCACCGCCGCGACGTCCTCCTGCGGAGGCAGCGCGGCCACGAGCGCGACGTCGGGCAGCGACCAGAGATTCACGCTGGCATCCTCGGCCGACGAGGCGAGCAGCGTGCCATCGGCCGACAGCGCGAGGCACACGATCGGGCTCTCGTGCGCGAAGCGCGCGACGAGCGGCGGGTTGAGGCCGGGGGCGTCGAGCGTGGTGACCTGCCAGAGGTGGATCCGGCGGTCGCGGCCGGCGGCCACGACATGGCGGCCATCGGGAGTGAAGCAGACCGCGCGCACCTCCCCCTGCGGTTCGTTGAGCGTGTCGAGCCGCAGGCCGTCGGCAGTGCGCCAGAGTTTCACCGTCTCGTCGGCGCTGGCGCTGGCGAGGACCCTCCCCGAGGGATGCCAGGCGAGGTCGAACACGGGACCGTTGTGGACGTCGATGCTTCGTACCAGCGCCCCGTCGGAGACCCGCCACAGCTTTACGCTCCGGTCGTAGCCGGCGGTGGCGACGAGCGTGCCGTCGGGGGAGACCTCGGCGTCGTGGAGGATGTCGCGGTGGGGGCCGAACGTGGTCAGCAGGCCACCGCTGCCGGCGTCGCGCAGCTGCGCCGATCCGGTCAGCCCGGCGATCCCGCCGGCCAGGAGGAGCCGGGTGCCGTCGCCCACGAAGTGGAGGGCGGTGACGCGCCCCGGTGGGTCGGTGAACGGCCGCGGCTCCCCACCGGGGGCGATGATCGTGACGACCCGGTCGCGCGCCGTCGCCAGCCCCCCATCGGTGGCGACCGCGAGCGCCGTCACCGGCAACGGCCCCGCCGACGGCGGCAGGCGCGGCACCGTGAGGGTGGTGAGGATCGGGAGATCGACGGTAGGGGCGGTCGCACCGCCCGCGATCCAGCGGTGGAGGATCGCGATCTCGGCGGGCGACGGTTGGGCCTCACCGTCGGGCGGCATGTGGTCGTCGCCGGTGGCGGCGATCCGGGTGGCGAGAAGCGATCGCGCGGCGTCGCCCGGCGCGAGCGGATCGCCCGCCGAGCCGCCGCGGCGCAGCGTGGCAAACGTCTCGACCGACAGGCCCCCCTCGGGGTCGCCTCCCGAATGGCAACCGGCGCAGTAGGTGCGCAGCAGCGGTGCGACGTCGCGTTCGAACGAGGGTTCGCCGGCGCGGGCCGCCGTGCCGGCCACCAGGAGCGCGAGCGCCGCGGCAGCGACCCTCGCCGCCCGGCATGAACCATGAAACAACGTCATCGGATGAAGGCCCCCTGACCGGAAAAAAATCGTCCGGAAAAAAATCGTCCGGGAAACGCCTGACGACCGGAGCGGCCGCGTCCCCGACCGCCACCACGAGGAATCAGTGCCGGAAGAGGAATTCGCGGCTGGTGAGCAGCGACCAGTAGAGGTCCTCGACCACGGCGCGGCGCTCCTCCGCGGGGGCGGCCGTGAGGATCTCGGCGAACGACTTCCGCTCCGCTTCGGTCGGCGGCCGCGAGAGGCACTCGAACCACGCCCGCTCGACGATCGCCTCCGGGGTGGGGCCGGTGGCAAGGAGCTGCGTGATCCGGCCGCCGGGCGCGGCGAGCTTGTCGTTGATCGACGAGCCGTTGGCGAGGGCCAGCACCTGGACGAGGCTCGGCTGATTGCTCCGCTCGCACTCACAGGTGATGTCGCGCGGATTGCGGCCGAATGTCTTGAGGAACGGGCTCTTCACCGCCGAGTCGGCCACCTGGAGGGCGCGGGTCTCCGGCCCGTAGGCGGTGGTCTTCTCGGTCGAGCCGTCGTTGAGCGCGATCTCCGTGTAGGCATCGCCCACCCCGGTGACGTCGGCGATCGCGTCGGCGAGGACCTCGGCGGCGAGGCGCCGCGGGTAGGCCCGGGCGAACCAGCGGCGATCGGCGGCGTTGGTCGGCAGCGGCACGGCGGAGCGCCGGTAGGTGTGGCTGGTGAGGATCAGGCGCATCAGCGCCTTGAGGTCGTGGCGCTGCTCGACCGTGTACGCGGCGAGCGCCGCCAGGAGAGCGTCGTTGGAGGCGGGATTGGTCGCCCGCAGATCGTCGACCGGCTCGACGAGGCCGACGGCGAAGTAATTGGCCCACACCCGGTTGACGATGGCCCGCGTGAACGAGGGATTGCCCGGCGCCGTCAGCCACGCGGCGAGGGCCTCGCGCCGGTCGCCGGAGAAGTCCGCGGGAAGCGCGGGGGCGTCGAGCGGTGCCGGGGGCTGCGGGCGGCCGGTGCGCGGCTGGAGGAGGTCGCCGGAGGAATCGACATACAGCGTCCGCTCGCCGTCGCCGTTGCGGGCGTCGCCGCCCCAGCCTTTGGCGCGAACCCGGGCGAAGAGGTTGGCGAAGGCGTAGTACTGGTCGTTGGTCCATTTCTCCAGCGGATGGTTGTGGCACTTGGCGCAGCCGATCGAGAGGCCAAGGAAGGCCTGACTGACGTTCTCGGCCATCGCCTCCGGATCCTGGTGGACAGCGAAGAAGTTCGTCGCGCCGTCACTGGAACTCGAGCCCTTCGCGGTGACGACCGCGCGTGCAAGCACGTCCCACGGCGTGTTCTCCGCGACCCGGTCGCGGATCCAGCGGTGGTAGGCCGCCACCGCCGCCGGGCGGAGCTTCGATCCCGTCACGAGCAGCAGGTCGGACCACTTCCAGGCCCAGTAATCGACGAACTCCGGTCGTGCCAGCAGGAGTTCGACGAGGCGCTCGTGCTTCCCCGGCGCGTCGTCGGCGACGAAGCGGCGCACCTCCTCCGCCGTCGGCAAGCGGCCGATCGTGTCGAGCGCGGCCCGGCGGATGAACGTGGCGTCGTCGCAGGGGGGAGAGGGCTCGAGGTGGAGGGCGGCGAGCTGGTCGAGGACGATTTCGTCGATCAGGTTGCTGCGTGGGGCGGCGGCGAACGTGGCGGCCGGGATGTCGTTGGGGAACGGCACGACGACGCCCGTGACGGCGATCTGCGAGGAGAACCAGGCGGTGACGCCGCCGGCGCCGTGGCCGACGACGGTCACCAGACCGGCGGGATCGACCGTCGCCACCGCCTCGTCGGTGGCGGTGAATCGGGCCAGGCGCGTGACGTCGCGGCGGCTGCCGTCGGTATAGGTGGCGGTGACCGTCAGCGGTGCCTTCGCATCCGGGGCGAGCGTGATCTCGCGGGGTGTGATCTCGATTCCCCTGAGCGTGGTGGCGTCGCGATCGGGCCCCGGGCAGCCGGCGGCGATCCACGCGGCGACGATGGCATAGTCGGGGCCGTCAGGTTCGATCCGGCGGCCACCCTTGTGCGTCACCGCCGTGGTCGGCTTGGCGAGGAGGAGGCTGGCGCCGGGGTCGGCCAGGTCGATCCGCCGGCCGAGCGCCTCACGCGTGATCGCCCGGTGGTCGGCGGCCGGGTCGTAGCCGAACAGCGACAGCCGGAATCCCCCCTTGCCGGCCAGGGCACCGTGGCAGCCGCCGCTGTTGCAGCCCGCCTTGGAGAGGATCGGCACGATGTCGAGGGTGAATCTCGGTGCGCCGGCCTCGTCGGCGGCGAGGAGGCGCACGGGGAGCGCGAGGATGCAGACGAGGAGGACCGTCGGACAAAGGCGCATCGCCGGGTTCCGCGGGGGGTGTGTCAGGCGAACAGTTCGCGGATCGGCTCGGTGCCGAAGTCGGTGAGCGCGAAGGGCCGGCCCGCCGGCCCGGGCAGGTGCGCCGTGTGGTCGAGGCCGAGGGAATGGAAGACCGTCGCCACGATGTCGCCGGGACCGACCGGCCGCTCGGCGGGGAAGCCCCCGACCGTGTCACTCGATCCCACCACCCGGCCACCCTTCACGCCCCCCCCGGCGAACGAGCAGGTGAAGCACTGCGGCCAATGATCACGGCCGCCGGCAGGGTTCACCTTCGGCGTCCGCCCGAACTCGGCCAGGCCGGCCACGAGCGTGTCGCCGAGGAGACCGCGTTGCGAGAGATCCTCGATGAGGGCCGAATAGGCCTGGTCGTACATCGGGCAGACGATGTCCTTCATCCCCTCGATCGACGTGAACGGCTTCGATCCGTGGATGTCCCAGGTGATTTCGTCGAACACGGTGAGGAAGGTGTTGATCGTCACGAAGCGCACGCCGCTCTCGACGAGCCGGCGCGCCAGGAGGCAGCATTGGCCGAAACGGTTGAGCCCGTAGCGCTCACGGACCGCCGCCGGTTCGCGCCCGAGATCAAAGGCTTCACGCGCCGACTGGCTGGTCATGATCCGCCACGCTGCCTGGAAGCTGTCGTCGAGGAGGCGCGCGTCCTCGCTCGCCTCGAATGCCCGGGCCGCCGAGTCGACCATCTCGCGCATCCGCCGCCGCCGGTCGAGCCGGGCGCCGCCGAACTGGTCGGGGGGGAGCAGATCGGGCACGCGGAAATCGGGCTGGGAGGGATCGGCCATGAGGGCGAAGGGATCATGGGCCTTGCCGAGGAAGCCCCCCGCCTGACCGTTGGGGAGGTTGCCGCCGCCACGCCCCATGAGCTGCGGCAGGACGACGAACGGCGGCAGGTCGGTGCGCCGGCCGAGCAGGTAGCCGGCCACGCTGCCGGCGTGGGGGGATTGGATGCCACCGGTGAACCGCCGACCGGTCTGCATCATCTGCCAGCCGGCATCGTGGACGGCGGCACCGTCGTGGCGGCAGGAACGGACGAGCGAGAAGCGGTCGGCGATCGCGGCATGCCTGGGCAGCAACTCCGAGATCTCGAAGGCGTCGCTCGCCGTGCGGATCGGCTTGAACGGCCCGCGGATCTCCGCCGCGGCATCGGGCTTCATGTCCCAGAGGTCGAGCTGGCTCGGCCCCCCGAGGTTGAAGATCATGATGCAGGAGCGGTTTTCGTGACCGGGGCGGACACGCCCCTCGGCGGCCGCCCGGGCGTATTGCGGCAGCGACAGGCCGACCGCGGCCAGGGCCCCGGCCTGGAGGATGTCGCGGCGCCGGCGGCCGCGGCCGCAGAGGATCGCCCGGTCAGACGCGCCGGTTAGCAATTCGAACATGGGCCGCCTCGCCTCACGCCGACAGTCACGGTCGCGTCCCGACGCGGATCCGCCGCCCCGCCGACCGGTCCCTAGGGACATCCATGATAATCCACACCACCCGCGCGCGGTACGCCGGAGGAGGGAGCGGGGGCCGGGCGGGGGCGGATGGACCACGGTCCGCACGGGCACCGGCGGAAACGGACCGTCAGAAATAGAACGGCAGGCCGTGGGCCTTGAAGTAGGCCTTTTCCGCCGGCAGGAACTCGTCGCCGAGCTTCTCGAAGCCGCCGGCGGCACGGAAGGCATCGAGGAATCCGTTCACTTCGTCGCGCAGGGCCGTGTCGCCGGGGCGCAGCCCCACCGCCCATGATTCCTCGCGAAAGGGCACCAGCTCCGCACGCGTGGTCTCGGGGTGGCGCGTGTGGTTTTGGTAGACCGACAGGGAGTCGTAGATGAAGGCGTCGGCCTTGCCCTGGGCCACCTCGAGGACGGCCGCCGATTCCTTGTCGAGCACGAGGAGGCGGGCCTTGGCCAGTGCCTTGGAGGCGTATTGGTGGCCGGTGGTTCCCTTCTTGACGGCGACGATTCTTCCCGGAGCGTCGAGGTCGGCGGCGGTCTTGACCGGCGACTTGGCGGCGATGAGCAGCGCCAGGCCGGTCTGGAGATAGGGTTTCGAGAAGGCGATCGACCGCTCGCGTTCCGGCGTGGCCGTCATCGAGGAGATGATGCAGTCGATCTTCCCGGTCTTGAGGGCGGGAATGAGGCCGTCGAAGGCGGTGTTCTCGATTCGCACGGGGCGGCCGAGATGCGCTCCCAGCGCCTCGGCGAGGCGCACGCTCACGCCGGTGGGCCGGCCGGCGGCGTCGGTCATCTCGAACGGCGGATAGGCGAGCTCCATCCCCACGCGGAGCGGCTTGGCCGCGGGGTCGGCTGCGGCTGCGGCGTGGAACGTGGCGGCCATCCACAGCGGCCCGATCACCAGCGGCCCGATCACCAGTGGCAGAGCGAGCAGGTCGCGGCGGCGTGGCATGGATGGGGTCCAGGGGAAGGCGCGGGCCGGTGCCCGCCGATCAGCGGATGCAACTGATGGCGTCGCTGGAGCGGATGAAGAGGGCGCCATCGGCCACCGCCGGCGTCGACCACCACACCTCGTCGTCGCTCCCGGCGGTCGATTCGCCGAGCAGTTCGTATTCAGCGCCGGCCTTGAAGGCGAGCGCCTTGCCCGCCTCGTTGAGCACGTAGATGGTGTCGTCCACGACCACGGGACAGCCCACCGCTTGCGTGCCGCCGGGCATGCGCTTGCGGAACTTCTCGGTGCCTGTCCGCTTGTCGAAGCAGACGGCGGTGCTGCCGAAGAAATAGAGGTGATCGCCCACCACCACGGGCGAGGGCATGCCGGCGCCGCTCTTCGTGCGGCTCCACCACACCGCCGACGACGCCTTCTCCCCCTTGGGAAGCGAGAGGTCGCCGGTGTGGCCGGCGGCGATCGCCGCGGGCGGCGCGCTCGAGCCGGGGCTCGAGGTGCCGAAATAGACCGCCTCGTCGTCGGCCACCACCGAGCAGGCGAACGAGGTGTCGAGGCCTCCGTACCGCCAGCGTTCGAGCCCGTCGGCCAGGCCGTAGCCGACGATCATGCCCTGGCCGGCAGCCACCACCTCGGCGGTGCCCTTGTTGTCCCAGATCACCGGCGTGGCCCACGAAGTACCCTTGTCGCGCGAGGCCACCCAGCGGTCGGTGCCGGTGAGCGCGTCGATGCAGAGCAGCTTCGCCGTGTCGTCGTTGTAGAGCTGGACAACGAGACGGTCGCCCGCGAGCACCGGCGAGGAGCCGGTGCCGAACTGGTTCTGGATCGACTGCGGGCCGAATTCGCGCCGCCAGCGCTCCGCGCCGTCGCGGTCGAGAGCGACCAGCGTGCCGGTGGCACCGAAGAACGCGATCACGCCGTCGGCGGTGGCACAGGGGGTTTCGGTGGCGTAGGTGTTGGAGGCATGGGTGCCGTACTTCGGCTTCTGTTCCACCACGAGCTTGTCCCAGACGACATGGCCGTTGCCGGGATCGAGGCACAGCACCCGCCACTCGACCGGATCGCTGGGGATGCTCGGGCGGCCGAGCGTGCTCAGGTCCATCGCACCGCCGGAGCCCTTTGGTCGGCGGCCCTTGGGGACCACGGCCGTCGTCAGGTAGAGCCTTCCCCCGGCGATCACCGGCTGGGACCACCCGGCACCGGGGATCACCGTCCGCCAGGCGAGCTGCTTGCCGTCGAAGGCCACCGGGGGCTTCGGACCGGAGGCGTGGCCGAGGGCGCGGCCGCCGCGGAACTGTGACCAGTCGTCGGCGCGGACGGCGGATCCGGGAAGGCAGGCGAGGGCGACGAGCGCCGCGCAGCCCCGCATCAGCCACGCCGCGGTCACCCGGCGGGGGGGCGCCGCGGTCCGGGGGCCCAGGTCACGACCGATCGGCAGCTGGTGCATGGCGGCGACTCCACGGGGATCACGCAACGTGAATCGTTGTAGCAGGCTCCCGCCGTGGCGGCACGGCCGGCACCGGTCAAGCCGCCGTCTCGAGGGCAGGCACCGTGGCCGGGAGCGGCGTCGGGAGTGCCTCGATCCGGCCGCCGGGGAGGAGGCGGTAGGTGCGATCGCGCCAGCAGGCCGTGCGTTGGAACAGCGCCACGAACCAGCAGGCGAACATCACCACATCCTTGAGAAGGGCGACGGCCACGAACCGTGGTGCCAGGCTCGCGCCGCGGAGGAGTCGGGTGGCGGAGAGTTCGAGGCAGAGTTTGACGACGATCGCCCCGAGCGCGAATCGTTGCCATCCGGGCAGGCATGCCAGCGGCACCGCCCAGGCCACCGGATTGACGAGTAGTTCGAGTGGATAGGCGAGCGGACAGATGCGCAGCCGCAGCCCCGCATGCCGCAGCGACCGCGACAGCAGGCTGCGCCACGACCAGTCGCGCTGCACCACCCCGACCGGCATCGCCGCCGGCACCAGCCCCCACCCGGCCGCCTGGACCTGGCGGCCGAGCTCGTAGTCGTCGGCGCCGCTGTCGCGGACGGTGGCGAAGCCGTCGATCGTGTCGAGCGCCGCGCGCCGCAGCCACATCCCCTTGCCGTTGACGGTGTGCTGCCGCACGAGGGCGTGGATGCCGATGGTGAGGAAGGCGGCAAACTCCGTGTAGTGGAGGTTCTCGATGGCGGCGGCGACGGTGCGTTCACCGCGGGCGACCACCGGCTGGTAGACCATCCCGACGGTCGGATCGGCGAACAGCGGGAGGATCGCCGCCGGCTCGCTCCCCTCGAGGCGGACATTGCTGTCGGAGAGGAGCACGACCGGGTGCCGGGCATGGGGGAGGAGGGCCTCGAGCAGGGCGATCTTCGGGCTCGGGGCAGCGGTCGTGCGGCCGACGACGATCGCCACGTCGAGCCCCGGCCGCGAGCGCACCAGCCGTCGGACGATGGCGAGCGCCGGGTCGAGCGGATCGGCGACGCCGAAGACGATCTGCAGCGGTTCGTGGTCGAGGTCGAGGAAGGAGGCGAGATTGGTCGCCAGATCCTCGTCGAGACCGCAGAGCGGCTTGAGGATCGTGAGCCCGGGGAGATCGACCGGACCGACGGCAGCGCGGCGCCGGGCGAGCAGCCGCGGCACGACCAGCATCCATGCCAGCAGATAGAGCGCCAGGCTCGCCAGACAGGGGATCGCCACCAGGCTGGGCACCGTCATGGGAACTCCCCGGGACGCGGCCGCAGCCGGACGCCTTCGCCCTGCCGCCCGCGCGCCGGAGGGTAGAGCGACGGCCCGGCCGGGGCAAGGCCGCCAGGGGTCGGCACGGCCTGATCAGGCGAGGATCTCGCGCACGACCCGGCCGTGGACATCGGTCAGGCGGAAGTCACGCCCCGCGTGGCGCCACGTGAGGCGGGTGTGGTCGATGCCCAGTTGGTGGAGGATCGTGGCATGGAGGTCGTGGAGATGGACCCGGCCGGAAACCGGCTTCCACCCGAATTCGTCGGTCGCGCCGTGGCAGAATCCCGGGCGGATGCCGCCGCCGGCCAGCCACGAGCAGAAGCCCTCCGGCTGGTGCTCCCGGCCGTGGGTCTCGATCGGGGAGGTGCCGGAGAGATCCTGGCTCCACGGGGTCCGGCCGAACTCCCCGGACCAGACCACGAGCGTGTCGTCAAGCAGGCCGCGCGCCTTGAGGTCGAGGACGAGGCCGGCCACCGGCTGATCGCTTCCCAGGCAGCTTGCCGGCAGGGCGCCACGGATGTTGCCATGGTGATCCCAGCCCCCCATCGTCACCTGGACGAAGCGGACCCCTGCCTCGGAGAGCCGCCGGGCGAGCAGGCAGGCGCGGGCGTTGCGGTCGGTCTCGCGACCGCCGACGCCGTACAGCTCGAGGGTCGCCTTCGACTCGCCGGAAAGATCGACGAACGGCGGTGCCGTCGTCTGCATCCGGAACGCCATCTCC
>SXWA01000102.1 GCA_005791575.1 Planctomycetaceae bacterium
CAACACGTACGGCGGCAAGATGCCGCAGACCTGGGGGGTACCGGTGGAGGAGATCCAGAAGGGGATCAAGCACGGCGTGCGGAAGATCAACGTCGACACCGACTGCCGGATGGCGATCACCGGTGCGATCCGCAAGGTGCTCGCCACGGCGCCGGAGAAGTTCGACCCGCGCGACTACCTCAAGCCGTCCCGCGAGGCGATGAAGAAAGTCTGCGCCGAGCGGATGGTGCAGTTCGGCCAGGCGGGCAATGCCCGCAAGGTGCCGGTGGTGAGCCTGGCCGAGATGGCCAAGCGGTACGCCGTCGGCTGACGGCCGGCTTTCCGAGCCGGGCAAACCCGCGTTGCGGCGATTGCCCAGTCGGCCTATAGTCCCGCCCCCCTCCGGGGCCGGCATGCGCGCCGGCCCCGTGCGACGGGGTGCAGGGCCACTGGCATGGACCACCGCGACGACCACCACGAACACGCCGACCACGGGCCACCGGCACCGGTCGCACACGCGCGGCGGATCCTCCGCGAGGAGGCGGCCGCACTCGTGGCCGCCGCCGATGGCCTCGACGAGTCGTTCAGCGCCGCGGTGCGGCTCGTGGAGGGGTGCAGCGGTGCGCTGGTGGTGACCGGGATCGGCAAGGCGGGGCTGGTGGCCCGCAAGGTGTCGGCCACGCTCGCCTCGACCGGCACGCCGAGCCACTTCCTCCATCCGGCCGAGGCGGTGCACGGTGATCTCGGCGTGCTCCGCGGCGACGACGTCCTCCTCGCGCTGTCGCAGTCGGGCGAATCGGAGGAAATCGTGCGCCTCCTGCCGCATATCACCGCCCGGCGGATCCCGATCATCGCCATCACCGGACGGCGCGGGAGCAGCCTCGGCCGTGCCGCGGCGGTGGTGCTCGCCACCGGCAGCGTGCGCGAGGCCTGCGGCCTCGGCCTCGCCCCGAGCACGAGCACCACGCTGCTGATGGCCCTCGGCGACGCCCTCGCCCTCGTGACCAGCAGCCGGCGTGCGTTCACCGCCGACGACTTCGCCGCCCGCCATCCCGGCGGCAGCCTCGGGCGCCAGTTGATGCGCGTCGACGACGCGATGCGCCCGCTGGCGCGCTGCCGTACCGCGCGACCGGAGGAGACGGTGCGCCATGTCTTCTCCCGGCCGTTGCCCTCGCGGCGGACGGGAGCGGTGATGATCCTCGACACCGCCGGCACGCTGGTGGGCCTGTTCACCGACAGCGACCTCGCCCGCCTCTTCGAGCAGACCCGCGCTGCCGCCATCGACGCGCCGATCGGCGCGGTGATGACGCCACGGCCGACGACGGTGCCGACGGGCGTTCGGCTCGACGAGGCCCTGGCGATCCTCGACGCGCGGAGGATCAGCGAACTGCCGGTGGTCGACGGTTGCGGTCGGGCCGTCGGCCTGATCGACGTCGTCGATCTGCTGGGGATGGTCTCCCCGGATCATCCCGCGCTCACCGGGGTGCCCCTCCCGGCGCGCGGCGCCGATGCCGCCTGAGCCCCCGATCCTCACGCGGAGTCCGCCGTGACCACGATCCCAGCCCCTGCGGACGACCTCGGTCGGCGTCTGGTCCGGGTGGAACTGCTGCTGCTCGACGTCGACGGGGTGCTCACCGACGGTGGCGTGACGCTCGGGGACGCGGGACAGGAATCGAAGACATTCCACATCCGCGATGGCCTCGGCCTGCGGCTCTGGCAGCGGGCCGGTTTCCGGGCCGGGTTCGTCACCGGTCGGTCGAGCCGCGCCGTGGAGCAGCGCGCGGCGGAGCTGGGGATCGCCATCCTGCGCCAAGGGGTGACCGACAAGGTGGCGGCCGTGGCCGGGATCCTCTCCGAGTGCGGGCTCTCCTGGGAGCAGACCGCCTTCGTCGGCGACGACCTGCCCGATCTCCCCGTCGTGTGCCGCTGTGGGCTGGGCGTGGCGGTCGCCGATGCCTGCGCCGAGTTGCAGGCGGCCGCGACCATCGTCACGAGCCGGCCCGGCGGGCGCGGCGCGGTCCGTGAGGTGGTCGAGCGGCTCCTCGCCGCGCGCGGCGCCTGGCAGGCGGCCGTGGCCGGCGTCACCGGCGGCATCGCCTGAACCCATCCGTCGCGGGCCCCACCATGGATCATCGCTTCGGCAGGACGCTGCGGGTGTTCCTCGTCGTGCTCGCCGCCGCCGGTCTGCACCGGCTGGTGGTGGTGCCGTTGGTGGAACCGGCCGTCGAGGCGAGCGACGCGGGGATCGAGATCTCGGTCGAGGAGGCGGCGGCGCTCAAGCAGCGGGCCGACCGGCGGCTGGCGGCACTCGAGGGGATCTTCCCGGCCGACGCCTGGGAGCGGAAGGACCCAATCGTCCTCGAGAGCCGGCAGATGCGGCTCCTCTTCCAGCAGTACAACGCCGTCGATGGTGGCCGGGTGCATCTCGTGCCCTGCACGCTGGTGGTGCTCCCGGAGACGGTGGCCGGCGCACCTCCGGGCCGGACACTCGTGCTCCGGGCGGAGCAGGGGGCGGTGCTCGAGTTCGACGAGCCGCTCGACCTCCGTCAGGGAAGATTGGCCCGGCTCGTCGGTGGCAGCCTCCGCGGGCCGGTGACGATCCGCGGCACCGCCACCGCACCCGGGGCGGACGACGAGATCGAGATCGAGACCCGCGACGTCGAACTGGCCGAACTGGAGGTCCGCACCAGCGATGCGG
Source organism: Planctomycetaceae bacterium (assembly GCA_005791575.1). Lineage (GTDB taxonomy): Bacteria > Planctomycetota > Planctomycetia > Pirellulales > UBA1268 > F1-20-MAGs016. Next base: position 2,678 of record SXWA01000102.1, read on the forward strand.
TGCAGTTCCGCTACGGCCGCTCGACCGGCAGCGGTCGGGGGCTGGTGGCCCGCCTGCTTCCCAAGAGTGGGCCGGCGAATCAGGGCCCGAACATCGGCGGCGTCGACTCGATCCGTCTGGAGCGCGACGTGCGCCTCAGGCTCGAGGGGCTGGCCACGGGACTGGTGCCCGGTGGAGCGGCGCCGGTCACGCCCACCCCGTCGGCACCGGCCGATCCGGCGTCCGCACCGGCCACCGCCCCCGTGCTGGTCACCTGCCGCGGTGGACTGGTGGTCAACATCGGCGCCAGCCTCGTGACCCTCGAGGATCATGTCGACGTCGTTCGCACACTGCCCGACGGTGGCAGCGACCAGCTCGCCTGCGACCAGTTGGCGATCCTCCTCTCGAAGGACGTCGCCGAAGCCAAGGGAGCCAGCGGCGGCCTGCAGCCGCGCGAGATCCAGGCCCGGGGCCGGCCGGTGGTGGCGACGAGCGCGGCGGCGGGACTCGAGGCCCGGGGTGGTCGTCTCGGCTACGAGATCGCCACCCGGCGGATCCTCCTCGACGGTGAGGAGCCGGTGTCGCTGCAGGTGCAGGGCACGGAGATGGAGGCCCGCTCGATCGACTATGTGCCCGGTCCACCCGGTAGCCCCGGCGCCCTGATGGCGGTCGGGCCGGGGTGGCTGCGCACCCGATCCGAGGGAGCGCCGCCGGCGCACGTGAAGTGGCAGAAGTGGCTGCGGGTGCGCCCCGACGGCGCGGCGCACGTCGCCTCGCTCGCCGGCAACGCCGACGTGACGATCCAGTCGCAGGGCCGGCTCAGCGCCGCCGAGATGCACCTCTGGCTCGATGCCGCCCCCGCGCCCCCCGTGGCCGGAAGTGCACCCCATCCGCTGTCGGGGGTCCGGCCGCAGCGGATGCTCGCCCGGGGTACCGTCGAGGTGGATGCCACCAGCCTCGCCGCCCGCACCGACCAGCTGCAGTTGTGGTTCCGGCAGGCCGACCCCGCAGCGCCCCTTGCGGCAGCAGCGGCGACACCGGCCGCAGCGGCGACACAGGCAGCAGCAGCGACACAGGCAGCAGCGGCGACACCGGCCGCAGCGCCGGCGACGGCGGCCGTGCCCGGTCTCGCACCCGTGGCCACGGCGGCAGCGCCGGCTGGTGCGCCGGTCACGACGATCCCGCCGGGACGGACTGCTCCGTCCGCCGCGCCGCCCGCGACACCGCCGCGCGGTCGAGTGGTCGCCGCTGGGGCTCTCGTGCGGGGGCAGGTGCTCCTGGCGGGCAGGAGCGCCGAAGTGGAGGAGTTGTCGCTCGAAGGCCAGGTGCGGCTCACCGAGGAGGAGCCGGCCGGCAGCACACCTGCCCCGGCCACGATGGAGATCACCGGCGATCAGATGCAGCTCTCCCGACCGCTGCGCCCCGATGCCCGGGCGATCATCTCGGGACGCCCCGCCCGGATCGTCGGCCGGGGGATGGATCTCGAGGGACCACTCGTGGAGTTCGACCGTGGCGCCAACCGGGTGACGGTCGACGGCGCCGGCCGGCTCGGTCTGCCGATTGAACCGGGCAGCGGCGGGCTCGACGGTTTCGCCATGACCGGGGCGGCGCCGGCCGCCGCGCCGCCTGCAGGGCCCACCACGCTCGATGTCCGCTGGCAGGGCCGGCTCGACTTCGACGGCCGCACCGCCCGGTTCATCGACAAGGTCCAGTCGGTCAGCGGCGGCACCCGACTCGACGCCGGTGTCCTCGACGTCACCCTCACGCAGCCGATCGATTTCGGCGCGGTGACGGGGCAGGGGGGCCCCGGCCCGCGCGCCGACGTCGCGCGGATCGCCTGTGGCAACGGCGTGCGAATCGAGAGCGAGTCGGCAGCCCGGGACGGTGGGCGCTCGGTGGAACGGATCTTCGTCCGCGATCTCGTCCTCGACCGCGGCAGTGGCGACGTGCTCGGCACCGGACCGGGGCGTCTGACGAGCACCCGGTTCGGCCAGCTGCCCACCCTGGCTCCGCCGACCACCCCGCCCGGCGGCGCCGTGCCCGCCCCCGCCCCGGCTGCGGCCACGGCGCCGCAGTTGACCTATCTGGGGGTCGATTTCCAGCGCGGTCTGCGGGGCAATCTCAACCGCCGGACCCTCGAATTCCACCAGCGGGTCGAGGCGATCTGGGGTCCGGTGGCCGCCTGGGAGGACGCACTCGATCCCCATGCCGCCGCCGGCTTGCCCCCGGGGGCGGTGAGTGTGTCGAGCGATGCGCTCGGCATCAGTCAGGCTGCCCCGCTGCCGGGGCAGAGCCGCTCGGCACTCGAACTGGTCGCCGCGGGCAACGTCATGGTCGAGGGGGAATCGTTCACCGCGCGGAGCGCCCGGCTCTCGTGGAGCGAATCGAAGGATCTGCTCGTCTTCGAGGGTGACGGACGGGCCGATGCCCAGCTCTACCGCCAACTCCAGGTGGGGGCGCCGACGTCGAGCGCCTCCGCCGGCAAGATCCTCTTCTGGCGTGCGCTCAACCGCGTCGACGTCGACGACGCCCGCTACCTCGACTTCGACCAGCTCGCCCCCGGTGGTGGGCTGGACCGGTTGCCTGGTCTGCCCGCCGCGGCATCCGCCCGGCAGGCGGCCCCGCCGCGGTGAACCGGTCAGCCGACACGCCGTGACTCGGCGTCGAGCGCCGTCGTGACGAAGTGGATCGCATCGCCGGCGACCGCGTCGTAGGAGGCCGGGTCGTGACCGCCGCCGCTGCGTTCGAGCACCGCGACATGGGGAATCCCCAGTGCCGCGAGCTTGCCGTGGAGCCGCACCGCCCCGTCGTGCCAGCGGTGGTCGGCCGGGTCACTGGCGAACCACTGGTGCCGCGGCCAGTTGAGCGGGTGGACATGGAGGATGGCGGTGTCCTGCCGGGCCCGCTCGACGTCGTCGAACAGCGCCCACAGCGAGGCGAAGAGATCGCCGTCGGGGAGCCGCTCGATGTCGCGCATCGCGAGATGGAAGTCGATCGCCGGCGCGATCGCCGCCGCGACGGGGAAAACCTGCGGATGGCGATAGGCCAGCCGCAGCGCCCCCTGCCCCCCCATGCTCGTGCCCACCAGCCCGATGCCGGGAGGCGCGACACCGAACCGCCGACCGATCTCCGCCACGACCCGTTCGGTGACGAAGCGCTCGGCGCTGATCGCCGGATCGAACGCGGGCACGATCCGGTCGAGCCACCAGGAGCGGCCGGTCCGTGGCGCGATCGCGCGCAGGCTCTGCGCCTCGATCGCCGTCCGCAGGCCGGTCGATTCCTGAAGCGTGCGCTCGCGCACACCGTGGAGGTAGATCAGCACCCGACCCGGCACCGCCCCGGGAGGATCGAAGAGCTCGCAGCGATGGCCGTCGACCTGGATCCACGTCCAGTGGGGGCGGCTGGCTGACGGGGAAGTCATGGGGGGTCCGTGACGGGCAGGGGGGCGACGGGCCGGCCAGGGGGGCGACGGGGCGGGCCGCAGATCCCGTTGTAGGCGGCGGCCCGCGTGGCGACCATAATTTCCCGGACCTTCCTCCGGACCGAACCGATGCGCGTCCTCCTCACCGCCGACGAACTGTCCTCCGGTATCGACCGGCTTGCTGCGGCCGTGCGGTCCGACGTCCTGGAGGCGGCCAGCAGTGGCCGGCCGCTGACGGTGATCGGCGTGCTCACCGGCAGCCTGATGGTGGTCGCCGACTTGATCCGCCGCCTCGAGGGGCCGGTGCGCGTGAGCATGGTGTGGGCGAGCAGCTACCGGGGCACCGCGACGACGCCCGGCCGGCTCGATCTCCGGCTCGATCTGCTGCCCGATCTCACCGGCCAGGATGTCCTCGTCGTGGACGACATCTTCGACACCGGCCGCACGCTCGAGGCCCTGGTGGCGGAATTGGGGCGCCGTGGTGCCGCCCGCGTGCGGTCGCTGGTGCTGTTGCGGAAGACGGGGCGGTCGGAAGTGGCGATCGAGCCCGATTTCGTCGGCTTCGACATTCCCGACGTGTTCGTGGTCGGGTATGGTCTCGACTTCGACGGCGCATGGCGGCATCTGTCGCACGTCGCGGCGCTCGAGCCCTCCGACATCGACGCTGCCCGCCATGGCCCAGCCGCCTCCCCGGTCGATCCTCCTGCTGGCGCGCGGCCTTGATCCTGTCGGCACCGGGAGCCAGGTGGCCCTCGCTGCCGAAGCCCTCGCGACCGCCGGCTGGCGACCGACCGTGGCGCTCTCGAGTGCCGGTGGCAGCCTGCACCGGCATCTCGCCCACGCGGGTGTCGAGGTCGTGCGGCTGGGGACCAGGCCGGACCCCGATTGGGGCGCGGTCGTGGCCCTCGCCCGTCACCTGCGGCGCTCCAGCCCCCGGGTGGTGCTCGCCTGGGGACGCGGTCAGGCCCGGATCGCAGTGACGGCGCTCCTGCCCGCGCCGGGCCCGCGCCTCGTCGCCGCCCTCGCCCTGCCACCGCGCGGGGGTGCCGACCGGCTCGCGCTGCAACGCAGCGACCGGGTGATCGCCTCTGCAACGGTCGTCGCAGACGCCTGTGTGGCGGCCGGTGTGCCTGCCGAGCGGATCGACACGGTCGTACCGGGAAGCCCGGTCCCCGCGCCGCGGTCGCTCGATCGCACGGCCCTCGCGGCCCGTCTCGGGCTCGATCCGGCGCGGATCTGGACGCTCTGCGTGGCGCCGCTGGTGCCCGCGACGCGGCTCGCGCGGCTGGTGTGGGCGATCGATCAGTTGGGGGTGGTGCACCGCGGCCTCGACCATCTTCTCGTCGGCTCGGGACCGCTCGCGGCACGGCTCGCCCGCCGGTCCCGCGCCCAGCGGATCGCCGACCGGCTCACCGTCGTGCCCTCCGTCGATGCGATCACCGACCTGCTTGCGGAGGTCCGGTTGGTGTGGCAATCGGGGGCCGTGGCTCACGGTGGGGCGCTGGTCGACGCGCTCGCCCATGGTGTGCCGCTGGTCGCGGTGGAGAGCATCGCGGCGCGGCAGATGATCGCCGACGACGTCAACGGTCGGATCGTGCCGGCCGATCCGGAGAGCGAGTTTCCCCGGCGGGCGTTCCAGATCCTGGAGGATAGCGTGCGCGCGGCGCGCTATGCAGCGGGCGGGCGCGAGCGGGCGGCCGGGCTCTTCGATCCGGGCACGGCCGCGGCCGGATATGTGGCGGCGGTGGAACGGACGGTCGGGTGAGCAGCGCGGCACTGCAGCGGGATCGGCTGCACCCTGCCAGATCACCGGGCCCGCTGGCTCACGGCAGCTTGCGGCGAAGTTGGTAGATCCACGTCAGCGCGGTGTTCATCAGCTGCTCACCGGCACCGACGGCCGCGGGGGCGACCTGCGGATCGGCACCGTAGCCCCCCTCGGCGGCCGCCTCGATCGTGGGGAAGTACTGGTGGTAGCCGTTTGCGTAGCCGAAGAAGAAGAGCTGGTCGACGCGGGCGCGCTCGCGGAGCCGCATTGCGTGCTGGCAGAAGAACTCGCCGGAGCCCCCCACCAGCGCGATCGAGTCGTCGAGCACCGCGACCGTGAGCCGCGGGCGGATCCCCTCGCCGTATTCGGCGACGAATCCGGCGACCAGTTCGGGGAAGAAGGCGAGTCCGTAGGCGGCGACGATGAGCGGATTGCGGAAGTCGACGCGCGACGGAAACGGGAACCGCTCCTCGCGCACCGCGAGCGTCGGCGCGGCGAGCCGTCTCGGCTCCAGTTCGCCTGCCAGCGCCACCGCCTGCCGGCCGAGGGCGGTGCCGTAGGCGACGTGGTCGCCATGCCCGGCGCGGTCGGTGGAGAGGTCGCCCGACGCCCCCTGCATGAACACCGCCTGCCCGCCCCACTCGGAAGCGATCGTCGTGCGCAGGCTGCCGACGTAGTCGGCGGAGAACTTGAGCGTCTCCGCGGGGATACTCGTCGGATGGGCGGTGAAGTTGACCAGCAGCGCCAGCGGCTTGCCCGTTTCGGCGTCGTCGAAGCGGAGCACGCCGAGCGTGCGGTCGACCGGCACCGGTGCGATCTTCGAGTGGCGGTTGCGGTTGAACGACTCGATCGGGCGCGCGCCGGCGGCGAGCGCGGCGGGGCGCAGGGCGCGGTCGGCGGCGAGGATTGCCGCGACGATGCCGTCCTCGAGCCGGGTCCCGTAGCGGATCGCCGCCTCGAACCGGCCCCGTCCACGGCCGGGATCGTCGGTGAGCTCGACCACCGGGCCGTGGTGGGTGTGTGATCCGGCGATGAACGACCAGCCGATCCCCGCCTCGGTGCGGATCCGGTCGCGGATGCGCTCGAGCGCCGCCTCGGTGGGGGAGCGGCCGAGGTCGAGGCCGACGATGGCGAGCTTCTCGTCACCGGCCGCGATCACGATCGCCGTCGCCTGGAGGGGATCGAGCGTGCCAGTCGAAAGCGCGGCGTGGCGGTCGCCGTAGCCCCACATCGGCACCGGTTCCGTCGGGGTGATGTCGGCGCTGCCGGCGCCGACGCGCAGGTCGGCCCGCGCCGGTGGTGCCGCGGCGGCGAGGAGGATGCAGGCACTGACGATCACGACGACAAGGCGGTCCATCGGAGTGGGCTCCTGGGGGTATCGAAAAGTCTTCAGGCTGGAGGAGAGCCCGCGGTGACCGCCACGAGGAGATCACGGACGTAGCTGTCGCGGTCTTCCTCTTGGAAGACGATATTGTGCTCGAGCATCTCGGCCTTCTTCATACCCCATTGTTTTTCCATCACATGAGAAGGCGTGTTCGACACGATGAACGACGAAAGCGTGACGTCCGGATCGGCCAGTCTCGCTTCGATGTCTTTGATCGTCTGGTGAAAGCGAATCTTCTCGTCGTGTGCAGTCAGATTACGGATCCCCTTCGGATCGACGAACGTGATGTGCTGCTTCGCGCCTTCGACGACCCAGGTGATGAAGTCGGGGTGGAAGTTGCCGGCCTCGAAAAAGCCCACGCCACGGCCGCGGGAGAGATTGCGGAGCAGGTAGACCTGCCGAGTGGCGAAATAACCCGGGTTTCGCTCGGCAAACTCCAGCATGTCGTGCACGAACCGCCATTCGCCCGTGTTGAGCGGTGCCGGCGTGATGGCGATCACGTTGGATTCGAGGTGCAGGAGCGGCTGATAGAGGTGCTGGCCGAGGTTGATCGCCCTGAGTCCGTCCATGCGCCAGCTCTTGAGCGTGCCCGCCTCGATCAAGCGCTTGAGTTCCTCGAGCTTCGCGACGATGTCCGCACGCGAGCGGTCGTAGAGGATCCGATAGCAGCCCTTGTCGGGGTCTTCCTCGCTGCCGAGGAAGTTGGGGTCGGTTGGCTCAAGATCGCGGTATTCGAGGTACGGCGACTCCCAGGCCTGTTTGCAGTGCCGGTAGTATTTCTCCGTGTACTTCTTCAGCAGCCCCAGCGCCACCTGCTCCCACAGCCGCACCTTGTCCCACGAGTCGAATGCCAGCTGCGGCTCGGGGATTTCCAAGTCGTACCACGACTGATCCACGAGCAGATCTTCGATCTCATCGCGTGAAATGTTGAGGTTGTACCAGCCGCGCTCGGCCTTGTACCGCTCGAGCTCAAACCAGAGGCGATCGATGTCGAGGGCCGCCACGTGCTTGCCGGTGAGTTTGCCCCGGTGCAGCGTTCCCTCACCGTCGCCGCCGACAAGGCCCGCGGACCCCTTGGCCTGGATCCGCGGATACCACGTGTCGAACACGCGGTTTTCTTGAAGCTTCGCCGTGGTGGCATCGGGCTTGCGCACCGTTGGCACGGGGCCGAGCTTGCGAAACGCGTCACCGAACTCTGTGCTCACCCCATTGATCGTTTTCTTGAGGCGAATCGTCCGCAGCTTCTGCGTGCCAAGGCCATTGATCACCGGCAAGAGAAACTCTTCGCGCTCCTCGGTGGTCGAAAGGCCCTCGTCTTCGAGAAAGTCCCGGAACTGCGCCATGTAGTTGGCGCGGATGCCGAAGATACCGAGCGTTTCCATGAGGGAGATGTGCCGGGGCCGCGTCAGCCCCTCGGGGAGGTCGATTTTCCCGGACCGCTTCAGGCTCATCCCGTGCCCCTTGAGCCGAACGCCGCGACCAAAGAGCTGGATGATCTGGGCTCCTTCGCCTTGCCCGACGTTCATGAGCCCCATCGTCGAGACCCGCCAGCTCGACCAACCCTCGGTGAACTTCTTGGAGCCGATCAACACGTTCACCGTCGAGTGTGGCCGGTTGATCTCGTGAAACAGCGATCCCTTGAACTCGCGCTCGCCGGTCTCCAGTCCGTTGGTCTTACAGAGGTGCACTAGCTTCGAAGACTCGCCGACGTTGATCACGCCGAAGGCGTCGTTGTCGGCACCTACGCGGAGGGCGATTTCACCGGCGGCGCCCTTCAGGTCTTCGACGTACAGCTGGCCGCCCCCCGGGGCGTTGAAGACCAGCGCGAGCGAGTCCTCGAAGACCTGGGCCGGCGAGAGGCCGGCGATGGTGAGATGCTCGAAGCGGCGGGCGAAAAGGTTCGTCCCGGACGCCGTCAGGAGCCCTTCTTTCAGAATCCGCTCGATCCGTTCGAGGCTCTTCGCCCGGTCGCCGACATAGCGGCCCAGAAACTGAAGGATCGCGACGATGTCCGAGGCGTCGCGGGTGGCCAACGTCGCCGTCACGCTGCCGCCGACGAAGATCCAGAGCGGCTTCTCGATATTGAATGGCCGAAACGCCGCGGCCTGATCGCGATAGAGCCGCTGCTGCTGGTAGAAGGAGAGCAGGCAGGCGACGAGATAGAGTTCGAGGTGTTCCCGCTCGGTGTCGGCATCCAGATTGAGGATCTGATAGTCCTTCCCAAAGCCGTCCTCGTAAAAATAGCGATACGAGTAGTCCACGAGGATGTTCTTGGCGTAGAGGTCCGAGAGCGCGGCATTCCCCTTCACGGCCTGGCCGAACGTCGCGGAATACTCGAACGAAAAACCCTTCTCACAGAGCGCGGTGCGGAACCGCATCCAAGCGCCGTCGCCGCCTCCGGACGTGCCGCGGTGGCCTTCGTCCACGAGCACGAGGTTGTTGCCCTCGAAGGCATCCACGGCGACGGTCTTGTCGCCCATCTCGTCCCGCAGCCGCGTGACTTCGAGGATCTCCACCGCCGTGCCCGCGAACAGACCGCGACCGTCCTTGTTGAAGATTTCCGCATCGATGCCAGCGGCCTGAAACTCCCGCAGGTGCTGCTGCGACAGGCCTTCGTTAGGCGTGAGCAGAATGATCCGGTTCAGGTCGCGTCGGCGCCCGGTCTTCTCCAGATAGTGCTGGTACTGGAGGACGTTGGCGTGCATGACGAGCGTTTTGCCGGCGCCCGTCGCCATCCAGTAGGCGAGTTTGTTGAGCTGCGGCCTGGGTTCTGCTGCTGCGTCGAGCGGCGTGAGGCAGTCGGCAACCTCTTTGCCGGAGTTGTATTCCGCGATCCGGGCATTGATCGCGGCCACGAGATGGGCGGGCCGATCGAAATACCAGTCGAGGTAGATTTCCGTGAACAGGAGGGCGAGATACTGGAAATACTTCCAGACGATCGGGTCTTCGCCACGGAGAAGGCGGGCTTCGTTCAGTCGCTGCGTGTGGCGAACGATGTTCTGGTCGTAGTCGAGCAACTGCGCGACGGTGAGCCCTGTGCCAAGCGCGGGGCAGTGGAGAACGATCGCCTCGTGGAACGTGTGGATGTTGTCGGCATTGAGTCCCTCGAGGTTCGGGGCTCGCAGGTGGTCGGCGAGATCATCGAACCGCTCGGCACCGAAGAGCGACAGCATCCACTGGGCCAGCACGATTGTTTTGGGAAAGGCCACCACGGCGGTGGCCCGCTTCGCGACCCGCTTGGCTCGTTGCGCCCGCGGGGCGGCAGTCTCCGGGGCCGGGGAAGCCGGGGCCGGGGAACTCGCGGCGCCGGCTGGCGCCGTGGGCGGCTCGGAGGCTGACATCGGCGTTTTTCTCGGGCGTCCGCGGGCCATCAGGCCACCCCTCGGGCGTTGTGTGTCACTTGTTGACGACAAACCGGATTGTCGTTCACTTTCCGCGCACAAGTGCACGGCAAAGTCGTTTGGCCCTGAAAAACATGGTTCAAACCGCTCATAGGACAGCCCGTCCTTCCACGATCTCCAACAGCGCCGGAAACCCGAAAATCGTCGGTCGGCGGCCGCTGCCAGCCATGACCACGTGGAGCAGGTTTTCAGCCTGAAAGAGCCGCAGGAACCGGCGGGCCGTGGGCTCCGGAATTCCCGCCTGTTCCACGAAGGCGACGCTACTGAAGATCGGCCGTTCAAAAATCCAGTCGAGCGCCCGGACGGCGTGCTGTGAGCGGGTCATCTCGGGCAGCCGCCGTTTCATCTGCTCGAAGAGGGCGAGGATCGCGCTGGCCTTGGCGAGGTTGTCGATCGCCTGGGAGCGGATCGCCTCCAGAAAAAATTCGCACCAGCCTGTCCAGTCGCCATCCCGCGACACGGCCAGGAGCCGCTCGTAGTAGGCCGGTCGGTGGGCTTCCAGATACGCGCTCACATAGAACATCGGGCGACGAATCACGCTCACGTGGGCGAGGTAGAGCGGAATGAGGAGCCGCCCCAGCCGCCCGTTGCCATCGGCAAACGGATGAACCGCCTCAAACTCCGCATGAAGCACCGCCGTCTGCACCAGCCGGTCGGCCGCATCGCCGTTGGCGTACCGCTCCCAGGCCGCCATTAAATCGGCGACCTGCTCAGGTTCGGCAGCGACATACTTGGCCTGGTCGATCGGACTGCCGGGAGTGCCGATATAGGCCTGCCCGCGCCGAAACTCCCCGGGCGACTTGCTACGGCCTCGCACGCCGTCGAGCAGCACCGCGTGCGCTCCGCGCATCATCCGCAGCGAAAACGGCAGGTCGGTAAGCAGCCGCTCTGCCTCGCGCATCGCCGCCCGATACTGGAGCACCTCATGGATGTCTTCGCGGAGCGAATCCGACTCCGGCTCCCCGCCCGCCTCAAACTCGAGCACCTCTTCCATCGTCGCCTGTGTGCCCTCGATCCTTGACGAGAGCACCGCCTCTTGCGTCGTCAGCGGCGCGAGCAATACCGCGGGATTCGGCACGGCGGCGAGCATGCCGTCGTAGCGGGCCACCGCCGCAGCCACCGGCCCGAGCAGCGGAATCAACCGCGACCACGCAATCGCATCGGGCGGGAAGCCGCCCGCGTGGTAGTGCACAGGAGGCATCAGACGTCCTCCGTGGCGAACATGAGCCGGTGCAACTCTTCCTCCAGCAGCCGCACCTTCCACGTGTCGTCTGGGGCCTTCAGATTCTCGAGATTGTTGCTGCCGTTGACGTAGATGACGTCAAACTCGAAATCCTTCGTGCTGATTTTGAGCTTGTCGGTGAGAAAAAAGTCGAGGACAAGGTTTGCCTGTTCCTGATCATCGCCGAGCTTCCGCCACACCACGAGCGCCTTGCGGCCGTCGGGCAGTTTTCCTTCCACACGGCGGAACCAGAATGGGCCCGAGGCGTCGGCCTTGATGCGCCCCCCCTTCAACTGCAGCCGGTTTTCGGCGTCGCGTTCGAACGACGCTGAAAACACCTGTGGAGCGGCGATCGCCTCGACCGTGAGGCCGATCAGCCAGTTGAACGTCTCGAGCAGGTCAACGCACACCTCGCGGCTCTCGTCCGACCCCGGCCGCTTGACGCTCAACCGGTAGGCCGTGGGATCGCGGAATGCGGCGACGTTGAGCAGCGACTGGCTGCCCCGCGTTTCGACGTCGAGCATGTACTTGAGTAGGTATTGCTCGCGGAGTTTGCCTTCACCCTTGGCGGCGGGCTCGTCGAGAAGGGATTTCTGGGTGTCGCTGCGGCGGATGTCGAGGTTGTTGAGCGTGTCTTCGTACGACTCCAGCCGCACAATCTTCATGATGCGTGGCGAGCGATCGGCTTCCTCAAGCGTGGCGAGGCGTTTTGGCTTGCCGTCTTTCCACTCGGGGGTGAAGGTAACCTTCTTGATTCGCGGAACCAACACGGTGTCGAAGTGGCTTCCGACCTCAACTAGACAGAGCTTCTTTCGTACCCCATTCTGCCGCACGAGGTTGACTACGGCGTGCCCTGTTGTGCCCGATCCCCCGTAGTAGTCCAAGACAATGTCGGGCAGTCCTTCGATACGCGTCGAGGCCGCCAAAGACAAGGCTCTTTCAACAAGTGACACGGGCTTTGGATTATCAAAAACAGCTGTGCCGAAAAGCGCCTTTACGGCATGCCCTCCATCGTCAGTGGTACCCGTTTCACCGTGGTGCCACACGTCGGTAGGCACCATGCCGTCGCGGGCCTCCGCAAGGAATGACTTCAGCCGCGGGTACTCATAGCCACCGTCAGCACCCCAGTAGAGTCGGTTATCCCGAACGTGGGCAGCATGGGTCTCCAGATCATATTTCCAGGCATGAGTTGGGTGCTCTACAACGGTCCCAGTAAGCGGATTGGTGATTTGATACACGAGATTTGGTCGTGCTGCCTTCGTCGCGGGGTTCACGTACGACGAACTTATCCAGGGTCCACGCGGATCTTTGTCGGGGTTTGTGTAGTTCTCGCGTGAAGAGTCTGTCCTCGGCTCGCGTATGACATCCAGCGCCGATGAAGCTCTGTAGCACAGCACCGTGTCTTTCAAGCTATAGAATCTCTTGGCGTTGTTGCTGCGCGTGTAGCGTTTCTCCCACGCAATGTCTGCGGCAAAGTTCTCTGGTCCCAGTAGCTTATCGAGCAGAATTCTGAGGGGTGCGACTTCAGTAGAATCGATAGTGATAAATAGCAGCGCTTGAGCGTGCAGTAACGGAAAAGCACTGAGCACCTGTTCGGCTACCATGGCCAACCACGAGGAATGTTGGTACTGGTCTTTATATGGAAACCCGTCTAACCCAGTGTTGTACGGCGGATCAGTAAAAACAGCAGCCACGCGGCCGCGATAGAAATGCCAACTAAATCGCAGCGCCTGAAAGTTCTCACTGTGAAACAGCACTCCATCCGTCTGCTCTTCCACGTCGCCTAGCGCTTCGAGCAGCCGCGCAGTGAATGCGGCATCAAAATGCCGCGTGTCCACGGCGAGCGTGGGATGTGCCTTCAGGAACGCCGGCTTCAGAGGCGCCGAATAGCCAACGGTCGTCAGGTCGCCTTCGATCTCGTTGATGGCGTAGAGCGAGACCCACTCCTCTCGCTGGGCGTCGTTGGCCGCGATCTCCGTATAAAAATCCTCCGGGATGCAGCCAACCCGCACGCACCATTGCGTCTCGACGACGAACTTCTTCTTGAGCCAGAGCTTCTTTTGGAAATCCTCAAGCTGGGCGAGGAAATCAATGATGTTTCCGGCAATACGGCGAATGACCCGAATCTTCGACAGGTATTGCTCGACGCGAGGCGACTTCTCGTTCTAGATGTCGTCGAGGTGCATGAACTCGTTCTTGATGTAGAAGTCGAGTTCGCGACGGAGGAACGTGCCCAGATCTTTGTGGATGAAGTAATCGAACGTGTTTCGGGCGGTATACCGCTTGAGATGGCCTTCGAGGCGTGAGTAGTCGGCGGCGTCGCCGCTGACGGTCGCATGCGGCTTCTGAAGCTCAGTGATCCATGGCCCGAAGAGGTCGGCCGCGACGGCGAGCACGCGGGCAACGGCAAATACAGTCAAATCCTTTTGCGTGGGCGGCTTTGTCTTGCCCTCGCGAACTTCGGCAGGCCAGTCGGTGAGCGTGGCCGGGCGATACTCGAAGCGAATGGAAAGCTCGGGCCCCTGCGGGCCGTCTTCGAGGCTCAGAAAATCGTGGCCCGAGTCGCCGGCGGCGGCTAGCACGAACGCGCGATCCTTGCCTTCTGCGGCCTTGACGTTGCCATGCTCGCCTTCAGCGGCATCGGCCAGCCGAAAGTGCACCCGCATAGGATTGGCCGCGTCATCGGGCCGGAGGCGAATGCAGTAGTCGCGGAGGTATTCGCTCGTC
>SXWA01000103.1 GCA_005791575.1 Planctomycetaceae bacterium
CGACGAGATCGGCGAACTCCCCCTCCCCGCCCAGGTCCGTCTCCTCCGCGTCCTCCAGGATCACCAGATCGAACGCGTCGGCGGCCGCGCGCCGGTGCGCGTCGACGTGCGGATCGTCGCCGCCACCCATCGCGATCTGGCGGGCATGGTGCAGGATCGCAGCTTCCGCGAGGATCTCTGGTACCGGGTGAACGTCTTTCCGATCCTCCTCCCCACACTCCGCGAGCGGCTCGAGGACATCCCGGCGCTGGTGCGGCACTTCACCCATCGGGCGGCGACGCGCTTCGGGCTGCCGGCGGTCGAGCCCACCGCGGCCGATCTCCGGCTCCTCGAGGAGTATCCCTGGCCGGGCAACATCCGCGAACTCGGCGCGGTGATCGACCGGGCGGCGATCCTCGGCGGTGGCCGGCGCCTCGACGTGGGGACGGCGCTCGGTTTGGGGCGCCGGCCGGCGGCCGCCGTCGCCCCGGCCCATCCCACCCTCTACGAGGTGGTGCCGGAGGGCAGCCTCGGCACGTCCACTCCGGCCGAGGAGCCGGAGCGGTCCTCCGGGGAGATCGTGCCCTTGGCGGTGGCGATGCGGCGGCACATCGAGCGGGCGCTGGCCGCCACCCGCGGGCGGATCGAGGGCCCGCGGGGCGCTGCCGCGCTCCTGCAGATCAATCCGCACACGCTCCGGGCGCGGATGCGGAAGCTCGGGGTGGACGCCGAACGGTTCCGCGACTGACAACAGAGCCCAGCCGCGTGTCTCCCCAGGGCTCCGCTCCATGGTCTCCGGCCGGCCAGCCGACATCGACGACGACGTGCGCACGCTCGCCTCCCTCGGCTACGCCCAGGAGCTCGAGCGCCGCATGGGCGGTTTCTCCAACTACTGCATCTCGCTGTCGATCATCTGTATCCTCGCCGGCGGGATCACGTCGTTCCCGGTCGGCCTCTGCGCCTCCGGCGGGGCGAGCGTCGGGCTCGGATGGCCGCTGGTGAGCCTGCTCGCGCTGGCCTTCGCCGCGACGATGGCCCAGGTGGCGTCGGCCTTCCCCACCGCCGGAGGTCTTTACCACTGGGGGGCGATCCTCGGCGGCCGCGGGTGGGGATGGGCCACCGCGTGGTTCAACCTCGCGGGCATCGTCACGGTGCTCGCCGCGATCAATCTGGCGACGGTGCAGTTCTGCTTCGGTGCCTTCGCCCCCGCCCTCGGCTGGTCGGGCCCCGAGGCCGGGCAGACTCTTTCCGCGCTTGTCGCCGCGGCCCCGGTCCACGAGCTGTTCGTTGCCGGCTCGGAACGCCTCGCCCCGCTCCTCGTCCAACTCCTCGCGGTCGCGCTGCTGACCCTCTCGCAGGCGGCGTTCAACCACTACGGGATCCGGGCGACCACGCGGATCACCGATGCCAGCGGCTGGCTGATCCTCGTCGTCGCCGCCGCCCTGACCGTGACGCTGCTTGCCCTCGCCCCCGGCCTCGACCCCGCGCGTCTGTTTGAGGTGAGGAATCTCACCGGCACGCCGGCAGGGGAGCCGGTGTGGCCGGCCACCGGCAGCTCCGGTTGGGCGTTCGCCCTCGGGCTCCTGCTCCCCGCCTACACGATCACCGGGTTCGACGCCTCGGCCCATGCCGCCGAGGAGACGGTCGGTGCCGCCACGGAAGTGCCACGGGCGATCATCCGCGCGGTCGTCGTCTCGGCGCTCGCCGGGTGGGTGATGCTCGCGGCCCTGGTGATGGCGATCCCCGACATCGACGCCGCCGCGGCCCAGGGGGGCAACGCCTTTTTCTGGACGATGGCGGAGGTGATCCCCACGCCGCTGCGGCTCGCGCTGCTGGTGGGAATCGCGGCGGCCCAATACTGCTGCGGTCTCGCCACCGTGACCAGCGGCTCGCGGATGCTCTACGCCTTCGCCCGCGACGGCGGGCTCCCCTGGTCGTCGTTCCTGCGCCGGGTCAGTCCGGTGCACCGGACCCCGAACGTCGCCATCTGGATGGTCGCCGCGCTGGCGGTGGCATTCACGGCGCTGGTGCCCTATCTCACGATCACGGCGGTGTGCGTGATCCTCCTCTATGTCTCGTATCTGATGCCGACGCTGTCGGGGCTGCTGGCCTACGGCCGCAGCTGGACGCGGATGGGGCCCTGGTCGCTGGGGCCGCTCTACCGTCCGCTCGCGGCCCTCTGCGTCGTCGGCGGGATCGGCTTGTTCGTGATCGGTGTCCAGCCGCCCAACGGGGTGGCGCTGCGGATCGTGCCCGGCTTCGCCCTCCTGCTCGTGCTCTGGTGGTTCATCCACAAGCGCCGGCATTTCCCCGGCCCACCGTTGACCGACGCGCTGGCCCCCGGGCTGCGGCCGTGACCGCGGCCGCGCGGTCGATCCTCGTCGGCCTCGACTTCGGCACGACCACGTCGAGCGCGCTGGTGGCCGAGGCGGCGGTCCGCCGCAACGCCGTCACCGGCCGGATGGAATTGGCGGTCGTCCGCGAGACCTACCGCTCGCCGCTCGTGTTCACGCCGCTGGTCGGGGAACGGCTCGACCTCGCCGCCACGCTCGGTCTCGTCGACGGGTGGTTGGCCTGCGGCGGGGTCGGTCACGGTGGCGACGGGATCGCCGGCGGGGGCGCGCTTGTCACCGGCCTGACGGCACGGCGCGACAACGCCGCCAGCCTCGTCGCGGCGATCCGGGAACGTCTCGGCACGGCGCTGGTCGCCACGGCGGACGATCCCTGCCTGGAATCGTGGTTGGCGTTCCAGGGGAGCTGTGCGCCGCTGTCGCGCCGTCACCCCGATCGCTCCTTCATCCACCTCGACATCGGTGGCGGCACGACGAACATCGCCTCCGGTCGCGACGGCGATGTCGAGGCCACCGGCTGCCTGTTCGTCGGTGCCCGGCACGTGCGTTTCGTGCCCGGCACCCGGCGGATCGTCTCGCTCACCCCGCTCGCCGGCGCCGCCTTCACGGCACTCGGAATCGCCGCCCGCCCCGGCGACGATCTCCTGCCGGACGATCTCGACCGCCTCCTCGACTGGTATCTCGCCCTCCTCGGCCGCGCGGTGGCGGGAGCGGCCGTCGATCCGGCCGATCGCGCGTGGCTCGGGCATCTGCAGGTGCCGTTCCTGCCGCCGGGCCGCCCCGCCGGTTCGGACCCACCGATCGTGACCCTCTCCGGCGGTGTCGGCGAACTGGTCTACGCGGCGGCCGGCGGCACGCCGCTGCCCGGCACCACCGCGTTCGGCGACCTCGGCGTCGATCTCGCCCGCCGGCTCCTCACCCATCCGGCATGGAGCCGTTCCTGGCTCGAGTACCGGCCCGAAGGGGGAGGGAGGGCGACGGTCGCCGGTCTCCTCCGTCATGCGACGCGGATCTCCGGTGCGAGCATCCACCTTCCCGATCGGGCAGTGCTGCCGCTGGCCGATCTCCCGATCGTCGGCACGCTCTCCCCCGACGTGGACGACGCCCTGCTCGGTCGGGTGCTCGAACTCGCCCGGCGCTGCTCCGGCGGTGCGGCCGTGCGCGTGCGGGGCATGCAGGCCACGGCCGAGATGGTGCGGGGCTTCGGTGGCCGATTGGCCACGGCACTGGCCGCCGGCGGCTGGCCGGCCCACCTCCCGCTCGTGCTCCTGCTCGACACCAACTGCGGCCAGGCGCTCGGGCAGGCGGCCACCGCCTGGGGGCGGCTCGGCGTGCCGCTGGTGGTGGTCGATGAACTCGATCTCCCCGACGCCCGCTGGGCCACTCTCGGCGCCGTCTGTGACGGGGTGGTGCCGGTCTCCTTCCACGGCCTGCGCTGACGGCTCCTTCCGGCGCCACCCGCCGCCGCCCGTCGGGGAGCACCGCGCTGGCGTCACTCCCAGGGAGCGGTATCGTGGGGGCATGCCTGCCAGCCTCACGCCGCTGTCGGAGATTCCGCTGCCGTCCCCGCGGCCCGACGAGAACTACTGCTGCGACGGCCCCGACGGACCGATCCGTTTCGTCGGTCTCAAGAGCCTCCTCGGTGCGGCCGACTTCCCCAAGGCCGGCGACCGCCACGCCGGCCTCGCCGCCGCCGACGAGATCGCGCGGGAGGCGGCCCGCACCCTCCTCTCCGCGCTCACCGTCGCCCACGTGCACGAGCGGCCGCTGTGCACCGCCGACGGCCGGATCGACGACGTGATGCGGGTCAACTACGACGTCGATCAGGAGATCCACCGCGAGATCGCCCCCCTCACCTTCGGGCAGCTCAAGGACCGGCTCCTCGCCGCGACGGGAGCCGAGGCGGTGCGCCTCGGCCGCGGGCTCACCGGCGTCACGGCGGCGGTCGCGAAGCTGTGCGACATCCACGAGCTGATCCTCGTCGCCCGGCGGATCGCCAACCCCACCCGGGCGCGCACGCTCCTCGGCGCGCGCGGCACGCTCTCGTCGCGGCTCCAGCCCAACCATCCCACCGACGACCCGCGCGGCATCGCGCTGCTCACCTGGTGGGGCCTGTCGATGGCCGCCGGCGACGCTCTGATCGGCGTCAATCCGGCGATCGACACCGTCGAAAACGTGGCGGCCGTTCTCCACCTCCTCGACGATCTCCGCCGCCGGGCCGCCGCCCCGACGCAGATCTGCGTCCTCTCGCACGTGAAGACGCAACTGGCGGCGCTCGACCGCGGCGCCCCCGTCGAGATCCTCTTCCAGAGCCTTGCCGGCACCGAGGCCACGCTGACGGGGGAATTCGACGTCACCGTCGAGCTCCTCGACCATGGTTGGCGGACGATGCGCGAGCGCGGGCCGGTGCGCGGGGCTGCGCAGTGGATGTATTTCGAGACCGGCCAGGGGAGCGAGTTCAGCTACGGTCGCCACGAGGGGATCGACATGACCACGACCGAGGCCCTCTGCTACGGCCTGGCGCGGCGCTACGACCCGTTCATGATCAACAACGTCACCGGTTTCATCGGCCCAGAGACCCACCGCGACAATTTCGAGCTCCTCGCCGCCAGCCTCCAGGACCTGTTCCTCGGGAAGCTCCTCGGCCTGCCGATGGGCATCGGCAGCTGCTACACCCTCCATGCCGAGAGCGGGCTCGAGGGGCAGCAGGCCACGACGGAGCTGCTCGCGGCGGCCGGCGCCACCTACTTCATGGACGTGGCGCTGAACACCGACCGGATGCTCGCCTACTTCGACACCAGCGCCCACGACAACCAGTCGCTGCGCGAGATCCATGGCCGCGAGCCGGCCGGCGAATTCCTCGACTGGTGTCTCGGCCGCGGGATCCTCGCGCGCGACGACACGGGCACGGTGGTCCGCGGTCCCGAGTGGGGGCGACCGGAACGGTTCTGCGGATCGGCGGAGGAATTCGCGGAATTGGTCGCCGCGACCCCCGCACTCCACGGCTTCGAGACCGCCGGGCCCCGTCCCGCCGACGCCGTCGCGCGGCGGGTGCGCTGGCACCAGGCGGTGGGGCGCGCGGCGGTCCACCAGCCCCTCGACGTCGGGCGGCTGCGGTCCCTCGCCCCGTTCCGGGAGATCGCCACCGCGGCGGCCACCCACGACAGCCACCTCGCCGCCCCGGCGCTCGGCGCGCGGCCGGCGGCGGGGGAACTGGAGCGCTTCGCCGCGGAGCCCTTTCCGGTGCAGATCCTCGTCTCCGACGGGCTCTCCGCGGCGGCGGTCCACCACAACCTGCCCGACCTCCTCCCGCTCCTCCTCGACGGCCTCGCCGCGCGGGGCATCGGCGTCGGTACCCCGCTGGTCGCCCGTCACGGCCGGGTGAAGCTCGCCGAGCCGGTGGGGGAGCGGCTCGGGGCCGACCTCGTGATCCACCTCATCGGCGAGCGGCCCGGCGGCGATGCGCTCGCGTCGCGGAGCCTGTCGGCCTATCTCGTCTACCGTCTGCCCGACGCCGTCCGCGTGGCCGCCGCGCAGGCCAGTGGCCATGCCGGCATCCGTCATGAAGTGACGGTGATTTCCAACATCTATGCCGCCGGGCTGCCCCCGGTGGAGGCGGCCGCACAGATCGTCGCGAAGACGGAGCGGATCCTCCGCCACCGCGCCGCCGGCAACCGCCTCGAGGGGCTGATCGCCACGGCGGCCGGGTGAGTGGTGGTCTTCAGGCGGCCGGCGCCCGGGCTGCCGCCTTCTTCTGGTTCGGTTTCTGGTTGGCCGGCTTGTCGCGCGCCGAGGGGGGCGCCTGTTCGGCGTTCCAGGCGTCGTAGAGCTTCTGCAGTTCGGCCACACGGGCCGGTTCGGCAGCGGCGCGGTCGCGCTGTTCGCCGACGTCGTCGGCGAGGTTGTAGAGCTCGGGTTTGCCGCTGCCCCCCTTGGCGACCACCAGCTTCCAGTCACCCTTCCGCACCGCCCACTGCTCCCCGAACCGCCAGAAGAGCGTCTCGTGCGGCCGGCCGGTGGCCTGGCCGGTGAGGTGGGGAAGGATGTCGACGCCGTCGAGACGGGCGCCCGCCTCGATCGGCTTGCCGGCGGCGGCGAGCATCGTGGGAACGACGTCGAGGTTCACCACGGGCAGGTCGTAAGTCTTCCCGGCGGGGATCCGCCCCTTCCACTTCACGAGGAACGGCACCCGCGGCCCCCCCTCGAACGTGGTCTGCTTGAAGCCGCGGAGCGGGCCGTTGCCCGAGGTGGTGCCGGCGGTCGGGCCGCCGTTGTCGGCGATGAACCACACGAGGGTGTTCTCCTCCTGCCCGATCGCCCGCACGGTGTCGAGGACGCGGCCGACGGCATCGTCCATCGCCGAGAGCATCGCGGCGAACGTGCGCCGCTTCGTGTCGGTGATGCCGGGGAAGCGGTCGAGATACTTCTGTGGCGCCTCGAGCGGTGCGTGCTGCGCGTTGAACGGCAGGTAGAGGAACCACGGCTCCCCCTTCCGTCCCCGCAGCCAGTCGACCGCCCGGGTGGCGTAGGCCTCGGTGGTGTAGAAGTCGGGGTCGGTGACCTCCATCACCGCCGTCGACTTCCGGGAGTCGATGAACTGCTTCGGGTGGAAGAACGGCGTGTTGGCGAGGGTGCCGTAGAACTCGTCGAAGCCCCGCGCGGTGGGCAGGTAGGGAGCGGTGCCCCCGAGGTGCCACTTGCCCACGCAGGCGGTGGCATAGCCGAGCTCCTTCAGCCGTGCCGGCAGCGTGGTCTGGTCGAGGGCGAGCCCGGTCTGGTTGGCGACGGCGTTGAACTCGTGGCCGAAGCGGGTCGGGTAGCGGCCGGTGAGCAGCCCGGCGCGCGACGGGCTGCAGTAGGTGGCGGCGACGTAGCCCTGTGTGCAACGGACGCCGTCACGGGCCAGCGAATCGATGTGTGGCGTGGGGATCTGCGGGTTTCCCTGGCAACCGAGCTCGCCCCAGCCGAGGTCGTCGGCATAGATGATCAGCAGATTGGGTGGTGCGGCGGCCAGCGGAGCGGTGGCCAGGCCGCCGGCGAGCAGGCAGAACACGACCCACGGTGTGCAGCGAATCCGCATCACGAACCTCCGGTTGAGACTTCTCAATTCCTGGCAGTCCCGCTAAGGTACGCAAACCTTGCGGGGTTTCGTCAAGCCACCGGCCACCGCCGGACGGGTTCCCCCCCGCGGCCGACAATCCGTTGCTGCGTTGCTGACCGGTCAACTTGGAGGCACGCCTGCTCATCACATGGTGGGAGGCCTCCGTGCCGCTGTTCGCCGACAACGTGGAGACCATCGGCCGCACGCCGTTGGTGCGGATCAACCGTCTCGCCAACGGTCTCGACGTCCGTCTCCTGGCGAAGATCGAGGGGCGGAACCCCGCTTTCAGCGTCAAATGCCGCATCGGCGCGGCGATGATCGAGGATGCCGAGCGGAGTGGCCGGCTGCGACCGGGGCAGCAGGTCCTCGAGCCGACCAGCGGCAACACGGGGATCGCGCTGGCCTTCGTCTGCGCCGCCAAGGGGTATCCGCTCACGCTGATGATGCCGGAGTCGA
>SXWA01000104.1 GCA_005791575.1 Planctomycetaceae bacterium
CACTGTAGCTTGCCCGTGGGCCCGCGGCACCGGGCAGCGGGAATTGGCGGCAACTGCCGTGGGGCATTGGGGTTTGGCTGATCACACTGGGGAGCAGGCCGCTCGGGAAGCCCGGGCGGGAGGACCCGCGGATCCCGGTGCGCGCCGCCGAGGCTGTGCCTGGGTCGGGAAGCGGGAACGACGGGCGTTGCTCTGATGGGGCTGGTGAGAAGCCCGTGGCATCTCGGCCGGCTGCCCACGGTGGCCCCATCCAGGATCAGAAAAGCTTCTCGCCGTGGGTGTATTTCCGCACCGCGTCGTGGTCGAGCTCGAGACCGAGGCCCGGGCCGGAGGGGATGGCGAGCATGCCGTCGGCGTCGAGCGTCCAGCCCCCCTGGGTGATCTCGTCGATGAACGGGGAGCCGGTGAGGTATTCGACGAGGTCGGTGTCGGGGAAGGCACTGGCGAGTTGGAGATCGGCCGCCAGGCCGACCGCCGTGTTCCAGCCGTGGGGGATGAACTTCACGCCGTGATCCCAGGCCATCCGGGCGATGTGCGCCTCCTCGCTGATCCCGCCGACCTTCGTGACGTCCGGCTGGACGATGTCGAAGGCCCGCGCGGCGAGGAACGGCAGGAACGACTGCCGGCGCGTGAGCACCTCCCCGCCGGCGATCGGCACCGGCGCGTGCTCCCGGAGGAGGACGAAGTCGTCGAGGGCATCGGGCCGCAGTGCCTCCTCGAACCAGTCGACCTGGTGGTCGGCGAGCATCCGTGCGGTGTTGATCGCCCACTTGTAGCCGTTGGCCCAATGGGCGTCGCTCCCGCCGGCATCGACCATCAGCTTGCAGTTGGGGCCGACCGCCTCGCGCGCCGCGCGGACGATTCTCTCGTCCATCTGCCGGCTGACGCGCCCGAACGGCCCCCAGCCGATCTTGAACGCCCGGAAGCCCGCAGCCTTCACGGCGAGGAGCCGCTCACGCATGCTTGCCGGTTCCTCCATCAGCAGCGAGGCATAGGGAGCGACGCGCTCGCGGTAGCGCCCCCCCAGTAGCCTCCCCACCGGTTGCCCCGTCGCCTGGCCGAAGAGATCCCAGAGGGCGATGTCGATCCCGCTGATGGCATGCGTGAGCGAGCCGCCACGGCCGGTCCAGAAGGTGTTTTGATGGAGCTTTTCGGTCACCCGCTGCGGCTCGAGGGCGTTCTCACCGCGCCACAGCGGCTCGAGCAGCGCGATCGCCCCGCGCACCAGGTCGTCGTTGGTGAACACGCTCCCCAGGCCGAAGGGGCCTGAGTCGGTGTGGACGACGACGAGCGTGTGAACGCAGTCCTCCGGCTTCAGTTCCGCGCTCCAGCCCCCCTCGGGCGTGGCCCCGCGGAGGCCGGCACAACGGATGTCGCGGATCTTCATCGAGTGGCCTCCGGATTCAGTGTCGGGTGAAGAGGGTTGCGGTCGGGGTGAACGGGACGTCCGCATCGAGGGGGAAGATCGGCCGCGGGCAGCGGGTGTGGCCGAGCGATTTCAGATTCGCGCTCGACGAGCCGGGGGCGTCGATGTTGATCATCCGCGCGCACCAGTCGGCATACATGTGGTGTTGGCAGTGGGGCGACTTGATGACGACGCAGTCGGCGCGGCGCGGCTCCTGGCCGTGGGCGAGGAAGAACGAACGGTCGTAGAGACTCACCGCCCGGCTCCCCACGACCCAGGTGACGCTCCCCGCCTCGAGGACCGCCGTCGGGCCGGCGTTCCACTCCTCCCCGAACGACTCGCTCCGGAACCGGCCGTCGGCGAGGAGCCGGACGCGGGCCTGCACGGGGCGCGGCCGGTGGCGCCCCGGGTCGAGGCGGCCGCCGAGCGTCGTGAACACCGTCCCGCCGACCCCCGCCTCGAGCGCGGCCGCGACCGCTGGGGCATCGACGATCGGTGCGAGGACGCGCCCCTGGTAGCCGGCGTCGAGCAGGGCGCCGACGACCGCATTGGAGTCGCCCGAGGCGCCGGAGCTCGTGGCATCGGCCGCGTCGACGAGGCCGAGCGTGCCGCCGCCGGCGTGCCCGATGACGATCTCCACCATTTCCGCCAGTGACGAAAGCGGCACGACCATCCTCTCGTGATGGCTCCAGAACTCGCGGGCCAGTTCCAGCGCCCCGCGCTCGGCCAGAGCCGGATCGCCATCGGTGACGACGAAGGCGTAGGTTTGCAGGCTCGGCACGTCGGTGAACGGATTGCCGATGAACATCCCCGCCGACAGGCCGCCGGAGCCGGTCTCGATCCCCCTGGCCCGCTCGATCACCCGACCGAACAGCCCGGTTTCCGTGATCAATTCGTCCCCGCGCACAAGCGCCGGCACCGGCACGACCGCGGTCACCGGCCTGACGCCAGCGGCGAGGATCCGGAGGAGGAGCCGGGCGGCGCGCCGGCCGGTCTGGAAGAAGTCGACGTGGGGGTAGGTGTGGTAGCTGACGATCGCGTCGGCGTGCCGGACCATCCGCTCGGTGAGGATCCCGTGGAGATCGAGCGAGACGACGATCGGGATCTTCTCCCCGAGGATCTTCCGTGCCTCTTCGAGGAGCTTCCCCTCCGGATCCCATTCGGCCGGGCCGGCCATCGCGCCGTGCATGCAGAAGATCACGCCGTCGGCCGGCAACGCCCGGCGCAGGGCGTCGAGGAACTCTCCCTCGATGCGGCTCCATGCCGCCGGGGCGAGCGGCCCGCCGGAGGTGATGAAGCAGGCGCCGAACGTCGGCACCGGTTCGACTCCGGGGGTGCTCGCGAGGATGTCGAGGACGCCGCCGACCTCGGTGCCGACGTTCGAGTGATAGTCGAAGAGGGCCGCCCCGTGGCGGATGTCGAAGTCGTCGGCGGTGCTCGGGTGCGGGTTGAAGGTCGACACCTCCTGCTTGCACTCAGCGACGAGGATCCTGGTCATGGTGGGGACCCGCTGCGGCGGAAACGCTGGAGGAACAGACGACCCGACGGGGGGACGATATCATCCCGGCCGCCGGTCGTGAGGGCCACAGGCATCACGTCGGCCGCGGCGTGGAGCTCCGCCGAGGGCTTCCTGGAGTCTCCTCCTTCGTGCCGCCGTCGCTCGCGGCGAGCAGCCCACGGCCTGCGACAGGATCCTTGATCGGTTCATGGCGAAGCCTCCGCCGTGGC
>SXWA01000105.1 GCA_005791575.1 Planctomycetaceae bacterium
GCCGTTGCGGCCGAGCAACCCGATCTTCGCCCCCGGGTAGAAGGCGAGGTTGATGTTCTTGAGCAACTCGCGCTGCCCGAACTTCTTCGTCAGTCCCGAAATCTGGAAGATGAACGCAGCGCCCATCGCACTCACTCGGTGGATCAGCGGCCCGGCCGCCCACCGCGTGGGCATCCGCAACCGACGGAGACAAACAGACCCCGACATATGTGTTGTTGTAGCCGAACGGCCCGGGCCCAACGAGGGCGAGCCTCGTTGCAGGGCACCGGGTGATGGACTACGATTCCAACTGACTGCTTTTCGCCCGCGTGAGGAGATTCCCGACATGGCCGCCTACGCCCACCCCGAGGTGCTGGTGACCACCGAGTGGGTGGCGAACCATCTGACCGATCCGAAGGTGCGGATCGTGGAGTCGGACGAGGACCGGGGGCTGTATGCCATGGGCCACGTGCCCGGTGCCGTCGAGATCGACTGGCAGGTCGATCTCCAGGCGCCCGTGCAGCGTGACTACATCGACCGGGCGGCATTCGAGCGACTCTGCAGCGAACGTGGCATCTCCAACGACACGACGGTGGTGTTGTACGGCGACAAGAACAACTGGTGGGCGTGCTACACCTTCTGGGTGTTCAAGCTCTACGGGCACGCCGATTGCCGGATCATGGACGGGGGCCGCAAGCGCTGGGAACTCGACGGTCGGCCGTGGTCGGCCGAGCGGGTCAACCCGCCGCGCGGCCACTATCAGGCTGCCGATCATGACGGGTCGATCCGCGCCCTCCGTGAAGAGGTGCTGCGTCACCAGAAGGCGGGCCGCCAGTTGCTCGACGTGCGCTCCCCAGAGGAGTACCGCGGCGAGCGGATGCACATGCCCGACTATCCCAATGAGGGTGCGATCCGGGGTGGCCACATTCCAGGTGCGGTCAACGTGCCCTGGGCGCGGGCCTGCAATGATGACGGCACGTTCAAGTCGGCTCGCGACCTGGAGAAGCTCTACCTCCGGGAGGTGAAGCTCAAGCGTCGTTCCCCGACGATCGCCTACTGCCGGATCGGCGAACGATCGAGCCTCACCTGGTTCGTCCTCAAATACCTGCTCGGCTTCGGGAACGTGAAAAACTACGACGGCTCCTGGCTCGAGTGGGGCAATGCGGTGCGTGTGCCGATCGCCAAGGGGGCCGAACCGGGCGGTCCTGGCGAGGCGGCTGCTGCCCTCGGCAGCTCGACGACCGCCGGCCATTCCTGACCGTCCAGAGCACGACGCACGCCATGGAAACCGTCTCTGCACGGCTCGATCGCATCGTCGGCGAGTTCGCCGACCTCGATGGACGGGACAAATTGGAACTGCTCGTCGAGTTCGCAGCCGGGCTGCCCCCGCTCCCCGAGAGCCACCGGGCCCGTCGGGACGAAACGGAGGGTCGTGTGCACGAGTGCCAAACCCCGGTGTTCCTCTGGCCCGAAGTGGTCGATGGCCGCGCACGGCTGGTGGCCGAGGTCGCGCCGGAAGCGCCGACCGTGAAGGGATTCGTCGCCATGGTGGCCCAGGCGGTCGAGGGCCGGCCGGCGGAGGAGGCCGCTGCCCTCGGCGAGGACTTCCTCGACCGGACAGGCCTCGCGGACGTGCTCGGCATCCTCCGCAGCCGCGGCTTGCGGGCGATCCTCGCCCGGGTCAAACGCGGTCTTCTCGCCGGGGCACAGGCCTGAGGGGCTTCATCCCGGATGCGGGCTGCGGGCCGTGATCGCCACCGACGCCGGTAGCGTCAGGCGACCTGCTCCAGGATCGGGAGGGTGGGGAATCCGCCGGCCGGTGGAGCAGGGGGGGCATCCGTTCCCGCGTCGGCGAGCGCTTCCCCGGAGCCGCGTGGTGCCCCGAAGAGCGCCAGCCGGGCCGTCGCCAACAGCCCGCCGAGCGAACCGAACGTGGCCTCCACGGCCGCGGGTTCGTAGCCGCAGTGAACCATGCAATTGGCGCACTTGGCATTCCCACTGGCCCGCCCGTAGGCATCCCAGTCGGTTCCCTCCATCAACTCGCGGAAGGAACTGGCATATCCCTCATCGAGCAGGTAGCAGGGACGCTGCCAACCGAACAGGTTGTAGGTCGGCGTGCCCCACGGGCGGCACTCCAGATCCCAGGCCCCCTTGAGGAATTCGAGGAACACGGGCGACTGGTTGAAACGCCAGCGCCGCGGGGCGTCGGCGAGGATCCTGCGGAACAGCGATTCGCTGCGGCGGCGCGGAAGGAAGTGATCCTGGTCCGGCGCCTTGGCGTAGGAGTAGCCTGGGGAGATCATCATCCCCTCCACTCCGAGCGCCATCACTTCGTCGAAAAACCGCCGGTAGCGCGCGGGATCGGCATCGGTGAACAACGTCGAGTTGGTGGTCACCCGGAAACCGGCGCGCCGAGCCGCGCGGATCGCGGCGACGGCGGTGTCGTACACCCCCTCACGGCAGACGGCGTGGTCGTGCTCCTCGCGCGGGCCGTCGAGATGCACCGAGAAGGCGAGATAGGGAGAGGGCCGGAAGCGGGGCAGCATCTCCTCGAGCTTGAGGGCGTTGGTGCAGAGGTAGAGGTACTTCTTCCGGGCGACGATCCCGTCGACGATCTGTTCAATTTCCGGATGCAGCAGCGGCTCGCCGCCGGGGATCGAGACCACCGGCGCTCCGCACTCATCGACCGCCGCGAGGCACTGAGCGGCACTGAGGTGCGACCGGAGGATGTTGGCGGGATGCTGGATCTTGCCGCAGCCCCCACAGGCGAGATTGCAACGGAACAGGGGTTCGAGCATGAGCACGAGCGGATATCGGGGATTGCCCCGAAGACGCTGCGTGAGCACATGACCGACGACCGCCACCATCTGTCCGAAGGGAACACTCATGCAACCGGCTCCTTGACCAGTGTCGCTCCGATCGCCCCACGCGCCGCCGGTGCAACCAGCGCGAACCTCGCCAGAGCCAAGAGCGGGAAATAGATCGGATAGTAGTGGTAGCGGAGGTAGAAGACCTTCGGAAAACCGGTGCCGGTGAACTCACGCTGCTCCCAGGAGCCATCAGCCTCCTGGCGATCGAGCAGCCACTGCACGCCACGCCGGGCAGCCCGGCAGTCGTGGCGACCGGCAGCGATCAGTCCGGCGACCGCCCACGCGGTCTGCGAGGCGGTCGTCGGCCCGATACCGGCCAAGGCCGGATCGACATAACTGGCGGGTGATTCCCCCCAGCCGCCATCCGCCTGCTGATGCGCCACGAGCCAGTCGGCGGCGCGGCTGACGAGCGGATCACCGAGCGGCACGCCGACGGCCCGCAGGCCCTCGAGCGCCTGCCAGGTCCCGTACACGTAGTTCACCCCCCACCGGCCGAACCAGGCACCGCTCGACTCCTGCGTACGCCGCAGATACACGACCGCGCGATCGACGGCTTCGTGCCCGATCCGCAATCCGGTCTTGCCGAAGGCCTCGAGGACCCGCCCCGCGAGGTCGGGGGTGCTCGGATCGATCATCGCGTTGTGGTCAGCGAAGGGAACCTCGCAGAGGAACTCGAGATTGTTGTCGCGATCGAAGGCGCCCCAGCCACCGTCCGTGCTCTGCATCGCCTCCAACCAGGGGCGGGCACGGCCGATCGCCGCCGCGACACGCTCGAGACGCCGGCGATCCGCGGCGGCCAACGCCCCGCGCCGCTGCACCCCATCGCGCCACGTCGCCAGGGCGATCACCACCATCGCCGTGTCGTCGACGTCCGGATAGAACCGGTTCGCGTACTGGAAGCACCACCCCGAGGCCTGCACGCCTGCCGCGGCCGGCACGGCCCCCACCCAGTCGCCGCGCACCCGCACCTCATTATCGAGGAGCCAGTCAACCCCCAGGTCTGCTGCCGCGGCATCGGTCGACACCCCCGGGGCACTGGCGCTCCCATCGACGACACGACCGGTTTCGACGAGACCGATGACGGTGATGGCCGTGTCCCACACAGGTGAACGACACGGCTCGAGCCGGGTGCTGCCGTCGGGCTCGATCTCGACCAACCGCAACAGTTGATCCCAGCACTCGCGAACCTCGGCAGAGTCCTCCCTGCACCCCATCGCCCGGAGAGCCACCAGACTC
This sequence comes from Planctomycetaceae bacterium, assembly GCA_005791575.1. Classification (GTDB taxonomy): domain Bacteria; phylum Planctomycetota; class Planctomycetia; order Pirellulales; family UBA1268; genus F1-20-MAGs016. The sequence continues at coordinate 4,086 of SXWA01000105.1, forward strand.
CAGACGATCGGCGGAAAGATCGCGCCGAGACCGTCGCTGCCGGCGAACCGCTCGAGCATCCAGCGCCGGCAGGCCTGCACCGCCCGGGGACGCAGCGGCACGAAACCGACCGCCTCGCACCCCTTCATGACACGATCGACGCCGCGAAAGAAACGGGCCCACGCCCCTTCCTTCACAGCCTGATCGCGCGGACAGTCGGCGGGGAACAGCTCGGCGATTCCCTGCTGCTTCGGCACGTGGCGCACCGGCTTGAAGGCCCACATGAGCGACAGGGGCACGATCATCGTCCGCGACCACGCCGAGACCCTGCACAGATTCACCGGAAACCAGTCGGGAAGCAGCACCATCTCCGGCGGCACGGCCGGACACGCCGAGTAGGGGATCTGCCCGAGGAGCGCGAGATAGAAACGCGTGAAGCTGTTGACGGCCCAGGGGCCACCCGCGCCCTCGATCGCCCGCCTGGCTCGGCGCAGCGGCTCGCTCGACGGCTCATGGCCGGTGAGCTTGAGAGCGAAGTACGCCTTCACGCTGGCGCTGACATCGACAGGTCCCCCCGGATAGATCGACCACCCGCCCTGGGGCAGCTGCTCCGCGAGGATGCGCCGGGCCGCCCCGGGCACTTCCTCGCGGTCGAGACGACCGGCCCAGGCGAGGATCAGCAGGTACTCGCTCTCGAGGATCGTGTCTCCCTCGAGTGGCCCACGCCAATGGCCGTCCACGGCCTGACGCTCGCGGAGCCAGTCCGCCGTGAGTCGGAGCGCGGGGCCGAAACCGCGGGCCCGCTCGGTGAACGCCGGCTCGCGCGACCGCGGCAGCTCCCCGGCGCCCCCACCCAAGCCACGCAGCGCGTCGCCGGGGTGCGTGATGACGGAAACACGGTTCACCGTCCGCCCTGCCACGGTCCCTTCGAGCGACCGATCGAGCGCCGCAGGCCCGAGGAGCGCCTCGGCGCCCGTGTCAGAAGGAGCCTCGGCCGGCCCCGCGATGAATCTGGCGTGCCTCATGAACGCATCCCTGCTCCGGTACGTCACCAGCGACCCCGGCCGTCCGGCAATGCACCTGCCGGACTCCGCCCGGCGTTCCGTCGCCGGACGACATTCCCGCGTCAAGGGGAGGATAGAGAACGATGGAAACGCGGACAAGGTCGGCTGGCACCTGCGCGGGGGTAGCCGGGGCGACCGGCGTTGATCACCCAAGGGCGCGTGGCCATCGGGCAGACTCAGGAGGGTTTGGGGGGTTTGTGCGGCGCGTTTCCGCACGCCGCGCCCTCGTGGACAGCCGGCAGACGGAGCGTGACGCGTGTGCCCCCCGCTGGAGACACGCCGATCTCGGTCGTGCCGCCGCACGCCGACACGAACCGTCGTGCCTTGGCCAAGCCGAACCCGATTCCCCGCCCGGCCTCGCGGCCGCTGTAGAAGGGATCGAATGCCGCCCGCCGGGTCTCGTCATCCATTCCCGGGCCGTCGTCATCGACGTGGATCTCCACCGGACGATCCGCCTGCGCTCCGCGTGGGACGATGCCGATCGACACCCGGCCCCCATCGGTCACCGCGTCGAGCGCGTTGGTCACGACCGCACGGAGCGCTTCCTCGATCAGGGTCCGGTCGATCCAGGCGACAACCACGCCCCCGGCCGGCGTGTCGATGCGTACACCACGGTCGGTGGCCCGTCCGGCGACACACCGCTCGACCGCCCCGACGAGGGCCGTCACGTCGCAGGGGGTCGGTTCGGGTGTCGGCGGCCGCGCACTCAGCATCAGTCCGCCGATCATGTCGCGGGCGCGGAAAGCCTGATCGACGATCGTCGCCAAACGGCGCCGCCTGTGCGGGTCGGTCTCACCCACCAGCAGGGCCTGCCCGCGGGCCGCGATGTTGGCCAGGGGATTGTTGATCTCGTGCCCTGCACCGTAGGCGAGGGAGCGCAGCCCCTCGAGACGGGCCTCCTCGACGTGGGCGGCAACCCCTGCCGCCAGTCGGCCATGCGCTGCCGCGAGACGGACCGCGGCGCGGAGCACCTCCGCTTCCCCCGGGACGGTGGCCGAAAGCGTGATTGCCCGGGGAAGGGCAGCCCCGGCCCCGGCGTCGAGCGAGGCACGGAGCCTGGCTCCCCAGGCGCGCGCCGTCGTCTCGGAGGATGCCCCGGAAACGGACACGCTCCGCGCGGCGTCTGCCAACGCGCGCCAGGCGTCGGCGTCGGGAACCGCTGCCTGCCGTGGAGGGCTCCCGGCGCCCGCCGGCGCATCGACGGCAGACGACGCGACGGTCAGATCCCGTTCGAGCCGCGCCACGACACCATCGGCCACATGCTCCCCGACCACCGCTGCCCCGCCCTCGGCCGTCACGCCCTCGGCCATCACGAGCCACGCGGCGAGGCTCGGATCACTTGCCGCCGCCGACCAGAGCGGCTTCGGCGCGGCCGGCACGGCCCCCTGATCCAGCGGCGTCCCCAGCCGAGCCGCCTCGTCGAGGAGCCATGCGGCCAATCCGAGACACCCGCCGCAGGAGAGTGGCAGGGCCACCGGCCCGGCAATCGCCGGCCGCACGACCAGGCACACGCCGCTGGAGCGCCACGGCGCCGATCCGGGGCGGTCGATGGTGGATGCAGCGGTGGGGCACACGGCGAAGCATCCACCTGTCGACGACGCGCCGGACCAGCGATGGTCCGGCGCGCGTCGACAGCGGTGACGGGCGACCGGGAAGACCCGGGCCCGCGGAAACGAACACGAAACCCGTCAGGAACCGGTGGCGACCGACTCGATGTCGAGGAGCCCGCAGATCCGATCGACGAGCACTTCGGCCTCGAACGGCTTCTGAAGGAACTCGTTGGCACCAGCCGCCTTCAACTCCTCCACCTTGTCGGGCTCGCCCATACCGGAGATGCAGATGATCCGCACCTCATCCATGGTGGAATCGCTGCGCACCCGCTGACAGACTTCCTTGCCGTTGATATCGGGGAGCATGACGTCGAGGACGATCAGATCTGGCCTGTAGTCCTTGACCATCATCCCGGCATCGAAGCCGTTGTTGACACTCCGCGTCTCGAACCGGCCGTCCCGCTCGAGGACGTCGGTGATCAACTCGACGAGGTCCTGATCGTCGTCGACCACGAGAATCTTGCGCCGACCGCTCTCCAAGGCGTCGGTGGGGATCCCGTTGTCACGCATGAAGAGAAACAGTTGATCGCGGGGAATCCGCCGGAACCGGCTGCCCGGCACGCGAAACCCCTTGAGCTGCCCCGAGTCGAAGCAGCGGATGATGGTCTGCTGACTCACTTTGCAGATCTTGGCCGCCTCACCGGTCGTGTAGACAGTCTTTTGCATGTGCTTACCACCCTCTCCCTAGCCGTGGTCCAGCTAGTCAAAACGGCGCCCGGACACAGCCCCATCCGCGGGGACGTTCCCGGCACCTAGGCCTCCGTGCTGCGATCCCTACGCCATGCGATCCGTGCGTCCTGCACTCGCGAACCAATCGACCATGACTGGCGAAACCGCGGGCTTCCTCGGGGTCTTCCAGTGACTCCCGCGTGAGGCGCTGCTCCTGCGTGAGCCACGGTTCCTGCGTGGAACGCGGACTTCCCGGCGACGCTTTGCAACCCCGCCGCGGAACCCCGTCCCAGCTTCGCTTCCAACCCCAGTGGCCCCAACCAAGCAGCCCCAAGCCAAACGGCCTGGGTGCGACTCCTTCGCTCAGACTCCTTCGCTCGAACTCCCTCTTCAAGTCAGGCTCGAACCCATTCAGGCCACCGACCGAGCCTCACGGGCATCCCGACCGTGGTCGCCGGACAGCCCCGGAACCACCCAACCTCACCACGGCCGGTGAAAGGTCCATCTTTCACAGCGGCCAGGCTTCCCTTTCTTGCCCGAGACCCAACTCTACAGACAGCTTGCGCATTGAGTCAATATCGCCGCAATCAGCGCAAACGCCTTTCACCAAACACCTTGGGCAATGTTCCCCGATCCCGCTCCACGGCTATTTGCTGCCAATCGTCGCACCGCGGGCATCCGTCGCGGCTCTCCCCGACAGCCGCGGTGGATGGTCGCCGTGGGCGGACACATCCGTGCGGCCCGATCGGGCTTCCCACGCGCGGCAAGCAAGAGCGAGACGCACGTCAGCCGCGCACGGGCACGACCGTTTCCAACAACTCGACCGCCGGCTCCGCCTTCCCCGAGAGTGAGATGCCCGCGACACGGCCGTAGGTCACGGTCTTCTCCCCTGGGCCGATGCCCATGACGGACGCCAGTCGCGGCCCCGGCTCCACCCGCAGGATCTCCACCCGCTGCACCTGGCGGAGGAGCCCCGCGTCGATCAAAACCTTGCCCAGCGGCTCCGTGGCGGCACGGATCCGTGCGGCCGTCTCGGCGCCCACCTGCGCGAGGTCGATCCGTACGATGCCGTGCTGCACCGGCGCACCCGTGGCATCGACGAGGAGAATCTCCCGGGCGTACCAGGCGGCCGGATCGCCGCGCTCGTCGATCCTGGCCAGCACGCGGAGCGCCAGTGTCTGGCGGTGAAACCGCTCCATCACCACCGTCATGTGGCTGTCGTGATCGAGCAGGCCGCGGTACGGTTCCGGCACGGCACTGGGCAGGACCGGCTCGAGGCTGGCGAATGATTCCACCGGCTTGGCGAACAGCGTCACGAGTGCGGCGGCTCGCGCGAAAGCGTCGGTCGCGGCGGTTGACACCACTTGGGCTCCCCACAGGAACCAACACGCCACCCTGGCGGTCGGTCGGCGAAGAGTCTAGCAGGCTGTGGACAACCAGCCTGCGGCACGTCAGGGATGACGTGCCGGGCCTGAACCAAGCGAAAAAACCGATGCATTATCCGGTGACGATCCCAGCAGCGCGGCGGGGGATCGGCGGCACCGTCACCAATCCGACCGCTCAGGCACCGCCAGATCGAGGAGAAACTCCAGCACCTCGCGGAGCCGGGGATGCGCGCAGGTCGCGGCAGCGGCCAGGGCTGAGGCCCGCTCGGCTCGTACCATCGCGGCCGCCCGGGTGAAGACTCCGGCCGCCGTGAGGCACTCGCGGGCCCGGACCATCGCTTCGCCACGCTGCTCCGCCGTCCCGTCGCGGACACGGTCGAACAGTCCGGTCACCGTGTCCACGCCGAGCCGTTCCACCGCGAGTGCCCAGAGAACGGTCGGGCGGCCTCCGAGCCAATCGCCGGCGGCGAGCCGCGCGTTGTCGGCATCCCCCTCCCAGTCCTTGAGGTCGTTGAGAACCTGGAAGCCGTTGCCGACATGGAGGGCGTAGGCATGGAGATTCCCCACGGCCCCAGGGTCGGCACCCGCCAATCGGACACCCATCGCCAGCGCCGCCTCGAACGCCGGAGAGGTCTTGAGTCCGTACAGTTCGATCGCCTCGGCAGGGAGCAGACGCTTGTCGCTGACGGTGCGCCACCACAATTCGCCACCCTGGCCCCGCGCCAAGCTCACGTGGGCATCGGCCAGAAGCAGCACGAGATCGCGCTGCACGTCCGCAGCGACGCCAGGCAGTCCGGCCACGATCCGGTAGCCCATGCCGAGAAGATGGTCGCCGGTGTTGATCGCCAGCGGCACCCCGCGCTCCACGTGCATGGTGGGCCGACCATACCGCCGGGCATCGTCATCCTCGATGTCGTCGTGGATCAGCGACGACTTGTGGAAGATCTCGATGGCAAGTGCCGCTGCATGGACAACCGACCGGTCGAGGACCGGGACCGGGTCACCCCGCTCCGCGCGGTCGGCGGACACGGCATCGAATGCCGCCAGCGTGATGAACGGGCGGAGGAACTTGCCACCGCGGCAGAGGAAGTCGGCCGAAAGCAGACTGGTCGCCTCCAGCGGGCCAACGGTCTCCAATGCTCCGGGAAGGCCGGCCAACCGGTCACCGCCGAATGCGCCGTCGAGGCCGAGTTGCCGCTCCGTCTGCCGGAGCGCGTCGGGGCTGAACAGGCCGGCCGCCTCACGGAGCAGAGGCAGATAGTCGCCCATCGGCGCGGAGGCACCCCCCGCCACCCCGAGCAGTCCGAGGATCCATTCGACGTCGATCGCGCCGGCGGCAACCACCTCGGCGCAGCCCGCGGAGGGGCATGCGGCTGCCGCATGGGCTGCGGCAGCGGCATCGAAGGGAACCGCGGCGATCGGCAACGAGAACGCGGGCAGCATGGCGAACGCCTTCTCCAGATGGGAGAGGCGGGCCACACCGAGAATGCCGTCGTACTGGCCGGTGAGCAGGGCGCCGATGCCGCCGAGGGCCGCGGATGTCGGCTCCACCGACCAGCCACTCTCCCGTGCGGCCGACCACACGGTGCCGATCGCACACCCGGGGCCACAGGTCGCCGGCACTCCGTTGGCGACCACTCCGCGGTGCACAGCCAACGGACAATCGGGCAGCAGCAGGAGCCGGCGGCCGGATGGCCCACCGGCCAGCCGCTTGCGCCAATACTCCGACACGATCGTGACCATCGTCCAGCCGACGAGGCCCTCGTCTCCCCCGAGCCGTTCGACGAGGACTTCCGCCTGCCGCCTCAATGAGGCACCCGACCTCCCGCGTGGCGGCCCTCCCTGCGACTTCCAGGAGGCGACCAGATCGGCCGCCATCGCCCGGAGACGCTCGCGAACCGGCCGCTGGCCGGGGCAGGCATGGGTACCAGGCAAGACCGGCGGTCGCTCGGCTCGCCCGTCCCGGGGAGCCATCGCCATGGAGGTTTCGGGCACGATGAGTCCCCCGGGGGTTCGCGCGGACGCTGGCGCGGATCGGCAGGCCAACCGGCCACCCGCCGCCCGCCACAAGGCAATGGTCGATCTGGCCGGCGGCCGCCGGCATCAGGGGAACCGCAGGCGCGGGCCGGCGATAACCGACGGCCTCGGCAGGGGACGCCGCTCCGATCGACCGGTCACGAGGCCGCCGCGAGCCGCTCAGCCTCGAAAAACCGGTGGAGCAGGGCATCCACCGTGAGCAGCCCCTTTCGCGAGAGGTGCGGCCTGGGCCGGAGCTGATCGAGAAAGCCCTCGGCCTCCAAGCCCACCCACACGGGGGCCCAGGCAGCGAGGGGATCAATGCCATATTTCCCGTGGAGCCGCTCGGTGTCGAGCCAGCCCCGCTTCAAGCCGAGCACCATCTCCCTGACAAGCAACTCGCGACCCGTGGGCCGCAGGCCGCGCTGCACCGGGAGCCGGCCCCCCTCGACGGCACCGAGATACTCGTCCCAGTGGGTGGCGTTCTGGTAGTGCAGGCCGGACAGATGCCCGAAGCTGGCGACGCCGAGGGCGAGCAGGTCGCTCCCTTCCCAGAGCATGTCGCGGTAACGGAACTGCACCCGTGCGGGATCGCGCACGAGCGTGTAACCGCTCGACACGGAATAGCCGGCAGCGATCGCCCGGTCGAAGGCCCAGTCCACCCAGGCACGCTTGGTCGGCCAGTCGGCGACCGGCGTGGCGGTGCCGCTCGTCCGTGCGTCGTGGACAAAGACGGTGTTGAGCGGCAGTTCGAGTTGATAGATCGTGATGCTGTCCGCACCGAGCGACAACGTCTGCTCCACCGTGCGCTGCCACGACTCGAACGTCTCGCCGAGCATGCCGGCGATCAGGTCGACGTTGGTGCTGGGGAAGCCCGCGGCCGTGATCCAGTCCCAGGCCCGGAGGATCTCCGCCGAGAGGTGGGCGCGGCCGTTCGCCTCGAGGATCGTGTCGTCGAAGTTCTCGACCCCGAGCGAGATGCGCGTCATGCCGAGATCGCGGAGCGTGCGGACCTTGGGCTCCGACAGCGTGCCCGGCTCGCACTCGAAGGTCACCTCCTCGGCAGCGTCCCAGCCGAGGCTCGACCGCAGACCGGCCACCAACCGCTCCAACTGGCGCGCGGAGAGGAACGACGGGGTGCCGCCGCCGAAATAGACGTAGCGCACGGTCCGCCCCGCCACCGCCGGCTGGCCTGCGACGAGCGCCGCCTCGGCCGCCAGCCCCTGCGAGTAGCGTTCGACATCGGCGGCGGTTGTTTCGGTGTAGACGCGGAAATAGCAGAACTTGCAGCGTTTCCGGCAGAACGGCACGTGCAGGTAGAGGCCGAGCGCCGCGTCGGTGGGGGGAGCCGCGAAGGCCGCGAGCACCTCGGGCACGGCCGCGGTCTGCCAACGCGAGAACGGTGGGTAGTTGGCGACGAAGTAGCCGCCGGGTTCGGTCGAGTCACTCATCGGGCGGCTGCCTCCGTGTGGTCGGCATCCTGGTCGGCATCGGCGGCGGCGACCGGTCCGCGGGCCGTCGGGCGTGTCGTCACCGTCCGCCCTTCACCCGCGCACCCCGCGCGGCCAGCAGATCGTCGAAATCACGGAGATGATAGTCCACTTTCACCTCGTCGAGCACGCGGCATAAGGCACGGAGGGCGATCCCCATGCCATCCGGGCCGCTCGTGCCGCCGAACTGGCCGCCGCCGCGGACGTGCGGCTCGAGATCGAGGAACACGCCGGGGATGCCCCGGTGCTCGAGCCGGCGCGACAGGGCGGGGAGCATCGTCTTGAGATCGGCGAGGATCCGCTGGTGCCCGCCCGCCCCGCGGTCGGCGGGAACGAAGTGCGCGAGCGCGTCCTCGTCGACGTGACCGTCACGGGCCCGTGACGTGGCACGCCGGTAGTCCTTGATGTGCACCCACCCCAATCCCGGCTTCATCGCCTCCCACTGCCGGTAGACCTCGGCCGACGACATGCCCTGGACGACCAGGTTGGCGGCATCGAACACGAGCACCAGCCCGGGATGGTTGACACGGCGGTGGATCTCGGCAAGCAGCTCTCCCGTCTGGCCGACGAGATTCGCCTCGACCTCGAGACCGAAGGTCAGATCGGAACGGTGGCACGCCTCGGCGATCTGCCCGATCCGGTCGACCGCTTCCTCCAAATGGGCTTCCGGCCGGCTCCCACGCGGGTGGTAAAACGAGAAACCGCGGATCAGCTTCGTCTCGAACGCGTGGGCCAGTTCGCAGGCCCGGGCCACGTCCGCGGCGAGATACTTCTTGAAGGGCACGAACCGGTTTTTCGTGCCGTCGTCCTCGTCATGGAGCTTCACCTTGCCGATCGGCGAGGCGATCGAGGCGACGTTGAGACCGTATTCGTCCTCCCGGTGCCGGATGCGCCGGATCTCCGGGAGGGTCAACTTCATGACGTTCTTCACCCCCTTGCCGGCGTCGATGAACCGCAGCGAGTAGTATTCGAGGCCCAGGGCCGAGAGGGCCGAAAACTGTTCCACAGCCGTGAGCTGGAAGGCCGATTCGTCGGCGAGTGCCGAGATGATCACCCGCGCCGCTTTTGCCATCTGCCGCCCTCCATCGCCAAGCCGACCGTCCACCGGAAATGCCCGGCGCGGAGCGATTGTCGCCTCCCCGGACGGCGAAGGAAAGGGATCTGTGCCGTCCCGGTCGGCGGCCGCTGGCCCGCGAGGCCACCGGGCGCTGCCGGGGCTGAGCGGCGTCTGAGGCGGGAGCGGACAAGCAGGGTCTTTCCCCACGGTCCCGCAGGGTACAGTACGCAGCGATCCATGAACCACGACGCTCCCACCCACGACGCCGGCGCGGGCGGCCATCCGTACCGCACGGTCGTGCTCCTCTCCGGCGGGCTCGATTCGGCGACGGTCGCCGCCTGGGCGGTCCATCAGGGCCACCGGGTGACCGCGCTGTCGGTCGATTACGGACAGCGGCACGCGGTGGAGCTGACGGCTGCCAAGCGGATCGCCGCCGTGCTCGGCATCAGCGATCACCTGGTGATCCGCGTCGATCTCGCGGCCTGCGGCGGCAGCGCCCTGGTTGATCCCGCGATCGCGGTGCCGAAGGACCGCCCGGCGCCGGAGATCGCCGCCGGCATCCCGGTGACCTACGTGCCGGCCCGCAACACGGTGTTCCTCGCGCTGGCGCTCGCGGTCGCCGAGACCCGCGGGGCGACCGCCATCGCCCTGGGAATCAACGCGATCGACTACAGCGGGTATCCCGACTGCCGGCCGGAATTCGTCGCGGCCTTCGCCCGCCTGGCGGCGCTCGCGACGAAGGCCGGTGTCGAGGGCAGGCCGGTGGAGATCCTCGCGCCGTTGGTCAGGATGTCGAAGGCCGAGATCGTGCGCCTCGGTCTCGACCTCGGCCTCGACCAGTCGCTGACCACCAGCTGCTACGACCCCGACGAGGCCGGCCGTCCCTGCCGCCGCTGTGATGCCTGCCGGCTGCGCGAGGCCGGGTTCACCGCCGCCGGGCTCATCGATCCGCTCGTCGCAGGCTGTGCCGGCTGACCGTAATCCGGAGAGGGCCGGGGCATCGTGCGGATCGCCGAACTCTACGTATCGCTCCAAGGCGAGGGACTGCTGGCGGGCACGCCGAGCGTGTTCGTGCGGTCGAGCGGCTGCAACCTCCGCTGCCACTGGTGCGACACGCCGTTCACGAGTTGGAAGCCGGTCGGGGAGGAGTGGGGCATCGAGCGGATCGTCGCCGCGGTGGTCGCCACCGGCCACCGGCATGTCGTCCTCACCGGCGGCGAACCGCTCCTGTTCGAAGACGCCATCCCCCTGGTGAACACCCTCCGCCGCACCGGCCACCATGTGACCGTGGAAACCGCCGGCACCCTCCTGCCCGACCGCCTGCCAACGGCCCCCTGGACCGACCTGGTGTCGGTCAGTCCGAAACTCGCGTCATCGGCCCCGGCGGCCGACGAACACCCGGCCTGGCATCGCCGCCATGCCTCCGCCCGGCGCAGCGACCAGGCCATCACCGGGCTGCTCGCCGATGCACCGTGGCAGCTGAAGTTCGTCGTCGGCTCCCCGGCCGACCTCGACGAGGCACTCGCCTGGCTGGCCGACCTCGAGGTGCGACGGGGTGCGGCCCTCGACCGGCGCCGGGTGTTCGTCATGCCCGAGGGCACCGACTCGGCAGGACTCGCCAGGACCAGCGCATGGCTCCACCCGGCCTGCCGCGGCGCAGGGCTGGCGTTCGGGCCGCGCCACCACATCGCCTGGTTCGGTCACACGCGTGGCACGTGACCGCGGCATCTGGCCGCGGCAGCGTTCAGGCAACCGCCGGCTTGGCAACCAGCGGAGCCGCCGGCGCGTGCCCACGCGGACCGAAGGCGAGCACCGTGGCGGCGCCGGCCGCCACCACGACGAGGCCGGCGCGGAACCACGGCGTCACCTGGGTCATCGGCGTGTGCGCGAGGGCCACGGTGGCGAACGTGTTGATCACCGGGGCACAGCCGAAGACCACCGGCATCACCGTGAACGGCTTGCCGCCGCAGGTGAAGGCGAGGATCGTGCCGAGGGCCCCGAGCGCGCCGAGCGATCCGCCCGCCAGACTCCAGGCGATGCCCGATCCGGTCCATGTGCCGGAGTCGGCCAGTGGCCCCATCAGCAGCAGCGGCACCAGCACGGCGATGAGGAAGTAGGCGGCGCCGATGCAGATCAGCGGCCGCAGCCGACTGCCCTTCATCGCCGCCTGACCGCGATGGAGCACCGGACCGTAGGCGCCCCAACTGAGCATCGCGAGAGCGACCGAGAGGAGCACCTCGAGGAACCGTTCCGCCTTGGCGACCGTCCCCTTCGCCGGCGCGGCCTCACCGAGGGTCTCGAACCCGGCGGCATCGGCGGCGGCGACCGCCGCGTTGGCCGTCGCATTCGCTGGCTTCGCGGGCTGCGGCTTGAACACCAGCACCGTCACCGCACCCGCCACGACGAGGATCAAACCGGCGAGGAACGGAGCCTTGATCTGGTCGAAGGCCCGATTCATGAACGCGGTGAGGAGCGTGTTGACCACCGGAGCCCCGCCGAACACGAGGGGCATGACGTAGATCGGCTTGCCGCCGAACGTCAGGGCGAGGATCACCCCGAGCGCCCCGAGCGCTCCCGCGCTGCCGGCGAACAGGCTCCAGAGGATTCCCTGCTTGGTCCAGGCCCCCTTCTCTCCGCGGAGCGCGAGGATGACCAGCGGGATGAGCACGGCGATGAGGAAGTAGGCGGCCCCGACGCAGATGAAGGGCCGGAGGGGCGAGTGCATCTCCTCGCGTCCGAAATGGAGCACCGGTCCGTAGAGCCCCCAGCAGGCGGCCGTCAGGGCGATCGCGGCCAGCATGGCGATGAACGACATCATTCCGGGCAGTCTCCTGGGAAGGGGCACCACTTCACCGTGGCGATCAGGCCACGCGGTGGGCCTGCCCTCCGGCACGGTCGAGCAGATCGAGCATGATACGCCCCACCTCGGCCGGGGCGAGGAGCCGCATGCAGTCGTGGTGCCCCAGCGGGCATTCCCGGCGGCCACAGGGGGAGCAGGGGAGGTCGAGCCGCATCTCCTCGAGCCACCGATGATCCGAGCGGCTGAGCCGCGGATCCATCGGTCCGTGGAGCACCACGGTCGGCGTGCCGAACGCGGCGGCGAGGTGGCGTGGGCCGCTGTCGGTCGTGACCACGACCGCCGCGCGGCGGAGGAGCGCCTTGGAGAGCCCGATCGGAAGGTCCCCGACATCGGCCAGACTCGCCACCCGGGGATCGGCCGCCGCACGGGCGCACTCCCGGGCCGCCGGCCGGTCACCGGGACCGCAGTGGACGAGGACGCGGGCGGCGGGAATCCGACCGACGACGATGCGGGCCAGGGCGGCGAAGTGGTCGCTGCCCCAACTCTTCGACGGGCCGTACGCGCCGTTGTCGTTGAACACCACCAGCGGCCCGGCGACGCCGGGGAAGAGCCGCGCGAGCGTGTCGTCGGCACGCGCCTCGTCGGCCGCGGTCGTGGCCAACCCGAGCGTCAGCGGTCCCCGCGGCACGCCGATGCGCGCCGCCAGCTCCATCGCATGGCTGGCGGTCGATCGGGGCACGATGCGCCCCCGTTCGCGCGCTGGCCTGAGTGCGTCGGTGAGGAGCCAGCCACGCCCGTGGCGGGCGAATCCCACGCGCCGGCGCGCACCGGCCATCCAGGCCAGCAGCCCGGTGGAGAGGGAGTTGGGCACGATCAGCGCCACGTCGGGGCGGTCGCGCCGCAGGCGCCGGGCGGCGGCCCACGGACGGATCGCCGCGTCGCGGCCACGCTTGTCGTAGGGCACCAGCTCGTCGATCCAGTCGGTGCCCTCGAAGAGCGGGGCGAAGGCCGGCTTCACGGTGGCGGTGATCCGTGCCGTCGACCCGAAGTGGCCCCGCAGGGCGCGGAGCATCGGGGTCGTCATCACGATGTCACCCAACCAGCGGGGCAGGATCACGAGGATGTGCATGGGGGTGCCTCCGGCCGCCACCGTAGCGGTGGCGGGCCCCCGCCGACAAAGCCAAAACGGCCGGCCCGGCCGAATCGCCCCCCTCGAGCCAAAAACAGCGTGGGCCTCACCCACCCGCCAGGGCTGCCCGCGGGGAGATCCGCCCGGCCCGACGGGCCGCGATCCAGCCCGCCAGGCTGGCGACAGCGAGGGTGACCAGGCAGGTGATGACGATCCAGCCCAGGGGCACCCGGGCGGCGCCACCCGCCACGCCACGGGGCAGGGCGACGGCGCCGGCAAGGCCCCCCGCCGCCAACCCGAGCGACACCATGAGGACGGTCTCGATCAGCACGAGGGCCCCGATCCGCCGCCGGGTAAATCCCAGCGCCCCGAGGAGCCCAAACGTCGCCACCCGCTCGATCACCCCCTGGATCTGCACCGCGGCGACGCCGGCGGTGCCGAGCACTAGCCCGAGGGCCCCCAGCGCCTGGAAGCCCGCCAGGAAGGTGTTCTGCACCGCCTGGAGACGCCGCAGCCGTTCGGCGGCAGGCTCCACCGTGACACCCGCGTCGGCCCAGGCTGCTCCCAGGCCGTCGGCCAGTGCCGTCGGAGCGACCCCGGGGGCCGCACTCACGAGGGCGAGTCCGTAGCCGCTGGCGCGGGGGTGGAGGCGGGCGAAGGTGCGTTCGGAGACGATCACCGCCCCTTGGAGGATGCCCGGTTCGAGCAGCCCGACGATCCGCATCGGCACCGGGGCCCCGGTCGCGTCGGGCAGGGAGAAGACGGCCCCGATCCCGCCGAGTTTGAGCGCCCACTGGGCCGTGGCGGCGTCGAGGATCGCCGGCAGCGGCGCATCGCCGTCGGCCTCGGCTTCGAGCAAGCGCCAGGGATTGTCGACCGGTCCGATCGCCGCGGTGAACCGGAAGCCGCCGCGGGCGATGAATGCCGGCCCCACGCCATGGATCACCGGGCGGATGCTGGCGTAGAGATTGGTGCAACTGGCGTCGTCACCTCCGCTCGAGCGGAGGAGTGCCACCTCGCAGCCCTCCAGGGCCCGCGCCTGCTCTGCCGACAGGCCGAGCGTGCCCCGGACCGCCGGATCCGCCGGATCGAGCGACGTCGGGGTGCCGAAGCTCGCGATCGCCGTCCAGCCCCCCGTGGGACCGTTGCGATCGGCCGTGGCCTGTCCGTCGAGCCGGAACGCCGACACCGCCACGACGAGGAACTCCGCCACGGCCACCATCGCCGCGACGCTGAAGGCACGGCCGGGCCCGTGGGCCAGCCCGCGCCCGGCCAATTGGCCGAGCGACACCAGCGGCCGGCTGCGGCCCACGGCCAGTCGCGCCAGCCAGCTGCGCACCAGCCCCAGCAGTCCGGCCAGACAGAGCATCCCGGCGAGGAAGAACAGCCCGACCGCCGCTGCGGCATCGCTGCCCCCCGCCCACCACGCCACCGCGGCACCGGCCACCACCAGCCCGATCGACACCGGCCACCACCAGCCGCGCGGACCTGCCAAACCGGCCTCCACCGGCTCGGTCCCGCGCAGCAGACTGAGCGGATCGCGGCGCGCTGCGGCACGCGCGGCGGAGAAAATCGCCATCAGGGAGAGCAGGGCACTGACCAATCCCGCGACCACGAGTGTGGCCGGCCCGACGCCCGCGGTGCGGAACACGGCCGACGATCCCCGGGCCACGGCGCTGTCCCACGCCCCCCCGAGCCATGAGAGGAGGAGCCGGGTCCAGACCGGACCACACACGACCCCGGCCAGCGTGCCCCCGATCGCGGCGGGCGCCGCCACGAGCGTCACCAGCGTCGCCAGCCGCCGCGGCGGCCAGCCGATCGCGGCCAGGAGGCCGACATCGCGCCGATGCGAGGCGACGAGCAACGAGAACAACAGCCACTCGAGGATCAGACCGGCGATCACCACGAAAGCGGAGAGGGCGACGAACAGTCCCCCGAATGGCGTCGACCCGCGTGCGGCAGCGATGGCGTCGGCACGGAGCGGTTCGACCCGGAAACCCACGGCAGCGGGCCGGATCGCGGCCGCCAACTCCGACCGCAGCGCCGGCAGCTCGGCGGCGACCGCGGCGGGAACATGCCAGGCGGTGGTCCGCCCGAACCGGCTGCCGGCGATCCGCCGCGCGGTCGCCAACGAGACGAATGCCTTCGGCGCGGTGCGGTGGAGTTTCCAGTAGCGATCGTCGATGTCGTCGGGGGGGGTGGCGCGGATGCGCGAGCGATCGAAGGGGAAGGGGGGATCCCAGTCGGCGATCGAGGCCTCGTCGGTGACGCCACGGACGTCGGGCACCAGGTCCCGGGCCACCGCCAGACCCGACATCGCGGCGATGCCTGCGAGGCGCAGCCGGGTGGTCGATTCCTCGACGCGGCCGTGGAGGGTTTCGGGCAGAAAGCAGCCCAGGTCGAGCGGCTCGCCAACGACCGGCGGATGCCCCTGCGCCGCGAGATCGTCGGCCGCCCAGCGCGTGATCACGATCTCGTCGTCACCGGGAACGGGGATGAGCTTTCCGGCCTCGTCCTCGAGGCGGCCCACGGGCAACTCGCTGCGGTCGATCCCCAACACCGTCGAGTAGGGCACGCGCGCCGCGGGCCGGTCGGCGGCGGCGGCCGGCAGATCGAGCGCCACGGCGAGGAAGGCGAGCGTCGGCCGACCTCCGCGCGGGGCGAGCACGTCCTGCGCGGCCCGATCGACCTCGTCGGGCAGCAGCAGGCGCCGGCTGGTGAGCCGCGCTGCGGCCCCGCCCTCGCCCTGTTCCAATTCCAGTCCCAGATCCGCGAGCGTCGGCCGGATGTCGCGGCGCAGCCGTTCGGCCCGGTCGTGATCCCCGGGCGCGGTCCCGGCTGTCGTCGCAAACAGCGTGTTGGCGGCGCCGTCGCGTCCCAAAAGTGCCTGCGCCGCTGCGAGCGGCACCAGCGCCATCCCCCCGGTGACCTGCGCGGGCCGGAGGCTGAACTGGCCGATCCCATCGGCCGGCAGGATCGAGGTCACGCGCAGCCGGCGCCCGGCCGATTCCCCGTCGCGCCGGCCCAGCGGCAGGTCGGCCGGCACGTCTGACGGCACGGCGACGCGGAGGATCACCGCATCCCCCTCCGCCACGCCGAGCGCAGCCGCGAGAACGGCGTTGATGGCCACTCCTCCGGCGGGCACCGCGGGGGATGGCGGATCGTAGCCGAGCGCGGCCGCGTCGTCGCAGGCCAGCAGGGTTGCCGACGCCGCCCGCGGTCGCCCCCCGGTCGATTCGAGCGCGACGGGGACCACGAGCGCCGGGACGAGCGGCGGCTGGGTGTCGGCTGCCCGGTCCACCGCGAACGGTTCGTCGCCCACGACGGCAGCGGCGATGCCGCCGAGCCTCGACAGCGCCAGCCGCTCGAGCCCGCGCGACAGGCTGTCGCCCACTCCAAGAGCACCGGAGATCGTCGCCGCGACCACCGCCGCCGCTGCCGCCAGCGCCAGCAACTGCCGGCCCCAGGCCTGCACGAGCTTCCACGCCAGCGTGGCGAGCGACAGCCGACCGTGGGCCGGCGCAGGGTGCCCCGCCCGCGGAACCGCCGTTGGCCGATCACCGTGCGTCGTCATCACTGCAGCCGTCCGTCGACGAGGCGCCGGATGCTGCCGACGCGTGCCGCGACCGCATCGGCATGGGTGACGACGATGAGCATCCCCCCGCCTTCGCCCGCCAATTCGACGAGCAGCTCGGTGACCGCCGCCGCTCCCCGTGAGTCGAGTTGGCCGGTCGGTTCATCCGCCAGCACGAGCCGCGGCGCGAGCACCAGCGCCCGGGCCACCGCGACCCGCTGCCGCTCCCCCCCGGACAATTGCCCGGGCAGGTGGTGGTGGCGCGCGTGGAGGCCGACCCGATCGAGGAGCGAGCCTGCCCGGTCCACGACGGCCGCCGTCGGCGCGCCGACGGCGAGCGACGGCAGCAGGACGTTGTCGAGCGCGGTGCACCCGGCAAGGAGATGGTGCTCCTGAAAGACGAAGCCGATGGTCCGGTTGCGAAACGCCGCCCGGGCGGCTGGAGACGCGGCGAAGGGGTCGATGCCGTCGAGGTGCACATGCCCCGACGTCGGCTCCTCCAGGGTGCCGAGGATCGAGAGCAGGGTGCTTTTCCCCGACCCGCTCGGCCCCATCACCGCCAGACGGCCGCCGGGGGGAAGCGTCAACGAGACCCCGTCGAGCACGGTGATCGCCCCGGCGGGACCGGGATACCGCTTCGACAGCCCCTGCACATCGAGCACGGCATCAACTCCCGGGGGAGTGGAAGGGCCGGAGTCGGTCGAGCAGAGCGGTAGGCAGCGGGCAGGGCACCGGCCGCTCGCTGCCCTCCATCCGACAGTGGACGGCGACGATCCGACCGTCCGCCACCAGGCGCCCCCCATGGGTGAAGCGGAACGCGTAAGTCACACTCGACCGTCCGATCTCCGCCAACCAGACCGCGATCTCGAGTTCGTCGCCGAAGCGAACCGCCGCGCGGTAGTCGCAGGAGGCGCTCACCCGCGGCCAGCTCACCGTCGCGCCGTCGGCAAGCGTGGCGACGACGGGAATGTCGATCGATCGCAGCAACTCATGCTCGGCCGCTTCCATCCAGGGGAAGAAGGCCGAAAAGTGGGCGATGCCCGCGGCGTCGGTGTCGCGAAACTCGACGCGGCGGCGGGCGACGAAAGCCACTGCCGGGGCCTGCGAGTCGACGCGCTGCCCGGGTGCGGCCACTGGTCACCTCGCGTCACGACACAGGGCGGAAGACCGCCGGGCAACAGGGCGCGAGCCGGCCGGCGAGGCGAAAACCCAGCCCGCCGGCGAGGCGAAAACCCAGCCCGCCTGCAAGGCAACAACCCAGCCCGCCTGCAAGGCAACAACCCAGCCCGCCGGCAAGGCAACAACCCAGCCCGCCGGCCCGAACAACCGCCCGGTGGTGGGATTCAGTTCCGGCCGTCACCGGCACGGCATGTTTCCGGCACAGGGCGAGCGACTCACTCGCCGACGTACGGCAACAACGCCATGAACCGGGCCCGCTTGATCGCACTGGTCACGGCGTGCTGGCTCGCGGCGGTGCATCCGCTCTTCCGCCGACCGAGGATCTTCGCCTGCCGGTTCACCAGCTTGCCCAACAACTCGAGGTCCTTGTAATCGACGTACATCGGCCGCGGCCGGGCACCGTCGATGAAGATCGGGTCACGCCGCTTGACCTTGGCACGCGGCTTGGCCTTCTTCTTCGCGAACTTGGCTGGCTTGGCACCGGGAGGGGGCATCGAATGGTCCTACTGCGAAGACAGAGATCACTGGAGACAGGGATCACTTCAAAAAAAACGGCTCGACAAAAAACAAACCTCTCGTTCCAAACATATCAAGCATCGCGGGGGACGGCCGCCAACCGCGGCCGTCCCCCGGATGGATGATTGGAGGAGGAACGATGCCGAGGGCATCCACCTCCGACATTTTCGTGCATCCGATGACGGAAAATTCCCGGAGAGCGATTCCGGAAGGAAGTTCCCCGACACCATCGCTCACCGGTGAATTTCTTTACCGGTGCATCGTTTCAAAGGAAACGATCAGTAGCGGTCGCCGCCGCGGTAGCCGCCGCCGCCACCACCGCCGCCGTAGCCGCGACCGCCGCCGCCACCCGGACGTCCGCCGCCACCGCCACCACCGCCCGGACGCGGGGTACGCTCGCGGGCCTCGTTGACGGTCAGAGGCCGGCCATTGATCTCATGGCCGTTGAGGGCCGAGATCGCCGCCTGCAGCCCCTCATCCGTCTCCATCTCGACGAATCCGAACCCACGGGACCGGCCGGTCTCGCGGTCCGAAATCACCTCAGCCGACCGCACGGCGCCGTGCGGAGAAAAAATCGCCTCCAGATCGGAGGACGTGGTGGACCAGGGGAGGTTCCCCACGTAAATCTTCCGGGCCATAAATCACAACCTCTTGAATCCAGGGGCTTTCGCTTCGGGGAACTATCGACTCATCGACCATCGCCGAGCGCACGTCCCACAGCCCCCGAACGGACACCGGTGCAGGCGAGAGTCAGTCGAACGTCGAAGGTTTTACCATCTGTCCGATCGGCCGACAACTGCGGTCGGTTGGGGAAACCGGGTAACGGTTGCCCGCGGCCGAAGCCCCTTCGCATCCGGAAAGATCGGCGCGGAAGAAACTGCCGTAGGTCGCATCCCTGCCGACGACGGTCATCCGGCCGCCTCCAATCGGGCGGCGGCTCGGGAGGAAGCGACAGATCCAGCGGTCGATCGCCCCGGGGAAAAACCGATGATTCTCGTTGAGAAACCGCGGCCGCTGAGGGCTCACTGCGGCAGTTGGTAATCGATCTCGCTGCCACCGCAACGGCAGCGGGACTGGCGTGTGCCCCGGCAGGAGCGTGTCTTCCTGCCGGGCATCACGGCCCTATGGGACGCTGCGATACTCCTTCCGTGACCGGCGGAACTGCTTGCTCCGGCTGCGGAACTGGCCGTCGAGGATCGGCTCCGCCGGGAACCCCTGTTCCCGGGCTGCCAGAGCCCGGCGGATGACGACCGGGAACCAGCGGCCGTTCCGCCGATAGACCCGCTCGTTGGTCAGGGCGTTGCTGATGTCCTCCTGCGACATACCGGAGGCCTCCATCGGGTGGATCCCCAAGAGAACCCACCCCGCCACGCCTGTCGTCGTGCTGCGCAGATTGCAGCGCAGCACGTTCCCGCGGGATCTGGCAGGGAACCGCAGCAAAAAACAGAACCCGCGGCCACCACTCGGGTTACCGCGGGTTTCGCGAGAATCAGGCCGGTTTCGAAGACCGGGCCAATGGGCAGCACAGGACTCGAACCTGTGACCTCCACGGTGTGAACGTGGCGCTCTAACCAACTGAGCTAGCTGCCCGATTTCTGCCGGCAGGATCCTACCACCCCGGCCCGCCGCCGTCACGGCCCCGCCAGA
>SXWA01000009.1 GCA_005791575.1 Planctomycetaceae bacterium
ATGCGGGGTCCAACGCCTCCCGGGGGGCAACACGATGATCGCCAGCTACCACGTCGGCAAGGGGGGCGAACGGCTCGTCGAGGTCACGCCCGACAGGAAGATCGTGTGGGCGTGGAAGGCCGACGTGCCGGCGGTCCACCACTTTCAGGTGCTTTCCATCAACGGTGTGGCGGTGCCCGGGCCGGCGCTGCGCTGACACGTGAGCGAACGTGGGTAGGCGGACGGTGTGGCGGTGCCCGGGCCGGCGCTGGGCTGACACGTGAGCGAGCGTGGGCTGGCGGTCGGTGTGGCGGTGCCCGGGCCGGCGCTGGGCTGACACGTGAGCGAGCGTGGGCTGGCGGTCGGTGTGGCGGTTTTTCCCGCCGGATCGCGACCCCAGGCCCATCCCTGGGTGGGGTAGAATCCTGGGGTCCGTCCGTTTCCCTGCGCCCGCGTGTCGGCCGGCGGCGGGAAACGGCCCTGGAGGCAGCGCCGTGTCCCCGTGGATCGCGTCCCCGCGGATCGAGCCGGTCGGTCGAGGGTGGACTGCCACCGTGATCGCGGTTCTTGCCGCCATCGCCGTCGGCATGGCTGGGGCAGCGGCCGACGGCCCGCTGTCGGCCGAGGATGCCGCCTTCTTCGAGGCCCGCGTCCGGCCGCTGTTTGTCGAGCACTGCGCCGAGTGCCACTCGGGGGCCGCCGGCGAGCCCGAAGGGGGACTGTCGTTCGACTCGCGGGCCGATTTCTTCGCCGCCGACGGGGTGGCGGTCGCCGGCAAACCCGACGACAGCGTGATCATCCAGGCGGTGCGCTACGACGGCGACCTGCAGATGCCCCCCTCCGGGCGGCTGCCGGCGGAGGCGATCGCCACGCTCGAAGAGTGGGTGCGCCGCGGGCTCCCCTGGCCGGCCGACGGCAAGCAGGCGGCGCGCGGGGGCTTCGACCTCGACGCCCGGCGCGCGGAGCACTGGTGCTGGCAGCCGCCGGTGGCGGGTGATCCCCCCGCCGTGGCCGACCCCGGCTGGTGCCGCGGGGAGATCGACCGCTTCGTCCTCGCGCGGCTCGAGAAGGCCGGTCTCCAGCCGGTGCCCGAGGCGCCGCGCACGGCGCTCGTGCGGCGCGCGGCGGAGGTCCTCACCGGCCTGCCCCCCGATCCGGCCGACGTCGAGCGGATCGCCTCCGATCCCGACCCGGCCGCCTTCGACCGGTATGTCGACACGCTCCTCGCGTCGCCGCACTACGGCGAGCGCTTCGCCAGGCACTGGCTCGACATCGTCCGCTACGCCGAGACGCGCGGCCATGAGTTCGACTTCCCGATCCCCAACGCCTGGCGCTACCGCGACTGGGTGATCCGCGCTTTCAACGCCGATCTGCCCTACGACCGGTTCGTCACCGAGCAGGTGGCTGGCGATCTCGTCGCCCCGCCGCGGCTCGACGGCGCCGGCGCCGACGAATCGGTGCAGGGGACCGGATTCTGGTTCCTCGGCGAGGAGGTCCACTCGCCGGTCGACATCCAGCAGGACGAGGCGGACCGGATCGACAACCGCGTCGACACGTTCGGCAAGGCGTTCCTCGGGCTGCCGCTCGGCTGCGCGCGCTGCCACGACCACAAGTTCGACGCCATCTCCGCCGCCGACTACTACGCCCTCGCCGGCACCGTGCTCTCCGCCAGCTACCGGCAGGTGCCGTTCGAATCGCTGCCCGCCAACCGCATCGTCGCCGAGCGCCTTGCGGCGGCCGATCCCGCGGAGCGCGACCGGCTCCTCCCCTTGGTCGGTCGGGCGCTTGCTGCACGACCGGAGGCGGAGGTGATCGGCAGGCTGCGCGCCCGGCTGGCCACCGTAGCGGCGGCCGTTGCCGCGGACGGAGCGGCGGTCACGATCGCCGACTACACCGCTCCCGACACGAGCCCTGCGCTCCTCTGCGACGGTGTCGCCTGGCGGCACCTCCCGGCAGGGCAGCCGCTGCCGCGGGGCGACGGCCGGGGCATCACGCTCCTGCCCCACGGTGCGGCCCACTGCGATGCCGTCTGGTCGCGGATGACCTCGGCCGGTGAACGCGATCCCGGCGGTCTCGGGGGTCTCGATCGGGCGGGGCGCGTGCTGCGGACCCCGAAGACGTGGCTCACGCAGGGGGTGCTCTGGCACCGCGTCCGCGGCCACGTGCAGATCTTCGCCTGCATCGACGGGCACGTGATGGTGCTCGGCCCGCTCTACGGGGCCACGGTGACCAGCGTCGACACGCAGGGGCAGTGGCGCTGGGTGCGGCAGGATCTCAGGAGCGCCATCGACTGGTCGCGCGGGCATCTGGTCCATGTGGAATACGCGGCGGTCGCCGGGCCGGTGGACGTGGCCGAGGTGGTGGCGGCGCCTGAGGAGCCGCGGCGCGCCGATCCGCTCGCGGCCGAGGTCGCCCGGCGGAGCGCCGCCGGCGCCGGGCCCGACGGCGATGCCGTGCTGGGGGCATTGATGCAGGAGGTGATCGCCGCGTGCTCCGGCGGCGGCGGGGCGGGGCCAGCGTCAGCGCCGCTCGTGGCGGAAATCGTGAATACCGTCCTCGCCGACCCGGCCACCGACTGGACCGGGGGCGACGCCGGGGTGCTGGCCGCCGCGGCGGGCACCGTGCGCGCGGAGCGCGAGGCGATCGCCGCGGAGGCGCGGCTGGCGTCGGCGATCGCACCGGCGATGCTCGATGGCAACGGCATCGACCAGGCGATCCTTCTCAAGGGCTCGGCCGCCCGTCGTGGTGCCGCGGTGCCGAGGCGCTTCCTCGAGGCGATCGACGGCCGTGGCCAGCCGCCCTTCCCGGCGGCGGCCTCGGGGCGGATGGAGCTGGCGGCGCGGCTGGTCGATCCGGCCAATCCGCTCACCTCCCGGGTGATCGTCAACCGCGTCTGGCACTGGCTCTTCGGCCGCGGGTTGGTCGCCACCCCCGACAACTTCGGGCGCCTCGGCGAGGCTCCGGCCGACCCGCTCGCCCAGGCGCTGCTCGACAGGCTCGCCGTCCGCTTCCAGGCCGAGGGGTGGAGCCTCAAACGGCTGATCCGCGAGATCGTCGTCAGCAGCACCTGGCGGATGAGCAGCGTGGCGCGCTCGGAGGCGCTCGCCGTCGATCCGCTCAACCACCTCCTCCACCATGCTCCGCTGCGCAGGCTCGAGGGGGAGGCGATCCGCGACACGATCCTCGCCGTCTCCGGACGGCTCGACCGCACGGTCGGCGGGGCACCGGTCGAGGTGCACCTGGCGGAATACCACGAGGGGCGCGGCAAACCGGCCTCCGGCCCGCTCGACGGCGCCGGCCGGCGCAGTCTCTACACGAAGATCCGCCGCAATTTCCTCCCCGCCTTCCAACTCGCCTTCGACATGCCGGTGCCCTTCCAGGCGATGGGGCGCCGCAACGTGACCAACGTCCCGGCGCAGGCGCTGGTGCTGATGAACGATCCGTTCGTCATGGAGCAGGCCCGGCTCTGGGCGCGGCGGACCCTCGCCGACTCTGCCGCGGGACCGCGCGAACGGATCGCGGCGATGTACCGCGACGCCTTCGCCCGGCCGCCCCGCCCCGACGAGATCGATGTGGCGGCGGCCTTCCTCGCCGCCCAGGCGGCGCTCCATGGGGCCGACTTCGTCGCCGATCCGCGGCACGAAGGGGCGTGGGCCGACCTCGCCCACGCGCTGTTCAACGCCAAGGAGTTTGTCTACCTGCCATGAATGATCCGGCTGCCATCGCCCACCCCGGGGTCCCCTTTCCCTGCCGGCGCCACCGGCCGCTCCCCTCGCGGCGCCGCTGGCTGGCCGAGGCCGGCTGCGGGTTCGGCGCGGTCGCCGCGGCCGCGCTCCTCGATCGGGACCAGGCGCGCGGAGCCGGTCTCTCCGCCGTCCACCATCCGGCGCGGGCCACGAGCGTGATCTTCCTCTACATGGATGGCGGGGTGTCGCAGGTCGATTCGTTCGATCCCAAGCCGCGCCTGGAGCGCGACGCGGGCAAGGATCCGCGCAGCCTCTTCAAGGTGGATGCCACGCAGTTCAACAGCGTCGGCAACGTGCTGCCGAGCCCGTGGGGATTCCGCCGGTATGGGCAGAGCGGGATCGCCGTCAGCGATCTGTTTCCCTCGATCGCCGCCCGAGTGGACGAACTGGCGGTGATCCGCTCGATGACCAGCGCCTTCCCCGAGCACACCAACGCCAACTATTTCCTCCACACCGGCAGCGGCCTCCAGGGGCGGCCGAGCATGGGGGCGTGGACCACCTACGGGCTGGGGAGCGAGAACGACGATCTCCCCGGCTTCATGGTGATCAACGGCGGGCTCATCCCCCCCGGCGGCCTCGACAACTTCACCAGCGGATTTCTCCCCGCCACCTATCAGGGCTCCGTGATCCGCCCGGTGCGCGGCGGGTTGGCCAACGTCCTGCCGCGCGAGCCCTCGTCCGGGATGCAGTCGGCCAAGCTCGGGCTCGCCCGGCGCCTCGACGACGGCTTCGCGGCCGCCTATCCGGCCGTGCCCGACGCGCTGGAAAGCGCGATCGCCAACCGCGAGCTCGCCTGGCGGATGCAGACCGAGGTGCCCGGCCTCCTCGACCTCGATGGCGAGACGGTCGCGATGAAGCGCGCCTATGGCCTGGAGAGTGAATACGAGCCGACGCGGATCTTCGGCACCGAGTGCCTCCTCGCGCGGCGCATGGTCGAGCGCGGGGTGCGCTTCGTCGAGCTCACCTGCCCGTCGGTCGGCACCGACCGCTGGGACCAGCACGGTGGCCTGCGCGAGGGGCACGCGCGCAACGCCCGCGCGGTGGATCAGCCGATCGCCGCGCTGATCGCCGACCTCCGCCAGCGCGGCCTCCTCGATACGACACTCGTGGTCTGGAGCGGCGAGTTCGGCCGCACCCCGTTCGCCCAGGGGTCCGACGGCCGTGACCACAATCCGCAGGCCTTCTCGCTGTGGATGGCGGGGGGCGGCGTGAAGGGGGGGACGGTGGTCGGGGCGACCGACGACTACGGCTACCGTGTGGTCGAGAAACCGTTCATGATCCACGACCTGCACGCCACGCTGCTGTGGCTGCTGGGGCTCGATCACACGCAGCTCACCTACCGCTTCAGCGGCCGCGACATGCGGCTCACCGACGTGCACGGCCACGTGATCGCCGACGTGCTCGCCTGACGGGCCGGCCGCTGCTCAGCAGACTGCGACAATCAGCCTGTGGCCTTCATCGACAGGCTGCGGAGCGTGAGTACCGAGCCGACGGACATCAGCGCCAGGCCCAGCCACCGCGGGGGGGCGACTTCCTTGCGGACCGGCGTCGCCTGCCAGAGCGAAGCTCCGGCCGACGTCTGCGGATCCCCCATCTGCGCGGCGATGAAGCGGGTGGACTTCTCCGACAGGGTGAACGACTCCACCAGGCGGAATTGGACGCCGGCGAGAAACAGAACGAGCCCCACCAGCAGGATGTGCTGTCGTTTCAATCCTGCACGCATGACGTCCCCGTCCCCCGCGACGTGTGGCCTCGTCTCAACCCGGCCGCAACACGGCGACCGGTCGCTCCCCTTCCCTGGGGAGGATCGATTGCCGGCCTGTCCCGGCTGGAGCCAGGGCGGAGGAATTCCGCCTGTGGCGGTGGTGCCGGCGCGGCGACCGTGCCCAGGCGGGGGTGGGAGGTGGGGCAAGCTGCGGGGTGAACTACGGGTTCTGCCGGTTTTTTCTGTGGAAACGATTCTGACGCGGACGATAGATCCGACGGTCGTGGCGATTGTTCCGTCTTCAGTGACTCTTACGCACACGGGGCCGACCGTGAAAACGTTCATGCAGCGACTCCGGGCGATTTCACGCAGTGCCCTTGCGGCCTGTGGCCAAAGTCCACACCTGGCCTTTGGCCACTCGAAAACCGACGGTTTTCACGGGAGCTTTGCTCCCGGCACCGGATCCCTCCGGTGCGGCAGGCTGTTTGTCCACAGCCTGCTGGCGGCCTTCGCCATCGTTGGCAGCGCCGGAGGCGACGAATTCGCACCGGCGTTTCCGCAGGATCCGGTGGGCGCCATCGACGGCGAGATCGCCGGGGCGACTCCTGCACCCCAGATGCAACTGGGCGAGATCGCCGAACCGGGTGGGCTGGTCGCGGTGGAACCGATCCGCGAGGGCCTCCCCAGCCTACCGGACCGGCTGGCCGACGACATGCGGCTCGACGAGCCGATGCTGGAGCAGATGCCTGACGAGCTCAGTTCGGGCAACTGGTTCTCGCTCGGCCAGTATTACGGCTCGGTCGAGAACGTCTGGATGGGACGCAACCGCGAGTACCGCCGCGTGGTCGGCCGCGACGTGCTCATTCCCGTGCCCTTGGGCCGCAACAAGCAGGGGGTGTTTTCCACCGACTCGATTCCCTACGACCTCGCGCCGGGGGCGCGGGTGACGCTCGGGACGTTCCTCGGCCGTGACTATCTCAACCGCGACCAGTCGCTCGAACTCACCTATTACGGCGGGTTTTCCTTCGCGATCAACGACACCTGGAACGCGATCATCCTCAACAGCGGCACGGCGTCGTCGTTCCTCGTGCCGACGATTGCCGCCGCCTCACCGGGCTTCACCGGTGCGCAGGAATACGACCTCAAGACCACCTCCAACTTCAACAGCCTGGAACTCAACTGGAAGCTCCATCGCCGCCTCGGGCGCGACAAGGTGACGATGTCGCCCAATGGCGACTGGACCAAGCATGCCGAACGCGGCTGGCTCCCCAGCCTGATCGTCGGCCCGCGGATCGCCAACGTGAACGAGACGTGCACCTTCAGCGGCCGCATGCCCGGTCAGCCGGTGTCGACGTTCGGCGGTGACTATGCGATCGAAACGCAGAACTGGCTCCTCGGCCTCAACCTCGGCGGCGAGCTCATCAGCCAGAACGAGTTCTTCTACTGGGGGCTCCGCGGCCGGGTCGCACCGGCGATCTCGTTCACCGCCAACCAGCAGTCGTTCTACGGGGTCAACAATTACCTCCCCTCGTCGATCCCGATCCGCGGTCTCGACGGCAATCAGATCGTGATCGACGGCGTGCCGCAGACGGTCACCGTGCCCCAGGGCACGGAGAGTTGGCAGATGGCGGCCACCCAGACGGCCCCCGGCTTCCTCGGCGACCTCTCGATCCTGGCGGGCTGGAACGTGACTCCCAACTTCGCGGTCCAGTGCAGCTACGACTTCCTCTGGATCGGTGGACTGGCGACCGCCACGCGGCAGTTCAACATGAACAAGATCCGCCAGAACCCGATCGACGGCGGCGGGCAGATGTTCCTCAACGGCTTCGCCTTCGGCATCAACGGTACCTGGTGAGCCTTCGGCATCAACGGTACCTGGTGAGCCTTCGGCATCAACGGTACCTGGTGAGCCCGTGCCACCGCGTGCGGAACCCGGTGAGCGCGATCCGGTCCGGCCCGCTCACTCCGCGGCGATGACGACGGCTGCGGCCTGGCCGGTCGAGCAGAGGTTGGCCGCCAGCGCGGTGGCCGGCCGCCCCGCGAGCGCCATGCCATGGACGACGTTCACCGGGCACCGCGGGTCGGGTGTCTCGTAATTGAGGGTCGGCGGCACGAGGCCCGCCGCGAGGGCCATCACGCTGCCGGCCATCTCGACCACGCCGCCGCCGGCGCCGAGGTGACCGAACGCCGACTTCGGGGCCGTCACCGGTACGTCCCCCAGTTCCGCGGCGATCGCCGTCGCCTCCACCCGGTCCATCTCGATCGTGCCCACCCCGTGGGCGTTGACGTGGCCGAGCTCCCGGGCCGAGAGCCCGGCTGCGGCGAGCGCCGCGCGGATCGCCTGCCGCAGCGACGATCCGGTGAGGCCGCTGCGCCGGGCGCCCGGCTCACAGCGCGACGCGGTGGCGAGGATCCGTGCCCGGATCCGCGCGCCGCGGGCCAGCGCGTGGGCCCGCGATTCGAGGATCAGGACCCCGGCCCCCTCGCCGTTGACGAGGCCGTCGCGGTCGCGGTCGAAGGGACGGCAGGCGCGGCGGCAGTCGCCGGCCCGGTGGCTGAGGAGCGCATCTCCACGGGCGACCAGGGCGGTGGGGTGGAGACGGCAGCCGGTGCCGCCGGTGATCATCACGTCGGCCCAGCCGCGCTCGATGACACTGACCGCCTCCGCGACCGCCAGCAGCCCCGAGACGTCGCCGAGGACGATCGAATTGTTCGGCCCCCGCGCGTCGTGGGCGATGGCGATGTGGGAGGCGGTCATGTTGGGGAGATGCTTGAGCAGCCAGAGCGGGTGCAGTTCCTCGTGGATCGCCTCCGACCAGAGGCCGAAGTCGAAGTGCTTTCCGCGGAGCGCCCGCCGGTAGGTGCCGGTGAGGTCCTCGAGGTCGGCGTAGATCATGTCGCCACCGAACACCACGCCGACGCGATCGGGGTCGTGGTTCGGGGCGGTGGTGCCGGCAGGGGGCGCCGTGAATCCGGCGTCGGCCATCGCCAGGTCTGCGGCGGCGAAGCCGAGTTGGATCTCACGGCTCATCACCTTGAGACTCTTCCGCGGCCGCACATACTCCTTGGCGTCGAAGTCGGCGATCTGGCCGCCGAAGCGCACCGAGAGGGAGCTGGAGTCGAAGCGGTCGATCGGCCGGATCCCGCTCCTTCCGACCACCAGTGCCTGCCAGAATGATTCCGCGCCGATCCCCAAGGGGCTGACGACCCCGACACCGGTCACGACGACCTCGCAGGTGGCAGGCATCCCCGCACCCTAAACCAATCGGGCCCCGACCGGAAGTGGCCTCCCTGCCGACTGCCTCCCACGCCCGTCCGCCCCTCGCCGTGCGAACTTTCCCTGTGGCCGGCGGTGCTCCAGGGTGGAGGTGGCGTGGGGCCCGGCTTCATGGCTGCCGGGGGTGGCTCTGCCGCCAATCGGCCGGGTCGAGGGGGCGCTCGTCGGCCCACAAGCCGCGGCGCCCGCGGCGGGCCTCCGCCTCGGCCGCGACCAGGGCTGGATCGGGGGCGACACGGCCGAAGGCCCAGGCATGACCGTCGCGCACCAGCGACGCGTTCACGTCTCTCCCCTCCACCAGCAGGCGGGCCAATAGCCTGCCGTGCTGGTCAAGGCCGTGTGATTCGACCATGACCTGACGGCCGCCGACCCGGGTGGCGAGGGCGTCGCGGGACTGGCGACCGTGGGGTTGATCGAACTCCGGCGCGTCGATCCCGATCAGCCTGATCCGGTGCTGGACGCCGTCGGGAGCCTTGGCCGACACGGTGTCGCCGTCCTGCACCGCCACCACCAGCCAGGGCCCGTCACTGGTGCTGCCGCGCTGCCGGCAGCTTTCCACACCGGTGGCGATCGCCGAGGCGAGCAGGGCTGCGACGAGGTGCCGGCGCCGCAGCCCACGGGGGATGCGCACCAAGGGTGGGGGGGTTGTCCATGTGCGCGGGGAGGGGGCGCTGCGTCGCGGTCGGTTCATGGCCATGGCGCGGCATTCTATCGGAGTTGACAGCCAACGAATGTGTGTGAAATAACAGGGAGCGGGTGATTGTTGGAGCCCGTGATGGGGTGGATGGTCGTCGTTCGCCTCGTTTCAGCCCTGTCGGGGAGCATGGCTTCCAATGACGTGGCGGCACTGGCTGATTTTCATCGCACTGGCTGCTGCCGGGATGGGATGCTCCCGGACGCCGGTCCAGCGGGCCGAGAGCCTCGCCCGGAGTCTCGGCGGACGGGCGGTGTTCGACGGCGGGCGTTTGTTCCGCCTCGAACTGCCGCGTTCCCGCGTCCGCGACGGCGACCTCGTCGATCTCGTCGCTTGGGTGCCAGAGCTCGAGGAAATCGACCTTTCGTCGACCCGTGTCACCGACGAGGGGATCGCGACCGTCGCCCGGTGGTCGCGGCTCCGCAAGATGGCGGTTTCCGCCACGAAGATCTCCCCGGCCGCGCTCGATCACCTGACCGCGTTGTCGCAGCTCACCGACCTCTATCTCGTGAGCACGCCGATCGACGACGCTGCCATCCCGGCGCTGTCGAAGCTGAGTCGACTGCGGAAGCTCTCCGTCTCGGCGACGCAACTGACGCCCGAGGGGGTCGAGCAGCTGCGAAAGTCGCTTCCCGGTGTGGTGGTCATGGCCGAGGCGATCGCCGGCCAATCGCGCCCCCGCGGCACGAAGTCGGATCGCGACGGATCCTGATCGGCCTGGCAGGCCGGGGCTGCCAGGCCGCATCGTTTGGGGGGCCTGCCCGCCGTCACGCGAGCCAATCGTGGATCACCCGGCCGTGGACGTCGGTGAGACGGAAGTCGCGGCCGCTGTGCCGGTAGGTCAGGCGGGTGTGGTCGAGGCCGAGCAGGTGGAGGAGGGTGGCTTGGAGATCGTGCACGTGAACCGGTTTCTCCACCGCCTTGAAGCCCAGTTCGTCGGTGGCGCCGTAGACGGTGCCGCCGCGGACCCCGCCACCTGCCATCCAGACGGTGAAGCCATGGTGGTTGTGGTCGCGTCCCGAGGCGACCGTCACGTTGCCGGGTGAGGGGAGCTCGATCGTCGGCGTCCGGCCGAACTCTCCCCCCCAGAGCACGACGGTGCTCTCCAGCAAACCGAGTCCCACCAGATCGTCGAGCAGCGCCCCGATCGCCTGGTCGCATTCCTTGGCGAGCTTGCGGTGGGCCTTCTCGATGTGTTCGTGGCTGTCCCACGGCTGTCCCTCGCCGTGCCAGACCTGCACGTAGCGCACGCCACGTTCCACCAGGCGCCGGGCGATGAGCATCTGCCGCCCCTGCACGTCGTCGCCGTAGCGTTCGCGGACGTGCTTGGGCTCGCGGGTCACGTCGAAGGCCTCGCTCGCCTCGGCCTGCATCCGCCAGGCCAGCTCCATCGACGCCAGACGGGCCTCGAGCTGGGGATCGTGGGGGCGGGCGGCAAGGTGGTCGCGGTCGAGGGTCGCGGTGAGGTCGAGCTGACGGCGCTGCGTGGCGCGGTCGAGCACCGGATGGCGGACATGCTCGACGAGCTCCTCGACGGTCTTCTTGCGCGTGTCGACGTAGGTGCCCTGGTAGGCCCCGGGGAGGAAGGCGCTGCGCCAGTTTTCCGTGCCCTTGATCGGATAGCCGCCGGGGCACATCGCGACGAAGCCGGGGAGATTCTGGTTTTCGGTACCCAGCCCGTAGGTCACCCAGGCGCCGGCCGCGGGGCGCACCAGCCGGCCGTCGCCGCAGTTCATCAGCATC
Organism: Planctomycetaceae bacterium; assembly: GCA_005791575.1. Classification (GTDB taxonomy): domain Bacteria; phylum Planctomycetota; class Planctomycetia; order Pirellulales; family UBA1268; genus F1-20-MAGs016. The sequence continues at coordinate 11,145 of SXWA01000009.1, forward strand.
AGCGACGGCTCGTGGTTGGGCACGTCGGCATGCATCGACCGCACCACGAGGAGCCGGTCGGCGTGGCGGGCCACCGCCGGAAAGAGATCGCTGATCTCCAGCCCGCTGTCGCCGTGGCGGGCGAAGGCGAACGGGGAGGGGAGGGCGGCCCCGGTGCGCCGCTCGGTGGGCAGCCGCCCCGGCACCTCCTGTCCGGCGTATTTCTCGAGGGCCGTCTTCCGATCGAAGGTGTCGAGATGGCTCGGCCCACCGTTGGCGAACAGATGGATCACCGCCCGCGCCCGCGCGGCGAAATGCGGGGGCCGCGGTGCCAGTGAGCGCGGTGCCGCCGGTCCGACGCTGTCGGCGGCCGCCGTCCCGGCCAACAAGCCGCTCGCCCCGAGCCAGCCGATCCCCAGGCCGGTGCGGACGAGGGCATCACGTCGCGAGAGGGCATCCATGGGATCGTCCCCGGGGGCGGGTCACGGGCAGCGGATCAGTCGATGAACTGCAACTCCGCCGTCGCGAGCAGGGCTTGGGCGAGCCGGCACCAACGGTCGAAATCGGTCGCTCCGGCGGCATCGGCTTCCCGTTCATGCTCGAGCCAGGCGCGGGCGGTGATCCGCTCGCCGGCGGTGGGATCGCGGGAGAGCACTGCCCGCCACAGCCTGCCGATCCGGTCGTCGTCGGGCGCGTCGCCGCCCGCCTCGCGCGCCGATCGCTCGGCGGCGCGCCGGGCCGCCTCCACCACCAGCGGCGCGTTGAGCACCGCCAGCGACTGCTGCGGCACGCTCGTCCGCTGCCGCACATGCACGGCGGTGTCGGGGTTGGCCAGATCGAAGATCCGGAGCGTGCCGGGCACGTCCTGCCGGTCGAGCCGGGTGTAGAGGCTGCGGCGGTCGGCCGACTCCTTCGCCAGCGGATCGCTCCCCGGTCCTCCGCGGCGGGTCGTCGACAGGGTGCCGGCCGCGGTGAGGAGCGAATCGCGGAACGACTCCCAATCAAGACGGCGGCGGTTGGCCCGGGCGAGCAGCCGGTTGTCGGGGTCGATCGCGGCGGCGGCGGCGGCGGTGGCGCTCGACTGCCGCCAGACGTGGCTGGTGACGATCTCGCGATGGAGCCAGCGGAGGCTCCACCCCCCCTCCTCGATGAAGCGGCGTGCGAGGTCGTCGAGCAGCGCGCGGTGGCTCGGGGCCTCGCCCCGCAGCCCGAGGTCGCCGGGGGTCGCCACCAGCCCACTGCCGACATGATGGGTCCAGACCCAATTGACGATCACCCGCGCCGTGAGGGGATTGTCGGCGGCGACCACCGCCCGGGCGAGTTCCAGCCGGCCGCTGGTGGCTTTGGGCAACTCCCTGCCGCCGAGGATCTCCGGCACACGCCGCGGCACCCGGTCGCCGGGCCGGCCGGGATTGCCACGGATGAGGATCTGGCTGTCGTGCGGTTGATCGGCATCGACGAGGACCATCGCCTTGGGGGGACCGCCAGGGGCTTCGGCCTCGTGGCGGACGATGTCCTGCCGGCGCTTGCGCGCCTCGTTCTGCTCGGCGACGGTCGCCACCCGCATCGCCTCCGCCTGGGCCAGCACCAGCGGTGTGCCCTCCGCCCCGAGCAGCGCCCGCACCTCCGCCATCCCGTCGGGATCGGTCCCCGGGGCAGGGCCGCCGGCCATCTCCGGGGCCGCGCGCAGGATCATCCGCGCATAGGCCTCGGCCACCGCGCGGAGCGAGTCGGGCGCGGACGAGCGCAGTTCGGCGAGCACGAGCGGATTGACGACCGTGGCTGGCGGCGCCTCCCCCCAGGCGGCCAGCAGGTCGCGCACCGCGGCCCCCAGTTCGGCATCGGGCCGACCCTTGAGGGCGACCCACGGCCCGAGCACCGGATGGCTCGCATCATGGCGGTTGACGAGTGCCGCGAGCCGTTCGATGAGAAACTGCTGCAGGTCGTAGCTGTCGGCCATCCGCGGGGGACGGTTGTCGGCATTGCGCGGCGCCGGGCGGGCGGTTTCCATGAAGTAGTCGGCCGCGTGGGCGACCGCCTCGCGGGAGCCACGCGCCTGGACGGCCTGTTCATGGGCGGGGATCGCCGCCTGCAGTTCGGCCAACCGGGTGGCGTAGACCGCGGCCTCGGGTCCCGGGGGTGCCGGGCCGATCACCGGCAGGGCATCGGGGATCCGTGAACTGGCGAACACGCCGTGGAGGGCGTAGTAGTCGGCGGTCCCGATCGGCTCGTACTTGTGGTCGTGGCAGCGGGCGCAGGCAACCGTCAGCCCCATCAGGCCGCGGGTCACGAGATCGATCCGGTCGTCGATGATGTCGTGGGTGTTGCCGAGGAAGGTCCGCCCCACGGTGAGGAACCCGAGGGCGGCGAGGTTGGCGGGGTCGACAGCGGGTTCGATCCGGTCTGCCGCCAGCTGGAGGGTGACGAAGCGGTCGTAGGGGAGATCCGCGGCGAGCGCCCGCACGACCCAGTCGCGGTAGGTCCAGGCGAAGGGATAGCGCGGATCCTGGTTCGCGAACGCGTAGCCCATCGTGTCGGCATAGCGGGCGAGATCGAGCCACTTGCGGGCCCAGTGCTCGCCATGCTCGGGGCTGGCGAGCAAGCGGTCGACGAGCGCCCGGTAGGCCTCTTCGGTGGGGGCGGCGACAAAGGCATCGGCTTCATCGGCCGGCGGCGGCAGGCCGACAAGGTCGAACCACAGCCGGCGGTGCAACTGGCGCGGGTCTGCCTCGGGCGACGGCGACAGTCCTGCTGCTCCGATCCCGGCGATGACGAACCGGTCGATCGGCCCGGCCCACGCCGCAGCCACGGCGGGATCGATACTCGGCGGGATCTCCGGGGGAGTGCCGCGCTCGGGCGGTCGAAACGCCCAGTGGTCCGCCCGTGCCATGGCGATCCGGGCGGGCAGGGGCAGGTCGGAAAGCGCCGTGGGCGCGGCGGGGGAATCAGGCCAGGGTGCACCCGCCGCCACCCAGGCCTCGAGGGCTTCCGTTTCGGCGGCCGGAAGCGGTTCGTCGGGGGGCATCGCCAGGTCGCCGGTCCGCCTGATCGCGGCCACCAAGCGGCTGGCGGCGATGTCGCCGGGCACGATGACGGGGCCGCTGTCGCCCCCCTTGGCGAGCGCCTGGCGGCTGTCGAGCCGCAGCCCCGCCTCGGCCACACGCGTGCCGTGGCACCCCTGGCAGCGCGACACCAGCACCGGTCGGACGCGCTGTTCGAACAGTGTCTCGGCAGCCCGGGCGTCGGCCAGGGAAGCCACCGCAGGCTCGGCCGCACGCGCGGTATCAGGCCCGGCCGCGATGACCGCCACCAGCAGGATCGCCGGCGGAATGATTCGCGACGGTCGCAGGCGGCGCAGGGATGGAAGCGGCATCACCATGTCTTCATCGTATCCGCCCGGCGCGGGGGATGACCGAAACCGTCCCGGCCGAAAAAACAGCCCGAAAAAGGGGGCGGCAAGAAATGGGCAGGCCCCGCGCTGGGCCTCGGAGCCGGCCCACTTTTTTTTCCGCTGTCGCGGTCCCGGACGAAAGGGGCGCGGGTGTCACCACGGCCGGTTTTTGCTCTGGAGAGGGGGTGTGGCGGGGGTACAATCCCGTCGGCAGGCGTCGGGACCGCCGCGGTGTGGTGGCCTTTCGCAACCCGTGAAGACGAATCCCGTGATCGGCTGCCGGAGGCGGCCGACGGCGACCTGGGAAACCCTCGGCGTTTCCCAGATCGCCAACGTGCACGAAGGCCATGGATGCCAGTCCATGGATGCTTTGTCCATGGATGCTTTGTCCACGGGCAGCGAGCGCAGCCGAGGGGGGGGTGCCGTGGCGGGTCGGTTTCCTCATCCCTGCCGCGGTCCTGCCCCGCGCCGGGAGCTGCTGCGGATCGGCGGCCTGGGGGCGCTGGGGGTGACGCTTTGCGACCTCGCCCGGCGGATCCAGCCCGCCGGCGCGGCCGTGCCGCTCGGTCAGCCGCGGGCGCGCAACTGCATCGTCCTCTTCCTGGCCGGCGGGCCCCCGCAACACGAGACGTTCGACCCCAAGCCAGGGGCACCGGTGGAGATCCGCGGGCCGTTCCTCCCGGTGTCGACCAGCGTGCCGGGGGTGTCGTTCTGCGAACTGCTGCCGCGGACCGCGGCCATCGCCCACCGGCTGTGCGTGATCCGGTCGATGACCACCGGGATCCACTCCCATTCCACCAGCGGCTGTTTCATGCTCACCGGCCACGAGCCGACGAGCGTCGCCGAGAACGTGCCCGCCAGTGCCGCCGACTGGCCGAGCATCGCCGCCGCCGTGGGAGCGCTGCGGCCGGCCGACATGTCGCCGCTCGACACGGTGATCATCCCCGAGCCGCTGGTGAACAATCCCGCCATCCCCTGGCCCGGACAGAACGGCGGCTTCATGGGGCCGGCCTGGCATCCGCACCTCCTCCGCTGCGATCCGTCGCAGGCGCGGATCGAGATCGACGGCATGATCGTGCCCGACGGGGCGGCCGGCCTGCGGCTCGGTGTGCGCCGCGGATTGCTCGAGGGGCTCGACCGGTTTCCCCTGGTCGGGAGCCCGGCGCTGGTGGAGATCGACCGCGTCCGGCGCGAGGCCTTCGATCTGCTCGGCGACGGAACGACGCGCGCCGCCCTCGAGATCGACCGCGAGCCGGTGGCGACCCGCGACCGCTACGGCCGCGGCAAGTTCGGCCAGAGCGTGCTCCTGGCGCGGCGGCTGGTGGAGGCCGGGGTGCGGCTGGTGCAGGTCAACTACCCGCGCGAGCCGGGCGACACCACCGCCAACAATCCGCTCTGGGACACCCATGCCGACAACGCCGGGAGGCTGAAGAACGTCCTCTGCCCCGCGTTCGACACCGCCTTCGCCACCCTCGTGGACGACCTCGCCGAGCGCGGGATCCTCGACGAGACGCTGGTCGTGGCGATGGGGGAATTCGGCCGCACGCCGCGCATCAACGCCGCCGGCGGCCGTGATCACTGGGGGAGCGTGTTCTCGGTGGCGCTGGCCGGCGCGGGAGTGCCCGGTGGGGCGGTGATCGGCGCCAGCGATTCCCATGGTGGGCAGCCGACCGACCGGCCCGTCCGTCCGCCCGACCTGGCGGCGACGATCTTCACGCTGCTGGGGATTCCCCCCGCGACGGAGTTTCGCGACGGCCAGGCGCGGCCGCACACTGTGGTCAGCGGCGGCGTGCCGCTGCGCGAACTGGTGGGCTGAGTGGCCTGGTGGGCTGAGTGGCCTGAGTGACCTGGTGACCTGGTGGCCTGGGTGACCTGGTGGGATGGGCAACTCAGCCAGCGGAAGGGCACTCAGTCGCGGCGTGCCGAGCGGCCGAGCGTCACTTGGCCGTGATCCCCTGCAGCGCCCGCAGTGCCGCCACGGCGGCATCGACCTCGGCCTGCTTCGCCGCTGCGGCGGCCTTGGCGGCCTCGAGGGCCGTGGACGATTCCGCCACGACGGCTGCCGCGGCGGCGACCTGGCCGTCGAGCGACTGGATCCGGCCGCTCACCGCGGGCATCTCCCCCTTGGCCTTCACGGCGGCGGCCAGCCGTGCAGCGGCGTCCGTTTCCCACGCGAGCCGCTCCGCGGTCTGCGCGCTCATCGCCTCCTGCATCCCCTTGATCTGGTTTGCCTTGGCGGCCATCGTGTCGGTGAGCACCTTCACCGCGGCGGCGAGTTCCGCATCGGCGGGGGCGGCGGCAGCGGCGGCCTGCGCCTGGGCCGCGGCCGCGCCGAGCAGGCCCGCCGCCTTGGCGAGTTGCTCGAGCGCCCCTTGGGCGGCGGTCAGTTCCCCCTGCCGGGCGGCGACACGGGCGAGCAGGGCCGCGTGCTCCTGCTCCGCGGCGGTGACCGCCGCCGCGAGCGCATCGAGATCCTTCTGACCGGCGGCCCGCTGCTCGGCCATCGCGCGCCGGGCTGCATCGTCGGCGGCGACCTTGGCCTCCGCCTCGGCGGCCGACTGTTCGGCCTGACGGAGCACCTCCTCGGCGGCAGCGACGGCGGCCGAGAGGTCGCGGTAGCGGCCGAGGAACGTCGATTCCTCCTGCCACCGCGCCAGCTCGGCGCGCGCGGCGTCGAGACGGGCAGCGGCCTCGACGCGCCGTGCTTCGGCCTCGGCGGCGGCGACCTTCACCGCCGACAGTTCCGGTTCCATTGCGGCCACCTTCGCGGCCATCGCCTCGGCGCTGGCGCGGGCCTCGTCGCGGGCCGTAGTCATCGCCGCCATGGCGGCCTCGGCGGCAGCCAGCGCAGCGGCAGACCGGGTGACGTCGGCGCTGGTCTCGGCGACACGGGTCCGCTGGCCGCGGAGACGATCCCCCTCGGCGACGACCGCGGCCCGGGCGGCGTCGTCGGGTGCGGCGGCGAGCGTGGCGAAGGCCCGGGCATGGGCCTCGATCGCCGCCGCCAGGTCGGCTTCCGACTGCGTGGCGACGGCGGCCGCGGCGGTCCGGCCGCTGTCGGCGGCGGCCCGGGTGGCGGTGGCGGCTTCGGCCTGTTTTTGCCGCTCGTCGAACTGCCCGGCAGCGGCGTCGCGCGCCGCCACGAGCCCGTCGAACGACTTCTGCATGTCGGCGAGCTTCGCCAGCGCCGTCGCGGCCATCGTCGCCGCCGGTTCGACGGCCGGGGCGGTGTCGCCGACCACTTTCTCGGCGGCGGCGACACGCTCGGCGAGGGTGGGCGGGTTGGCGGAGAGATCGCCGAGTCGGGCCGCATCGGCGGCCTTCCACCCGCGGATCGCCCCGGTCCAGTCCCCCACCACGAGACTGTCGGTCTCGTCGCAGTACGACACCGCGAGGGCGAGATCGGGGCAGGCTTCGAAGGCCTTCTGCTGGGTGCCGTCCTGGGCCCAGAGCTTCGGGGTCTTGTCGCGGCCGACGCTCACGAGCCTTCCGTCGCGCGTGAACTCGAGCGCCGTCACGCCGCCGCCGTGGGCGTTCCAATTCTTCACCTGGCCGCCGTTCTCCATCTCCCAGAGGCGGATCGTGCCATCCTCGCTGGCGGAGGCGAGCATGTTGGAATCAGTACGCCACGAGAGGCCGGTGACGGCGGCCCCGTGGCCGGCGAGGACGAGGTAGTCGCGGCCGGTGGCCGCCTCCCAGACGATCACGCCGCCGTTGCGGTCGGCGGTGGCGAGGAGGACACCGTCGGGGCTGAAGGACGCCGCGGTGATCCAGTCGGTGTGCTTGCGCAATTCATGGAGCTTCTCGCCGGTCGCCGCGGAGTGGACGCGCACCACCTTCTGCGGTCCGCCGAGCGCGACGAGGGTGTGGTCGGGGCTGATGTCGGCGGCGAGCACCGTGTCGAGCTCGTCGCCCACCTGGAGCACCCGGCGGCCGTCATCGACGTTCCAGCCGACGACACGGCCACTCGCCCCGCCACGGCCACCGCCGGCGAGCACCAGGCTGCCGGAGCGGCTGAAGACCACCACCTGGGGACGGCCCTCGGGGAAGGGGAGCACCCCGGCGAGTTGCCGGGTGTCGGTCCGCCAGAGGAGTACCTGCTTCTGCCCGCAGATGGCCGCCAGCGGCGCCCAGGGGCTGGTGGCGATCGAGCAGCAGGCGGCGTCGGTGGCGGTGCGCACCACCGGCTCGAGCGGCAGGCGCGCCGGCAGCGGGACGACGGCCGGCCGCTGCGTCGGGGAGGCGTCCATCGCGGCGAGCATCGGCTTCTTCTTCACCGCCGCCTTGCTCCCCGCGTTCTCGAGGATCCCACCGTCGATCCAGCGCTTCACCACGGCCGCTTCCGGCTCGGGGATCGGCGGCGCGTCGGGGGGCATCTTCGGTTCGCTCTGGTGGGTGATCAGCTGGTAGAGGTAGCTGGCCGCCGCGTCGCCCGCCTCGACGACGGCCCCGGAACCGCCGCCCGCCATCAGGCCGCTGTAGGTGGTGAGATCGAGGCCCCCCGCCTTCTTGTCGGGGTTGTGGCAGCTCCCGCAGCGCTGCCGGAAGACCGCGAGCGCGTGATCGTCGAAGGTCACCTTCTCCCCGTCTGCCGCCACGGCCACCGCGGGCAGGAGGAGGACGGCCGGGATCAAAAGCCCGGGGAAGGCGGTGGCGAACCGTCCGATCAGGGAGGAAAACGGAGCGGGAGCTTTCATCGGGTCACCCTGGCAAACGGGGCGCCGCGCTGGGGGCGGCGCCGTGGTATTTGATCGATGTGGTACTCGATCGATGTGGTGCGCGCTCGGTCGCGGCGATCAGTGATTGAAGACGAACTCACGCGAATTGAGCACCGCCCAGAAACCGTCCTCGAGGGCCTGCTGCGGGGCCGGGTCTGCGGCCACGAGCGCCAGCAGATCGGCCTTCTCCTTGTCGGTCGGCCGGCGCGTCAGGGCGCGGATGTAGAACTCCTCGATGATCTGCTCGGGGGTCTGGCCGGCGTCGAGGAGCCGTTTCACCAGGCCGCCGGCCTGGATCTTGCCCTGCACGGTGTCGCCGTTGAGGAGGTGGAGGGCCTGGGAGAGATTCGGCTCCATCTTCACCTCGCAGGAGCAGACGCTCCCGCGCGTCGCCCGGCCGAAGGTGGTGAGGAAGTAGGTCGACGTGTTGCCGTCGGCGATCTGCACCGCCCGGGCACCGAGCGGGAGGCCGCCGAACTTGTTCTTGGTGTCGGTGACCGCCGAGACCATGTCGAGGAGCACCTCGGCCCGCACCCGCCGCAGCAGCGCGTGGGAGAAGTTGCGCTCGTCGGTGGCGTTGGTCTCGTTGGTCTTCGTGGAGAGCTGGTACGTCCGCGAGGTGCAGATGTCGCGGACGAGTTTCTTGAAGTCGTATTTCGACTCCACGAACCGGCGCGAGAGGTCGGTGAGCAGTTCCTCGTTGACCGGCGGATTGCTCACCCGCACGTCATCGACCTCGTTGATGAGGCCGGGGCCGAAGAAATGCGCCCAGACGATGTTGACGAGGTTGCGCGAGAAGTAGGCGTTGTCGGGGGAGGTGAGCCATTCCGCCATCACCGCCCGGCGGTCGCGGCCGGCGAGGTCGGGAAACCCGCCGCCGAGCGCCTTCGGCGGGACCACGCGGCCGCCGACCGGGTGCTTCACGTCACCACCGCCCGAGTTGAAGACCACCGTCTCCCGTGGATCCTCCCCCTGCTTGCGCCCGATCTGCGCGAAGAAGTTGGCGAAGCCGTAGTAGTCGTCCATCGTCCAGCGGTCGAACGGATGGTTGTGGCACTGGGCGCACTGGATCCGCATCCCGAGGAATACCTGGGCGACGTTCTCCGCCACCTTCAGGGTGTCGGTCTCGTTCTGGTAGTAGTTGGTCGCGGCGTTGGTGAAGGTGCCGCCGCTGGCCGAGAGGAGCTCGCGGACCAGTTGGTCGATCGGCACGTTGGCCTGGATCCGCTCCTGCAGCCAGTTGTAGTAGAGGAGCATCGCCTTGTAGCTGATCTGCTGCGACGTGCGGATCATGAGCAGCTCCGACCACTTCATGACCCACATCTCGACGAACTCCTTCCGCTCGAGGAGGGAATCGACGAGATGCTCGCGCTTGGCGGGGTCGGTGCTCTGGATGAAGGTGCGGTATTCGTCGGATGTGGGCAGCACGCCGCAGATGTCGAGCGACACGCGGCGGAGGAATTCCTCGTCGCTGCACAATTCCGAGGGGTTGATCCGCAGCTTCTCGAGCTTGCGGTTGACCAGTTCGTCGATCGCGTTGGCGGCCGGGGGATTGGACCAGGCGAACTGCAGCCCCTTGGGGAGCACGATCGTGTGCATGCCGACGGTGTGGGTCTCGAAGCGGGCCATCACGAAGGCCTCGCCGCGGTTCTTGGCGGTGATCACCCCGTCCTGCGACACGGTGGCGGCGTTGTCGTTGCTGGTGAGGAAGACCGCCAGGTGGGTGACGTCGCGGTCGGTGCCATCGGCGTAGCTGGCGCGCACCGTGAGTTGCTGGGTCTCCCCCTCGCCGTCGAGGACCGCGCCGGCCGGGAGGATCGTCACCGCGGTCACCGCGGGCACCGCTCCGGGGTCGGCTGGCGCACCCTTCTGCAGCCATTCGAGCAGCGTCGTGTGGTACGGGTCGCCGACCTTGATCTTGGCGCCGCCGCCGTGGGGCACGGCATTGGTGGCCTTCTCCACCAGCAGGCTCTCCTCCGCCAGCGCCAGGTTCAGTCGCCGGCCGGAGATCTCGCGCGTGAGGCGGTGGTGGTCGCCGTCGGGATCGAATCCGAACAGCGACAGGCGGAAGCCGTCCTTGCCGCGGGCGGCACCGTGGCAACTGCCGGTGTTGCAGCCCGCCTTCATGAACACCGGCATGACGTCGAGCTTGAAGCTCAGCGGCGGCGTTTCCGCAGCCCGCTCGACGTGCACCGGCACCGTGACCGTGCGGTCGCCGAAGGCGACTGTCAGGCTCGTGTCGCCGTCGGCGACGGGGCGGAGGATGCGGCCGTCGAGGGCGGCGGTCGCGGGAGCTGCCACCGTCAGGCCCGCCGCCGCGGTGACATCGCGCGTGATCCCGTCGGCGTAGGTGGCCTGGACCACGAGCGACTGCCGGTCACGGGAGCCGGAAAGGTGGACCGCGGACGGATGGACATCCATCGCGACAAGTGCCAGCCCGCCCGCAGCACGCGCCAGCCCGTCCGCGGCAAGTGCCGGTGCATCGGCGGCGAACGCCGGCGTGGCCACGGTGGCCGCGAGCGCTGCCAACACGACAACCAGCGACAGGCGTGCAGGATGGTTCACGGCGGGGATTCCCGGGTGGTGGCGTCCGACCGGAGCGCGGCCGGAAAGGAATGCGTCATGGGACGGCGGTGGCACCGACCCCCTTGGCTTGCTGCCGGAGCTTCTCCAGCCGCGACAGCGGTTTGGCGGGGGCCGGGGCGGCGGGCGCGGGGGCAGCCTGAGCCGCTTGGGGGGCCGCCGCCGGCGGTGGCGCCGCCGGCTTCGAGGGAGCGGCGATCTGTAGTTCGGTCTGGCCACCGCGGGCCTGGACCGGTTCACCCGCCACGGTGGTCACCAGTTCCACGAACGGAGTCTTGTGGTTGCCCACCGGACTCTTCTCCGAGGTGGCGACCTCGAACACCAGCTCCTTCGTCTCCTTGGTGAACGTCAGTTCGGGGGCCTTCGTCTCCGGCGGCAGGCCCTGGAGGCGGGCGACGGCCTCCCCTTCGAAGTCCGCCTTCTGCTCGAGGGTGCAGACGATCTGCGCCGGCTGGCCCTGCTCGCAGGAGGCCCGGGCGAGGGTGGCGGTGGTGAACGGCTCGGCGATGTCGAGGCTCGCCAGCTGCGAGGCGGCCCACGCCGGACCGCCGACGTCAGCCTGGGCGATGCAGTAGATCGGCCAGTTGCCCACGGCGGCGTTGCCGTCGGCGTTGATCGTGTAGAGCCCCTCGGTGGCGTCGGCGGCGATGGTGATGTTCGGCGCTGCCCCGATCCCCGGTGGGCGGAACGGAAACTCGACGGTCACCGGGCCGGCGAAGCCCTCGCTCCGCGTCACGACCACCTTGAGATTCATCGTGCCGTTGCGCACCAGCGGCGCCTTCGGTTGGACGATGTCGATGCGGAAGGGAAGCGGTTCGATGACCGCCATCGCGAGCGTGTCGACGCGGGCGCCGTAGTAGACGGCGTTGTTGGGCTGGCCGAGGACGAAGTCGGCGAAATTGTCGAACCGGCCGCGGATCTTCGGCTCGTCGGCGGTGGGCCGGGCCTCGAACGCCACCAGCCCGCCGGCGACCGGAGCGTCGGCAGCCGCCTCGAAGACCACCGGCACCTGCGACACCGCCGCCGGCATCGCCCGGGTGTGGAGCGTGATTCCCGAGGGGAGCTGCCCCGGCTCGAGGACCAACTCGCCGCCGAAGTTGGCCCGGGCGGCGTTGACGAGCACGGCATAGCGGTTGCCGCGCGGCACCGCCACCTGCTGGCGCGTCTGCGAATAACGGTCGATGCGCGGAATGGAGAGCGCGAGGGCGGGGCGGACCGGGTCGATCTCGACGCGGTAGACGAAGTCGGCACGCCCGCGGCCGAGGTGATCGGTGACGCGGATCACGTAGTCGCCGTCCTCGGGCAGCTGCAACTGGAGAAACGAGTCGGGCCCGCGCGAATCGTCGTTGCCGGCGATCGACCGGCCATCGGCGTGGAACAGGTTCATGACCGGATCGAGCCCGCTGCGGATCCGCCGTGCGAAGCACTCGATCGCCACCGCCTGCCCCTTGGTGCCGGTGAAGCGGAAGCAATCGACGTCGCCGGCAGTCTCGATGATTCCGTTGAAGGCGGTGCCCGCCGGGGCGGGGGTGGCGGCGGGGGGGTCGTTGTTGGGCTCGATCTCGAGCGTGTTGCCCAGCGGGGAGATCCGCAGCGGCAGACCCGACGGGCAGATGCCGCTTCCGTCGGCCGGGAAGAGCTTGAGGACGCTCCCCTCGGCCGGCACGGCGACATCCTGGCGGAGCGGGCCGGCGGCGTCGCCGAGGAAGGTCACGGCCAGCGCCTCGCCAGCCCGGCCGCCGGCCGGATAGACCGCCGTGGGGCGTGGGAAGGACCCGACGTGGAGCCGGTAGCGGCAGTTGCCGTCGCCGGCGTAGCTCGTCTCGCGCACCTGCACGAAGTAGGTGCCGTCGTCGGGGGCGATGATCGAGAGCACGCCGTCCTGCTGGGCGATCGGCGAGTCGTCGACGCTCGCCAACTCGAAGCGCCGCGCGTCGAGGATCGAGAGGGCGGGATCGAAGAGGTGGCTGCCGAGGCGCAGGGCCTCGATCTCGACGCTGATCCGCTGCCCCTTGGCCGCCTTGATCGCCACCAGATCGACATCCTCGCTGGTGACGACACCGTGCACGGTCGTGCCCGGCTCGATCGCCTGGGCTTCGTCGAGCGATCCGTTGGGCTCCTTCTCCTCGACCACCGGCAGGGCGCCGACGACGAACGAGCGGAAATCGGAGATCCCCGACTTGCAGCGCACCTGGACGAGATGCTCGCCGAGCCGGCAATCGGCCGGGATCTCGATCAGGGCCTTGAAGGAGTTGTCGTCGACGGGGGTCAGCGACTTGACCACGAAGCCGCCCGGCTGATCGGGGGCGGTGGCGTGGAAGAGGAGTTCCTCGGCATCCTTGAGCCGGGCACCCTGGAAGAGGAGTTCGCGCTCCCCGCCGCGCTGCACGCCGCGGGGGAGGATCAGACCGAGCTGCGGAAACGACGCCCGGGCCGTGTCGGCCGACCCGATCCACCCGCCCACAACCGCCACACCGGCCACCACCGCGGCACCCCATCGGGGCCAGCGGGATCGTCGCACCCGGTCCTGCATTGGTTGCATGGATCTCGTGCAGCCGGTCGGCCGCATGTCGCTCCTGGAGGGAATGGTCGCGATCGGACAGAGGGTCGGCGGGGTGCCGCGATCAGGCCAACAGGTCCTGCCGCACCTTGCCGCCATCGACGATCTCGATCGGCCGGGCACCGGGGGCCATCAGTTCCTTGTCGGCGACGATCCCCATCCGGTCGTAGATCGTCGTCGCCCAGTCCTCGACGGTGAGCGGGTCGTCCTCGGGCTCGCTGGCGGTGGCGTTGCTCGAGCCATGGACGATGCCCTGCTTGATGCCGCCACCGGCCATCACCACGCTGAACACCTTCGGCCAATGGTCGCGGCCGGCAGTGCCGTTGATCTTCGGGGTGCGGCCGAACTCGGAGCTGATGCAGACCATCGTCGAACCGAGCAGCCCGCGCCGCTCGAGATCGCGGATCAGCGTGGCGAATCCCTGGTCGAGGGCGGGAAGCTGGTTCTTCATGCCACCGGCGATGTTGTCGTGCATGTCCCAGCCGCCGTAGGTGAGGGTCACGAACCGGACCCCCGCCTCGACCAGCCGCCGGGCGAGGAGCATGCGCATCCCCGCCTGGTTGCGGCCGTACTCGTCCTTGATGGCATCGGGCTCCTTCGACATGTCGAAGGCCTCGCGCGCCTTCTCGGAGCTGATCATGCTGTAGGCCCGGTCGTAGAACGTGTCGAGCGCGTCGAGGGAGTCGCTCTTCTCCTTCTCGCGGAAGTAGCCGTTGACGACGTCGAGCATCTTGCGGCGCTTGTCGAAGCGGACCGGATCGACACCGCCCGGCAGGGCCAGGTCGCGGACCTGGAAGGTGGTGTCCGCCGGGTCGCTCCCCAGGCTGAAGCCGGCGTACGAGGAACTGAGGTACCCGGTGCCGGCGAACTCGTTGGGCTGGTTGGGGATGCAGACGTAGGGGGGGAGGTTGTTCCGCGGGCCGAACTCGTGCGCCACGACGGAGCCCATGCTCGGATACTGCAGCGCCGGGCTCGGCCGGTAGCCGGTGAACATGTTGTGCGTGCCGCGCTCATGGGCCGCCTCCCCGTGGGTCATCGAGCGGCAGATGGCGATCTTGTCGGTGACCTTCGCCGTGTGCGGGAGCAGCTCGCCGACGCGCACGCCGGGTACCGCCGACTCGATGCTGCCCAGCGGTCCGCGGTATTCGACCGGCGCGAACGGCTTGGGGTCGAACGTCTCCTGGTGGGCCATGCCGCCCGGCAGGAAGATCGAGATCACGCTCTTGGCGACCCCCTCCTTGCTCTCGTAGTTCTTGAGGTCGGCCCGGGCCTGCTCCATCCGCAGCACGTCGGCCAGGGAGATCCCCAACCCCCCGACGACACCCACGGAGAGGAATCCACGGCGGGCGAGATGGTTGCCGGTGCACGTCATGGGACGGCCTCCACGATGGATGGGTGATCGGTTGATGGGCGATCGGGGCAACTGGCGATCGGGCGGGAAGGCAGACCAAAAACACCGTAAGTCTACCACATGGAGGGGGGGCTGTCGAGAAAGCCGGCAACGCCGTCTGCCGGAGTCTCAAGTCGTGTCATGGAAAGATCTTGTGATCGGATTGGTGACGCTGGTCGCGGGGTGGACAGGCACGCGCGGTGATTCTTCGTACGATGCGTCCGCCGTGTCAGGCCGACACGGTGAGATGCGGGCGGTGTCTGCCGGTCGAGAGGGGCAGGGGGCGTGAACGAGAGCGAACCAGCCGGTCCGAGTCGCACGCCATGTCTGCCACCTGTGCCTGATCCCCATCCCGACCGTGGCTTGGTGATGGGGGTGGTGGCAGCGGTCATGTCGGTCGCGCTCGCCTATCCAGTGAGCCGCGCGGTTGCCACGCTGCTCTGGCCGCTGAAGCGTTTGGTCGCCGAACCGCTGGGCGACCGGGCGCGATTCGTCCTCCTCGAGGCGATCGTCGTCGCCTGCGTGTTCACCCTCGGGGCGACGCTGGGCAGTTTCCTCAACGTCGTCGTCCATCGGCTCCCGCGGGGGCGGTCACCCCTCCAGGGGCGATCGCACTGCCCGGCCTGTGGCCACCAGATCCGGGCCCGCGACAACATCCCGATCCTCGGCTGGCTCCGCCTGGGGGGGCGGTGCCGCGATTGCGGTGTGCTGATCGCGGCGTGCTACCCGATCGTGGAGGCGGTCTGTGGCAGCATCGTGCTGGCGCTCTTCGGGTGGGAATTACTCTCCGGCGGCGCCACGATCCCCATCCGGCAGCCGAACCGGCTGCCCGGGATGGATTCGATCCTGCTCCATCCGCAGTCCGACCTCGTCGGCCTGTTCCTCTTCCATGCCGCCGTGCTGCTTGTGCTCGTGGTCTGGACACTGGTGGCGGCCGATGGTGGGCGGCTGCCACGCGGGCACCTCCTCCGGGTGCTGACCACCGTCGCGCTGCTGCCGGTGGTCTGGCCGCCGCTGCACCCGGTGCCGGTGTTGCCGGGCGCGGCGGAACCGGCCTGGTTGATCCAGGGGTTGGCGGTGTCGGTGGTGGGGCTGGCGGTCGGCGGGCTCCTCGGCCGACTCGCCGGTCGGTCGGTGGCGCTGACCTGGTGGCCGACGGCCTGTCTGGCCCTGTGGGGGGCCGCGTGCGGTTGGCAGGCTGCCCTGGGGACGGCACTGGTGTGTGCCGTCCTGGCCGGAACCGACCGGCTGCTGGCACGCCACTCCGTCTGGCTGCCGCTCCCGCTGCCATGGCTTCTGCTCGCCGCCGCCGTGATCCACCTGTCGGCCTGGCGGGCGATCCATCTGCTGTTCATGCCGGGCTGACGGCACTGGGGCCCCGGAACGGGTCGGTGGTACCGGGGCTCCGGCAACGTGACGGTGGCTATTTCGTCGACAACTCGATCGGCGGCAGTTCCTTGGTCGTGGGGCTGACTTCGACCGAGAGCGTCGATTTGTCACGCATCGCGAACTTGCCTTGGAGCAGGTCGGGGATGTCGGGGGTCTGGCCCATCATCGTGCCCTTGGCGTTGCGCTTCGCGGGATCGGGCCAGTTGGCGGTGATCTTGTACTTGCCGGCCGGAATGCCCGGCTTCGTGTTGTAGACACAGGCGAACGCGCCGCTGGAATCGGCCGTGGCGCTCGCCACCTGGCCGCCCGACTCCGGATGGAACAGCAGCACGGCCCCGTCGGCCGGCTTGCCATCGACCGTGATCCGACCCTTGACCGGATAGAGCGACTCCCCCTTCGTGCCGCAGCCGGCGAGGACTGCGAGGCCGAGGAGCACTGCCGTCGTGGCGGCACGGTGCGGGAAGCGGGGCATGCAGACACTCGCTGGGGTGAAGGACGAAGGGATCGAACGCGTGGCCTCGGGAGCCGCCCCGGGGATGATTGTTCTGGTGGTTCTTGCCACCACGGTTCTTTCCACCGCCGACACCGCCGCCCGGTGACCGGCTGATCACCGGGCGGCGGGTATCAGGGACGGCGCTGCCGAAAGGTGGGCCAGCCCCAGCTGGTTCAGTCCATGCCCACGTTCTCGGCCCCGTCGCGGGTGACCGCGGCGGCGACGACGTTGGCGGCGGCATCGGCGGACATGAAGAAGACCGACCCGTCACCGCGGACGGTCATCGCCCCGGCCGGGTGGAACGAGTAGAGGCCGTTCTCGTTGAACACGTTGATCGCCGAGCATCCGGTCGTCTGCGGGTTGTTGGCATCGGCACCGCTGTAGCCGTAGATGTAGCGCGACGTGTTCCAGTCGCCGAAGAACGAGTTGAGGAAGTAGGGGGTGCCGGTGTAGACGGTCGCCGGAACGATCTTGTTCTGGAAGTAACGGTTCTGCTTGCCGGCGATCTCGACCATCAGGAAGGTCTTCGACAGGCCGTCCTGCACCGCGGCGAACTTCACCCGCCGCTGCCGCTCGAGCGTCGGGCAGTTCATGCCCGAGCAGTCGGCGTCGGACACGCCGAGCATGCCGTTCTGCGTGTTCGCCGACGGCAGGCCGGCACAGACGGCGAGGCTCGAATGCAGACCGCGCGGCGGGGCGTAGTCGGTCCGCGGCATGAAGTAGGGGGTCGGGCAGCCGAGGGCGCCGAGGTACTGGCCATACTCGGAGGGGATCCCGTCGGGGGTGGACGGGCAGATGAACAGTGGGATCGGCGACCGGGCAGAGGCGGGCAAGGCAGCGCCCGCCCACGGGGCCGCCAGGTTCTTCGGATCGATCAGTGACCGCTTCATGTCGAAGAGGTTGAACAGCGTGTTGCCCTCGACGAAGGGGAGCATCTGGCCCAGGGCGCTGAACCCGCGGCGGGTGTCGCTGGAGCCGACGTTGAAGTAGGGGTTGGCGGGGTTGAGCGCGGCGCCGTCGGCCGTCGAGAAGTGCAGCGCCCAGGCGGGCACCGACTTGTATGTGCTTTCACAATTGTGGAACGCGAGCCCGATCTGTTTGAGGTTGTTGCTGCAGTTCGACCGGCGGGCCGCCTCGCGCGCCGCTTGCACGGCGGGCAGGAGAAGGCCGACCAGGGTGCCGATGATGGCGATGACGACGAGCAGCTCCACCAGCGTGAAGCCAGCCCGGGCGGGATGGCGGGAACGGATCATGACGAGACTCCTCTCGCTACGGAATGACGAACGGGGGATGAGATGAAACGACCGTGCAATGGATACGCAATCGATGAACCGGAGGTCGGTTACACGCCTGACGGGGATTCGGGATCGAGGAGCGAAGCGAACAAGCCCTGATCAACCACGCGCCTGAAACCCCGCTGGGTCGGAAGGCAGCGACCGCGATCGCTCGTTGCCCGGCATGACAATCAGAAGGGTGCCGCCGTCATCCGATCCGTGGCGACGCCCGACCGAATCACACCAGCCATGAACCGATCCCGGCCCACGAATGTGCATTCTCCCCCAGCCCCGTCCGGGATGATATGAGAGGGGGCCGTCCGCTGCAATGGATGGTGGATGAGGGATGGCTCGGGGTTCCGGCTGCCGCACCTTCGGGGGCGGCCGACACGCAGCGGGGAAAACACCATGGCAGGTTCTCGCCGGGGATCCGTGGGACCGCTCTTTCCACGCCGCTCCGGCCTCGCGGCGTGCTGGCTGCTCACAGCCCGTGGCCAAAGTCCATCCGTGGCCTTTGGCCACCCGAAAAGCTGCGCTTTTCAGGGGAGCTGCGCTCCCGGCACCGGATCCCTCCGGTGCAGCAGGCTGTTGATCCACAGCCTGCTGGCACTGGTGCTGGGCACCTCCTGGCAGACGTCGGGAGCTGGCGAGGTGCCCACGGCTGCCGTTGCCGGGCGGTTCATCCAGGAAGTCCCCCTCCACAGAGAGGCGTTGCCGGGGATTCCGCCCGGTTTCGTCGCCACCCGGGTGGTTGCCGTCGCCGGTGATGGCATCGTGGCGGTCGGCAATGATGGCGCCTGGCGGCTCGAGGATGGTCGCTGGAGTGCGGTTCCCGCAGCCGAACTGGCCGATCCCACCCGTGCGGCCGGCTGGCTGGACGGCCTCGATCCGGGGCTTGTGGTCCGGCAGGCCGCCCGGCGGGACGACGGCACGACGGCCGCCGCCACCGATCGTGGCGTGTTCGAACGCGCTCCGGGCGGCGCGTGGCAAGCGCTGCAGCCGGTCGATCCGCAGGGCCTCGTTTGGGCGGCGGCCGACGTCCGTGGGGTGTGCTACGACAGCACCGGCAGCCTGTGGTGTACCACCGCCGCGGGGATCGCCCGACGGACCGGCGGCAGGTGGGACTTCTTCACCGGCCGGGAAGGGCTGCCGGTCACCGACCTGTCCCGCTGTGCCGCCGCCGCCGACGGGAGCGTGTGGTTCGGTTCCGCGAGGGGTGCGGTCCGCTGGCGGGACGGTGCCTTCGCCTACCGCCAGGGGCCGAGGTGGCTGCCGGGCGACCGGGTCCACGACGTGGCGATCGCCGCCGATGGCACGGTCTGGCTGGCGACCGACGGTGGCCTGGGGCGGATCGAGCCGCGTGTGACGACGCTGGCGGAGAAAGCGGCCTTCTACGAGACCGAGATCGAGCGGTCGATCCGCCGCACCGGGTACGGATTCATCGCCAGCGCCGTCCTCGACCGGGCCGGCGACCCGTCAACCGCCCGGCAGATCGACAGCGACAACGACGGCCTGTGGACGGCCATGTACGGCGCCGCCGAGTGCTTCGCGTTCGCCGTCAGCGGGGCGCCGGAAGCGAAACGCCGGGCCGACGCGGTCTTCCGGGCCCTCGCCTTCCTCCAGGACGTGACCCAGGGGGGCGACCACGCCCCGCCGCCGGGCTTTCCCGCGCGGACCGTGCTGCCGATCACCGATCCCGATCCCAACAGCGGGCAAGCCGAGCGCGACCGGCGCCTGCGGGACGGTGCCGATCCGCGCTGGAAATCGCTCGACCCCCGCTGGCCGCGCTCCGCCGACGGGAAGTGGTGGTGGAAGGCCGACACCAGTTCCGACGAGCTCGACGGCCACTACTTCTTTCTCGCCCTCTACCACGACCTCGTCGCCGCCACGCCGGAGGAACGGGCCGCCGTGGCGACCGTCGTCGCCCGGCTCACCGACCATCTCCTCGACCACGACTTCGCGCTGGTCGACCACGACGGCCAGCCGACCCGCTGGGCGGTCTATGGCCCCGCGGCGCTCAATCACGATCCGGCCTGGAGCGTGGAGCGCGGCCTCAATTCGGTGAGCATCCTCGCCTACCTGGCGATCGCCGCGCATGTCACCGGCGCGGAGAAGTATGCCGCCGCCTCGGCGCGGCTCTGCCGCGACCACGCCTACGATGCCAACGCGATGGTGCCCAAGGTGCAGCGCGGGATCGGCTCCGGCAACCAGTCGGACGACGAGATGGCCTTCATGAGCCTCTATCATCTCGTGAACTACACCCCCGATCCGGCGCTGCGGCAGCGCTTTCTCGCCGCCTTCCACGGCGCCTGGCGGTTGGAGGAGCCGGAGCGGAACCCGTTTTTCCACGTCGCCTACGCCGGCGCGGCGGCGCCGTTGGCCGATTCGGCACCGCACCTCCAGCCGGACGGCGGGTGGCTGGCCGACACGCTCGACAGCCTCCGCCTCCTGCCCCTCGACCGGTGCTCGTGGCCGCATGCCAACGCCCATCGCGCCGACATCGTGCGGCTGCCGTCGCAGCAGTCGATCGATCTCGACCGGCGCGACGGCGCGGCGCGCGGTCTGCGGGTCGACGGCAAGGTGGTGCCGGTCGACGAGCGCTTCTTCGCGCATTTCAACCACGACCCGTGGCGCCTCGACACCGGTGGCGACGGTCGCGAACTGGCCAGCGGGACGGTGTTTCTCCTGCCCTACTGGATGGCCCGTCACCACGGCTTCATCGCCGGGGAGTGAGCGCCCGCGCCGGTGCCGCGGACGGGGCCCTGCTCACTGTCCGCCGGCGGTGGCCGGCGGCACCGGGCGCACGAATCCCGGCTCCCCTTCCCAGGGGAGCTTCTTCTGATCGAGGCCGTCGAAGGGGAGGATGTCGGGGGTGACCCGCACCGCCGTCGACACCTTGAAGGGGAACAAGCCGCCGGAGTCATAGGCGAGCTCGACGAACGCCGCGGTCCAGCCCTTCTCGGCGGGAGCGGCCCGGCCCACCCAGGCGCCGTCGGCCGCCGGCTCGAGTGCCGTGCTCGTCCAGGTCTTGCCGATGGTGTCGACGCGGAAATCCCGGGCGGCGGGATTGCTCGCCTGCCAGAGGGTCACGCTCTGCGGCTTGACGGCGCTGGTCACGCGGATCGAACCGTCCGCTTCGAAGGTCCAGGCCGGCGTGGGGCGCGGCTTCCCCGCGATCAGCATCTGGTAGAAGGCGACGATGCTCGTCACCGCGTCGAACGAGCTGTCGACACCGTGATCGGTGTTGGGGACGTAGCGGATGTGCTTCTCGCCGAGCAGTTCGTCGTAGTAGAAGCGCGACGAATCGGGGAGGAAGAACTGGTCGCCACTGCCGTTGACGATGTACTTGGGAAGGGTGAGGCGCTCGCGGTAGGAGAACGGATCCTCGACGCGGTGCAGGTCCTGCATCCGCGGGTGGTCGGGGCGCTGCACGATGCCGTGCTGCACGTAGTTGCCCAGCGCCTTGGCCCAGAAGCCGTAGGCGGCGCCGTGGTGGCGGATCGACTCGTCGACGTTGAGCACGTCGATGACGATCGGCACGATCGCCTCGACGCGCGGATCGGCCACGCCGGCCATCCAGGTCGTCCACCCGCGCTTGCTGCCGCCGGCGACGACGAACTTCGCGACCGGCGCCCCCTCCTTCGCCGACCATTCCTGGAGGCAGTCCATCGCCTTGACCACGCTCTTCACCATCGGCAGGCGCGGGAGCCACGTCGGGTCGCCGGTGTCGAGGAACTGGTCCCAGCAGTAAGCGATGAGGTCGTCTTCCTTGCGCGGCACGCCGTCACCGTGGAAGACGATCGGCTGGTTGGGGATCATCTTCAGCTCGGCCACCATGCTGCCGGTCGCCTGCGCGATCTGCGCGATGATCTGGTTCGGCTTGTCGGGCGCCGGCCGGTCGTTGGCCCCGCCGGTGACGAGCAGGAACAGCTTGTCGGTCTTGAGCGTGTTCGGCTTGACGACGGTGAGCCAGTGCTGCCAGACCGGCTTGTCGACCTCCGCCGGGCTCCGCCAGGTCTGCGACGTGAGATTGATGACGTAGGTCTGCGAGGGATTGCCGGGAAAGGTGTTCTCCACCTTCCATGCGTAGGAGGGGTCGGGCTTCTTCACGTAGGCGTCGAGCGCGGTGGCGAGGTCGGCAGTGCCGGCCGGCGCCTGGGCACAGGTCGTTCGCGCCGCCATCGCCATGCCCGACGCCACCAACAGCCCGACTCCGATCCAGCGTGCCGCAGCCATGCGATCCTCCCCATGTGCCCGCGTGAACCCGTCTGACATCCCCCACGCCACACCGTCGGCGGGAGTATAGCGGTTCGGTGCCGGAGGCGGCTTCACAGGCCCCCGTCGGTGAGCGACCCGAGCCCGCCGGTCGGTGCGGCCGGATGCCACACCGGCCAGTTGTCCACCGCGCGGCTGTTGAACGTGACGAGATCGATCTCGACCGAACGTGGCCAGGGGGCGGTGGCGTCCTTCGGGGCATGGTAGAAGAACGCTGAAAAGTCCTTCACGCGCCGCGGGCCGGGGCGGCGCGTCTGGTCGGCGGGATTGTGGGGGGAGACCACCAGGAGGAAGTCGCTCGGCGCGACTCCCCTGACCTCGCTGTCGCGCCACGGCGCGAACATGCAGCGCATCATCGGCGGGCGGTTCCGCGCGGCGCTCGCGTTGGCCGCGGCCGCCACCGTCTGGCGGACGTCGAGGGCGTCGAACAGCGCCCGCTCCTCCATGAACGGGAGGATCTCCCGGGCCCAGCCCCCGGGATTGGGTGGCGTCGGCGGCGGTGGCAAGAGCCCCTTGCGCGCGTCGCAGTACATGTCGAGGGCCAGCGACAATTGCCGCTTGTGGTCGGCGCACTCGGCCCGTGCCATCCCCGCGCGCACCGAGTGGATCGCCGGAAACATCAGCGACACCATGATCCCGATGATCGCCAGGCAGACGAGCAACTCGACGAGGGAGACGCCACGGCGGCAGACGGGCGAGGACGTGGGCATGGCGGGTTCGCTCCCGGGCGCGGCGACTCGACGGCAAGGATAGCGGACCGAGGACCGGGCTCCTCAGTCGCCCGGCGCGATACCGGCCGCCGCGGAGACACCGGCCGCGGCAAAGGCCCCGCGCATCGCGCGGTGGCAGTCGCGTGCCGCCGCAGCGGGATCGTAGCCAGGCCGCTTCGAGACCTGGCCGCTCACTTCGCAGCAGACGTCGCCGCGGTACCCGGCCGCGACGAGCCCGCGGAGGATCGCGGCGTGGTCGGGGGTGCCGGTGGCACCGGGCAGTTCGAAACCCACCGTGCCCCCGCGCTCCACCGCATCCTTGACCGCCACGTGAAACACCCGCGGGGCCGCCGTCACGAGCGTGGCGGCGGGATCGATGCCGCGGAAAACGAGATGGCTGGCGTCGAACACCAACCCCAGGGAGGCATGATCGCCGAGTTGGGCGAGCAGCCAGAGCCCGTCCGCCGGTGTCGATAGCGCGCCGAAGCGGTGCGGCTTGACGGCGATCCTGAAGCCCTCGCGGCCCGCCAGGTCGCGCCAGTCGCCGACGCGATCGACGACCATCCCGCGCACCTCCTCCCAGCGACCCCCGCCGAGCACCGTCTGCACCAGGGGCACCCGGTCGGGGGCGAGGTCGCGCGACAGGGCGGCGGCACGGGCGAGCCGTTCGAGCTGGCCGCGGTGAACCGTCTCATCGGCCGCCGGGGGGAGATTCTCCATCAGCGCCGAAAGGACGAGGCCCCGGCCGGCCAGCCGCGCGCGGAGGTCGTGACGGTCGACGGCGGTGAGCCGCTCGGGTGCCATCGGCCCGTCGGCGAGGGCCGCGACCTCGATCGAATCGAAGCCGGTGTCGGCGACGAGGTCGACCGCCGCGGCGGGGGCGAGCGACTGCATGCCGTAGGTGCCGATCCCGAGCGTGATCGGCGGCGCCAACGCCTCGGCCGCGCCAACCGCCGGAGCGGCGAGCACTGCGGCGACGAGCAGACGGCGCCGCGGCACCGCGCCCGCCTGCCGTGCTGCCCTCCCCGCCGCCTGTCTTCGTTGCATGGCGTGGCGCCGCTCA
This sequence comes from Planctomycetaceae bacterium, assembly GCA_005791575.1. Taxonomy (GTDB): domain Bacteria; phylum Planctomycetota; class Planctomycetia; order Pirellulales; family UBA1268; genus F1-20-MAGs016. The sequence goes on from SXWA01000009.1 coordinate 34,970, forward strand.
GCCGATCGTCACCGTCCGTTGACCGGAGGGCTGGCTGTCGCCGGCGGCGTTCCTGGCGATGACTCGGAAGGCGTAGTTGGCCCCCCGCACCAGGCCCGTCACCGAGCGCGTGCGCCCGGTCGAGATCCCGTCGTCGAACGTGCTCCAGACGGCGCTCGAGAGCCGGCGGAACTGGATCACGTAGTCGGTGATCGCCGCGCCCCCGGTGCTCGCCGGCAGTGTCCAGGAGAGGGTCGCCTGAGCGGCGCCGGCCGTGATCGACACCCACTGCGGCGGGCTCGGCGGGGCGAGGATCGTCGCGGCGGCGTTCGCCGAGGGGAGGCCGTCGGCCACGGCGCTGCGCGCCACCACGCGGAACAGGTAGTTCGCCCCGCCCGCCAGGCCGGTGACGGTGGCGCTGGTGGCGGTCGAGATGCCGTCGGCGAAGGTCGACCAGGCGGCCACGCTCGCGCGGCGGAACTGCACGAGATAGTCGGTGATCGGGCTGCCGCCGGTGGCGGCGGGGGCCGTCCAGGCGATCTGTGCCGAACCGGCGCCGCCGGTCACGCGCAGCGTTGTGGCGGCCCCCGGAGGGCCGAGCACGGTGGCGATCCTGGCTGCCGAAGGCGGGGCATCGCCGACGCGGTTGCGGGCGATCACCTGGAAGGCGTAGTTGGCGCCACCGGTCAGGCCGGTGACGGTGGTGGCGGTCGCGGCGGAGACGCCGTCGTCGAAGGTCGACCACGCCGCCACGCTCACGCGGCGGAACTGGACGACGTCGGCGGTGAGCACCGTGCCGCCGGTGTTGCCCGGCGCCGTCCAGGTCAGCCGCGCCGTTCCGTTGCCGCCGGTCACCGCCAGGCCGCTGGCCGGCGCCGGCGGAGCCACCGGGATCACCGCGGCCGAGGGCTGCGACCAGGGACCGATCCCGTCGGCGTCGATCGTCGCCACGCGGAATCGGGAGGGGGTGCCGTTGGTCAGCCCGGTTGCGGTCAGCGCCGGCGTGGTGCCGGCGGTGTCGGGGAGCGACGTCCAGGTGGCGCCGTCGTCGGCAGTCTGCTCGACCCGCCAGCCGGTCACCGGCAGGCCGGGCGGCGCGGCGGGAGCGGTCCATGTGAGGCTCACCTGCCGATCCCCCGGCGTGCCCGTCAGGCCGGTGGCCGCCGCGCGGGCGGTGACGGTGAACGTCGCCGTCGCCGTCAGTCCGTTGCCGTCGGTGGCGGTGATCACCACCGCCTCGTTCCCGAGCGGTGCCGGCGGCACGAGCGACCAGGTCCACGTGCCACCCGGTTCGCGGGTCACCGTGCCGAGCGCTGCCGAGAGGGTGACCGTCTGCCCGGCGTCGGGATGGCCCCAGGTGCCGGTGGCGGTGATCGTGGTGCCGACCGCCCCGCTGACGGCGCTCGTGCCGGCGGCGACCGTGGGGGGGGAGGCGGGCGGGGCGTCGTTGTCGGCGATGAACACGATCTCGGGAAGGACGTAGGCCTCGGCATAGCCGGCGTCGGAAGTGGCGATCTTGTGGTTCACGTAGGAGCGGTGTGGTCCCTCGACGAGCGCGTCGTCCACCGCACCGACGCGCACCTGCTGCGGCACGTTCCAGTTGGCGGCGGTGAAGATCAGCGAACCGGAGCCATCGGCGGCGTTCACGGCCGTCAGCTGGCTGGTGACCGGCTCGAGGGTGATCGCGACGTCCTGCCCCGGCTGCCGCATGAGGACCAGGGAATAGGTGTCGGTCGCGCCCCCCTCGCCGATGTCGGTCTGGCCGTCGCTGGGGAGGATCATCACCGCCGGATAATCGTTGTCGATGATGCTGACGATCACGCGCGGCATCCCCACGCCGTCGTAGGCCGGGTCGGCGCTGTGCGGCACGTGGCGCACCGTCGAGCGGTGGAGGCTCTGCTCGGTGGCATCGTCGACGGCACGCACGACCACCGTCTGCGGGATGTTCCAGTCGTCCGGCGTGAAGCGCAGGCTGGTGCCCTGCGGATCGGCGGCAGGGAAGGCACGCAGCTTTGCCGCCGGTGCGACGAGATCGACGACCACGTCGTCCGTGGGCCGCTCGCGGAGGACGATCGTGTAGGAGTCCTCGTAGCCCGACTCGCTCACGAGCGTCGCCCCACCCGGCTCCACGATCACGGCGCCGGCACCGGTCGGGTTCTGCACCGCGTCGAGGTCGGGGTTGATGTCGAAATGCATCGCGCCCCGGCCGTTCTCCTCCCAGCCGCGGAAGTCGAGGTGGGCCTGGCGCAGATACCCCGCCTCACCCCCGGAAAAGACACCTTCGATCCAGCCGCTGGTCATGTTGTCGAAGCCGAACACGCCGTCGATCCCCGGGGCGATGTCGGCCACCAGCCACAGGAGGTTGGTCCACACCAGATCGACACCCTGCTCGGTGGGCACGTGGACCGAGTCGATCATGAACACCGGCGCGTCGCGCGAGCCCCCCACGCCGCCGACCGTCTCGGTGCGCGTGTAGCCGATGTCGTCGGAGTCGAGGGTGCCGTCGCCGTTGGAATCGAGCCCGAGCGACATCGCGATCGCGGTCGAGACGATCGTCACCTGGGCCCCGGTGTCGAACATGAAGTTGCCGCCGACGACGGCGCTGCCGTGGTGGACCTCGGCCGTGAAGAAGGGGATGTCGGCCCAGACGGGTGGGAACTCCCCCTCGATGACATGGCCGTCGGGGGAGAAGTTCACCCGGTCGTCGATGTTCACCGTGTAACGGGGGCCGGTGGGCGCGGGCACCTCCATGGCGAACTCTGTCGCCATGAGGTAGTTGCCCTCGTTGAACGAGAGCCACGGCGTGAAATCGAGGGTCGTCACCCGCTCCGTCATCGCCGGCATCCCCACGATGCCGAACGGACCGAACATGCTCACGTCGCGCGTGGCGTCGGAGATCACCCGGGTGTCGGCGAGCGATTGGCGCTCGCCGCTGGTGCCGGCGAAGTCGAACTGGTAGGGGGCGGAGATGTCGAACAGCTGCGTGCCGCCGATGCCGAGCTCCTCGAACACCCCTTCGGTCTGGTAGGGGGGTGGCGACTCGTTCATGTCGTCGACACCGGTCTTGAAGACGAGGATCGTGTTGGCGCCGGTGTCGAGGAGCCAGCTGTTGAAGATGTCGGGGCCGATCGACTGCCCGGCGGCATTGCCGAACTCGACGGTCACGCGCGGCTGGTCGAGGGCGACGTTGTCGCTGGGGCCGAGATCGATGAATGGGCGTGGGCCCGCGGCCGCGAGGGCGTGGCGCACCTCGAGCCGTTCGGGGCCGATGGCGCGGCCCCGGCCGGGATGCGTGCCGGTCGCTCGTCGGCTGGGCCATCGTCGCCGTCGGGTCGCCATGGCAGACTCCTCGCGTGCGTGGTCGCGGCTTGCCCGGGAATGCGCTGCCCGGTGCCGGTGGCGCGGCCGCACCCGCCGTGCGGCCAGCCGGCCCCTGGCACGATCACCGCCCCCCGATCCGGGAACGCAGTATAGGGATCGCTTCCGGCCTCCGCCCCGGGAGAATCGCCCGGTCGGAGGGGGGCTACTTCCCCTTCGTCGCCGGGAAGCCCGCCTCGACGAGGTCGGGGTAGCCCGGCTTGAGGGCGCGGACGTCGTAGCCGAGCGGCTTGAGCTGGTCGGCCACCTTCTGACAGCGGCCGCCGGCCTGGCAGTGGAGGTAGATGACCTTGTCCTTGGGGAGGACCTTGGCGACCGCCTCCTTGTCGATCTGCTTGAGGCTGCTCATCGGCAGGTGCCGGGCCTCGCGCAGGTGCCCCTCCTCCCATTCGTCGGCCTCGCGCACGTCGACGATCACCGCCGACTTCTCGGCCAGCCCCTTCTTCACGGTGTCGAGCGAATCCTTCGTGTGCTCGGCCGCGGCGGGCAGGGCGACGATCGCGAGGAGGGCGGGCAGGACGACGGCGGCGACGGCACGGGCAGTGGACCGGGGCGTGGGCATGGTGGCCTCCGCGGCAGGGAAGGGAGGGATCATCACCCTCCCTGCATAGCAGAAAGCGGCCGCGGGCCGGAAGGCGGGCATGCCGGCCGCTGGGCCCGACCCCGTGGGTCAGCCCGGCGCCCCGAGCGCGGAGAGGAGGCCCTTCACCTGCCCCTCGATCAGGTCGCGGACGCCACGGAACGCCACCTCGTCCATCTCGCGGGGGTCGGGGATCCGCCAATCGATCCGCCGCGCCGCCGGCACCAGCGGGCACTCGTCGCCACAGCCCATCGTCACCACCACGTCCACGGGGGTGCCGTTGAAGGCCTCGAGGCCCTTCGAGGTGTGGGTGGTGAGGTCGTACCCTTTCTCCGCCATCGCGGCGATCGCACGCGGGTTGATCCGCCCGGAGGGTCGTGAGCCGGCACTGGCCGCCGCCACCCGGCCGGCGCCATGGAGCCGCGCGAAGGCCTCCGCCATCTGGCTCCGGTTGGAGTTTTCGACGCAGACGAAAAGGATCGTTTTCATCGGTGCCACCGCAACCGCCCGGGGGCGTGTGTGGAGACGGTATGAATGAGCGCTGATCGTGCGGCTGGACCGACGGAGAATACCCGGTATTCTCCCGAGGTGGGGTGAGCGCCCGCCGGAAGCGGGCTCTCGCCCCCTCCTGGTCGGGAATCTCCGCATGCCCTCTCCGCGCACGACCCGCGTGAGCCTGCTGGCGAAGATCGGCGCGGATCCGTGCGATGCGGCCGCCTGGTCCGATTTCGTCGCCACCTACGGCACCGTCGTCGTGCAATGGTGCCGCCGGCACGGTCTTCAGCATTCCGACGCCCACGACGTGGCGCAGGACGTGCTCGTCCGGTTCTGGCGGCACGCGGAGAAATTCCACTACGACCCCGCGCGGCGCTTCCGCTCGTACCTCCGGCGGATCGTCGTCACCGCCGTGGCCGACTGGAGCACGGCCCGGCGTGCCGACCGGAACGGCACCGGTGACACGGCGCTGCAGGCGTTGCTCGTCAGCGTGCCGGCGCGGGAAGGCCTCGCCCGGGAGATCGAGGAGGCCTTCGACATGGAACTGCTCGACTGCGCGATGCGCGCGGTCGAGGGGCGCGTGCGGCCGCGCACCTGGGAGGCGTTCCGGTTGCAGGCCGTGGACGGAGTGCCGGCGGCCGAGGTGGCCTCACGGCTGGGGATGACCGTCGACAACGCCTACCGGGCGCGGAGCCATGTCCTCCGCCTCCTCAAGCGGAAGGTCGCGCAGCTGGGGAATCCCGCTGCCGATCCCGGCACCGTCGCGTCGTGAGGCCGTGATGAGCGGAACCGGATCGGACGATGCCGTTGGTCACGGTCGCGACGCGCCGGCGGACCCCCGCCCGCCGCTCACCGCCCTCCTGGTGCGGAAGCGCCCCGCCCCGGGAGCCGACACGATGGGGATCGTCGCGCGGCTCTCCGCCCAGGAACCGCCCCCTCCCGCCGCGCCCCCTCCACCTCCCGTCGCCGGGCTGACCGACTTGGTCGAGGTCGGACGCGGTGGGATGGGAGTCGTCTACCGGGCCCGGGAGACACGGCTCGACCGCATCGTCGCCGTGAAGGTGCTCGCCTCCGGCGCCGCACTGACGCCGGAGGGGCGGCTGCGGGCCGAGCGCGAGGCGACGCTCCTCACGCGCGTGGTGCATCCCCACATCGTGCAGATCCTCTACCTGACCGATGTCGCGGGTACCCCGGCGATCGTCATGGAGTGGATCGACGGAGCGTCGCTCGCCGAGCGGATCGGCAATGACGCAAAGCCGGTCGCCGAGGCGGTGGCGATCGTTGCCGACCTGGCCCGCGGCGTGGCGGCCCTGCATGCCCGCGGGATCATCCACCGCGACATCAAACCCGCCAACGTCCTCCTCGCGCCGGCACCCGGCGGTGGTCGCCCCGTGCCGAAGCTCGTCGACTTCGGCCTGGCGCGGCCCGGGGAGGAGCTCGGGCCGGCGGTGACCCACGCGAGCATCGCCGTCGGCACGCCGTCGTTCATGGCCCCGGAGCAGACCGGTCTGGATCCGGCGCTCGGCCCGGTCGGCACCGCCGCCGACGTCCACGCCCTCGGCGGACTCCTCTACTGGCTCCTCGCCGGACGGGCTCCCTACGACGCCGCGACGACGGCCGAGTCACTCCGCCGCGCCGTGGCTGGCGCGGTGAAGCCCCTCGGCACGCTGGTCGCCCGGCTGCCGATCGACCTGGAGACGATCGTCGGCAAGTGCCTGGAGCGGAAGCCGGAATCGCGCTACCGCTCGGCGGCTGCACTGCTCGACGACCTGGAGCGATTCCTCGACCAGCGCCCGATCAGCGCCCGCCCCGCGGGAGTCGTGGAGCGGCTCCTCAAGTGGGGCCGCCGCCGGCCCGCGCTGGCGGCCCTGGCGGCCAGCACGGTGGTGGCCGCGCTGGCACTCGTCGGCGGCACGATCTACCACCTCCGGCGCCTCGATGCCGCCACGACGGCGCTCGTGGCCAGCCACGACAGGGTGCTCGAGGCACAGTCGATGGCCCGCCGGTCGTTCGATCGCCTCACCGACACCGCGGCGGCACGCTTCCTCGCCCGCGGCGCCGCGCTCGACGAGGCCGACCGCGAGCACCTCCGGCGGATCCGCGACGAGTATCTGGCGTGGCCCCCGGATCCCGACGCGGCGACGAGCGCCCGCTTCAAGGCCGCGGGGCTCGTGCGGGTGGCCGAACTCTTCGACAGGCTTCACTGGCCTGCCGACGCGCTCGACACGGTGCGGGGGGCGCTGCCGTGCCTCGACGAGGTCGATGCCCTGGCGGTGGTGACCGAAGACGACGAGGCGCTGCGTGAGCGTGCCGGTCGTCTGGAGATCGCGCTGTGTGCCCGCACCGGGCGGATCGATGCTGCGGCCATCAGCGCCCGGGCGGCGATCGACCGATTGATGCTGCGCCTCGGAGACGATCCCGCGGCGGGGCACCGGCTTGCCGTCGCCTGGACCGATCTGGCGAACGTCGAGAGCATGGCCGGCCACCACGACGAATCGCTCGGGCTCAATCGGCGGGCCGTCGATCTCGTCGCTCGGCTCCTCGCCGCCGCGCCCGACGACGCCGCGCTCGTGTGCCGCTGCCTGCCGGTGATCTACAACGCCGCGATCAACCCGGCGCTCTCCGATCCGGCGGTCCGCCGGGCGCGGTTCGAGAGGCTCGTGGCTGTCGCCGGGGACGGGCTCGACCGCTTCACGGTGGGCCGCGACGAGTTGGGCCACGGCGTGCTCCTGGGTCTCACCGCTCTGGCCCACCTCGACCTCACGGAAGGGCGTGGGGAGGAAGCGCTGGTGAAGGCCCGGCGCCGTGGTGCCCTCGCCAGGCACCTGCTCGGCGAGATGCCGGGATCGGAACACTTCCTCGGCGAGGTGGTCGGGGCCGCGGCCCAGGCCTGCACCTGCCTCACCGCCCTCGGTCGGCCGGGCGAGGCGGTAGGGGATCTGGCGGAGGCGCTGGATCTCGCCTCGCGCGCGGTCGCCGCCGAGCCGGCCGTCGCGGCGCGGACCCGTGTCCTCGTCGAGGTGTTCGTCGCCCAGGCGGCACTGTTCGCCGCCACCGGCCGCCCGGCGGAAGCGCTCGCCACCCAGCGTCGCGTGCTCGACGTCCTCTCCCCGTGGGTCGACAGGCAGGATCCGAAGCGGCAGACCCCCGCCGACTTCGGGCTGGCGGCCGAGCGCGCGCGGCGCGAGATCGACCGCTTGTCCGTGTCGCCCGCGGAGGCCACCGCTGCCGCGGGGTGAGCGGGCCGGGAGCGGAACGGTGGCGATCAGCGACCGTCGTCAGGCATGCCGTCGGCATGGCGGGGAATCTGCCGGGCGGCTGGCTCGTCCACGGCGATGACGAGGTTCGCTCCGTTGCGGCGGAGGCCGCCCGAGGGACTGTTCACGACGCGGAGCTCGTTCCCTGCGGCCGCCTTGGCGACGAGCGTCGTCGAGCCGCCGCCGTCCATGTTGATGCCGTCGTCGGCCCCCATCTCGTGGAGCAGTTCGCCTACCTCGCGGACCGTCAGACCCTGGCTCGTCGTCTGCCGCCCGTCGGCGACGAGGATGAACAACCACCGCCCGTCCGCCGACAGCCCGTATCCGGTCCGCGGATGGAGGACTTCGTCGGGGGGCGACGGCTCACCGTCGACGAGGCAGAAGGAAAACCCCGAGACAGCGGTCTCGATCGCGCCGAGATCCTCCTCCGGCTGCACGACGCGCAGCGTCGCCCGGCCCGCGCGGTCGATCACCAGCGACGGCCGGCCCGGTGCGGGTGGGCAGACCACCACGCCGTCATCGACCACGAGACCGAGCCGGTCGGCATGCGCGAACGCCTTGCCCGGCACGAACGGCTCCC
>SXWA01000106.1 GCA_005791575.1 Planctomycetaceae bacterium
CACGGCCGTCTTCCGGCCCCAGTCAAACGGCCGTCTTCCGGCCCCAGTCAAACGGCCGTCTTCCGGCCCCAGTCAAACGGCCGTCTTCCGGCCCCGGTCAAACGGCCGTCTTCCGGCCCCAGTCAAACGGCCGTCTTCCGGCCCCAGTCAAACGGCCGTCTTCCGGCCCCGGTCAAACGGCCATTTCCCGGCCTCGGTCAAACGGCCATTTCCCGGCCTCGCGTGATCGTGAAGCCCATGTCGGTGATCATCGCGTAGTCGGCCGCGGGCGGCTGCCCCGGGGTGGTGAGGTAGTCGCCGACGAAGATCGAATTGGCGGGGTAGAGGCCGAGTGGCTGCAGGCTGCGGAGGTGGACCTCGCGGCCGCCGGCGATCCGGATTTCCGCTGCCGGATTCACCAGCCGCATCATCGCCAGACCGCGGAGGCAGTCACGCGGCGAAAGTCGGTCGGAGCCCTCCAGCGGAGTGCCATCGATCGCCGTGAGAAAGTTGAGGGGGATCGACTCCACTCCCAGCGCCCGCAACTCGAACGCCATGTCGACGAGATCCTCCGGCTCCTCGCCCATCCCCATGATGCCACCACTGCAGAGGGCCAGACCGGCCGCGCGGCAGGCCTCGAGCGTCGCCACACGGTCGGCGTGGGTGTGGGTCGAGCAGATCGCCGGGTAGTGGCGGGCGCTCGTGTTGAGGTTGTGGTTCACCTTGTCGACCCCGGCTGCGGCGAGGCGGCGTGCCTGCTGCGGATTGAGAAGGCCGAGGCAGGCACAGACATTGAGGTCGTGGCGCTCCTTGATCCGCGGCACGATGTCGCAGACGGCGTCGATCTCCCGTTCGGTCGGTCCGCGGGCGGAGATCACGATGCAGAAGGTCTTCGACTGGCGCTCGGCCGCCACCCGGGCCGCGTCGAGAAGCGTCTCGGGGGCGAGGAGGTTGTAGCGGGGTATCTCGGCCGACGAGATCTTCGACTGCGAGCAGTAGCCGCAATCCTCCGGGCAGAGCCCACTCTTGGCGTTCATCAGGAAGAACAACTGCACCGTGTTGCCGAAGAACCGGTGGCGCACCCGGTAGCTCGCGGCGAGCACGTCGAGGAGTTCGGCGTCGGGCGAGGCCAGCACCGCGCGGGCGTCGTCCCGGGCGATGGCCTCCCCGTCCAACACCCGGTCGGCCAGGCCGCTCCAGCCGCCGACCGGATGCCGCGGGGGATCGTCCCGGCGGCTGGAGGAAGGGACGTGGGCGGCGGTGGACCGGTCGACGGTGCTCATGGCGGAGGCATCTCCGGGTTGCCGCACGGCCCAGTGGGCGGTGAGGGTCGGGCTGGATGGGAAGAATGTAGGCGACTGGCCACTCCCCGGAACAGCCCCCGCGATTCCCCCCCGGCAGCGCCAGGCTGCGGTCTGGGGAGGTCGTGGAGGTGATCCGGCCGGCTCCCTCACGACCGGCAAAAGCTTTCGCTTCCGATCGACCGATACAGACGGATGGACGATCAGCCCTTTCCCGAGGACCTGACAGCCATGCTCCGCCCCCGTCTGCCGGCGACGATCCTGACCGCGGCGCTCTCCGCGGCCACGTTCGACTTGGTGCCCGCGGCACCCGTGGAGAAGGAGAAGGCCTACTCGGTCGTCGGTCAGTCGACCGAGTCGACCGCGGCGACCGGGCGGAAGCCGCTCGCCAAGCGGATCGCCGCCGCGAACCAGCCGATCCGCACCGCCGGCCCCGACTGGCAGGGGCCGCAGGTGGGCAATGGCACGCTGGTCATCGCACCGTTGGCCGACAGCGAAGGCCGTCCGGCGGACGACGCCGCGGCGCTGCCCGCCGTCGCGCCCGAACCGGGCCGGCCGGTGTCGATGGAGGCCTTGACGGTGGAGGTGCCGCTCCCCACGGCGGATGTCGATCCCGCGATCGCGGCACCGGGGCGGGTCGCCGAGCCACCGTTGGTGGCGACACTGCCGGCCACCCCCGCCATCGATCCGGCACCGTCGGCCGAATGGACCTCGGCGGTGATCGCGTCGAGCGATCCAGTTCCCGGCGACACCGCCCCGGCCGAGACCGGCAGCGCCACGTCGCCACAGCCGGTCGCGCCCACCATCGCGGCACGGAGGATCGCGGCCGTGCCCCGCGTGCAGGAGCGGTTGACGACGGAGGAAGGCGTCTCGGCCACGCCGCTGCTCGACCGCGTCCGCTCCACGCTGACGCGTTTGCCGCGCCCTCTCGGGCTGATTCCCGCACCACACACGGCCGCATCCCAACCCCCCCAGTCGCAGCACTCGCACACCCGGCACCGCGGGGCGGTGCGAACGACGGGGGGGACAGCTGCGCCGCTCGCCGCGGCGGACGGCCCTGCGATCGATCAACCTGCGGCACTCCCCTCCGCTTCCGGCGAACCATCCTCCGCCACCAGTGACACCGCATCGCTCGCCGTCGTCGAACCGGCCGCCGATGATCGGCTCACCGGTCCGGCGACCGCTACGCCCGAGGCAGCCGAGGAGGTGGCAGCCGAGGAGGTGGCAGACGCAGCGGCAGACGCAGCGGCTGACGTCACCCCCGCCACCGAGACCGCGGTCGAGACGCTGCCGGATGCCGATGCGGCGCCGATCATGGCGGCTGAATCGGACCCCGCTTCCGCTGACACCGCCCTCTGCGACTGTGAGACCGGGGACCCGGCGCCGGTGCTGGCGGCGGAGACCGCCCCCGCACGATCTGACCCCATCCCGCAGCCGGCTACCCGTGCGGCCACCGCTCATCGGGCCCACGCCGCTCACCGCGTTCGGGCCGACCAACCCACCCCCGCTCCAGCGCGGGAAGCCCTGGCCGAGCGTCTGCAGACGGCATTTGCCCGCATGCAGCGCCCGCTGGGACTGGTGCCGATGCCGGCCGGGACGACCGCGCACGGCGTTCGACCGACGCCACGGCAACCGGCGATCGCCACCTCCCAGAGCGTGCGGCCGGGAGCAGCGGGCACTCCCGGCGGCATCGCCGCGGACTCCCGCGCGGTCGCAGCCCAGGATCAGGCAGCGGGCGATGCGGTCCTGACCGCCGGCGAGCGGACGACCGCCGTCGTCGAGACCGCCGACGGACGCAACGCGGCGGCCGAGTCACCCGCGGCAGCCACGACCACCGGAACGCCCTCGCTCCTCGACGAGACCGGCGTTATCGCCGCGGCCGGCTCGCCCACGATCGCCGGCTCGACCGAACGGTCGCCGCAGAGGCCGGCGCAGCGGCATGCCGGCCGTGAGGCTCCCGCTCCGCGGACTGTCCGGGACCATCTCCAGGCGGCCTTCGCCGGGATGCCGCGCCCCCTCGGTCTGCTGCCCGCACCGGCGACCGCGGCCCACGGCGCCCCGACTGCCGGTCACCGCCAGCCCCACGCGCACCGTGCGCCCGCGTCCCGGAAGGCGGCGACCGGCGCTGTGGCAACCGGGACCGCCGCCGCTGGGACGGGCTCCATGGTCGCTCCCGCGAGCGGATCACTCCCGTTGGACGGCACGCCATCGGCAACCACCGCGGCCGCGACCGAGGCGTTCGGCCCCGCCCCCATCCACGATGCCGACGCACCGGCGACCGGCCTCGTCGAGAGCGTCGAACGGGTGATCTCCAACCCCGACACCCCGGCTCCGGCCGCTCCGCAGGTCGTCACCATGCAAATCGAAGGACTGCCCGACGCCAGCCAGACGGGCGAACCCTTCGACCTCATGATCACGATTCACAACGGCTCGTCGCAGCCGCTGGCCAATGTCGTCGCGACGGTGTTCTTCGACGAGGGGATCGAGCCGGTGAGTGCGGGCAATTGGCCGGTGCGTCTCGCTCCGGGTGTGATCGCCTTCGACGCCATCGAAACGCTCGCCGCGGGGGAGACGGTCAGCCTTCCGATCCGTGCGGTCGGTGTCGCCGCCGGCGATACACCCTTCCGGGTGACGCTCGACGCCGCCGAGATGGACGACGCGCTGACGGCCGACGGGATCCTCAGCGTGGCGACACCGTCGGCCCCGTGAGACGGCACGCCCGCTGCCACGCTGGCAGGCTGTGGCCAAAGGCCATGGATGGACTTTGGCCAACGGCTACTGGCAGGCCGTGGATCAACGGCCTGCTGCACCTCACGGATGAGGTGCCGGGAGCGCAGCTCCCGTGAAAAGCACAGCTTTTCAATTGGCCAACGGCCAGTGATGGACTTTGGCCAACGGCTACTGGCAGGCCGTGGATCAACGGCCTGCTGCACCTCACGGATGAGGTGCCGG
>SXWA01000107.1 GCA_005791575.1 Planctomycetaceae bacterium
CGCCCTCTCCCGACACGTCGCGGGTGATCGAGACATTCTGGCTCGTCTTGCCGATCTTGTCGATCTCGTCGATGTAGAGCACGCCGCGCTGGGCCGCCTCGATGTCGAAGTCGGCGGCGTTGAGCAGCTTGAGCAGCAGGTTCTCCACGTCCTCACCGACGTAGCCCGCCTCGGTGAGGGTGGTCGCATCGCCGATCGCGAACGGCACGTTGAGGATCCGGGCGAGCGTCCGCGCGAGGAGGGTCTTGCCGCTCCCGGTGGGGCCGAGGAGGAGGATGTTCGACTTCTCCACCTCGACGTCGGAGGCCTCGCTGCCGAGCGTCAGGCGCTTGTAGTGGCTGTGCACCGCGACGGCGAGCACCCGCTTGGCGTGCTCCTGCCCGATGACGTATTCATCGAGGTGGGAGACGATCGCCCGCGGCGAGGGGATCGAGGTGAAGAGTTGCTTGCTGGAGCCCCGGCGGCGCTTCTCTTGGTCGAGGATCGACTGGCAGAGCTCGATGCACTCGCCGCAGATGTAGACGTCACCCGGACCTTCGACGAGCGGTCCGACGTCGCGGTAGCTCTTGCGGCAGAACGAGCAGAAGGCGTTCTTCTTCGTCGTCCCACCGGCGCCACGGCGGCCGATGTTGTTGACGTCTTTGCCGTTGGGCATGGATGAGCAGACCTTTTCAGGGGCGGAAACTGGATGGTGATCGGTCTGCTGCCGGACCAGCCGTGCCGTTGCCCGACGATCGGGTCGCCGGGATGCGGTCGTCAGTGGCCGTGATCCTCGCGGGATGACGGATCCGACAGATGCGGTTCGACAAGCGTTCTTATTTTTCGGTATTCGTCGTCACTCAGAACACCCTTGTCGCGCAGATTCCGGTAGCCGAGGAGGCTGTCGCGCCATGCGGTGCCGTCCCCACCCGGATGATCGGACGCGCCACCCAGGAAACGGCTGCGGACGTAGCTGATGGCGGCCATCGCCACGCCGATCGTGGCGGCCAGGAGCAGAGCCGTGATGAGGAAGGAAAGGCTCTGGGCGGGCACGGCCTTCACCTCGCCGGGTGTGCGGTCGATTGGAGGGTGTCGTCGGGCGCCGGACCGGTATGGAGTCGGCGCTTCGCCCCGTAGCTCCATGAGCCGTCCCGGGGGCCAACGGGATTATGGGGGGGCCGTCCAGCCCGGGTCCATATGATTCCCGCCGCGTCTCACCCGTTCCCCCAGTTTCACGGGTCGCCGCGGTCTGCGTCGTCGCGCCGGGAGGAGGGGCTGACCGGGGGGCTTTTGTCTCCGGTGGCGCCGGTGGCTGACCATTCCGTCCGCGACGGTCGATCCTTCCGGGCATGGCATCCGCATTCCGCAGCACTGCACCCCACCGATCGGCACTTTCCCGATCGGCACTGCCCCGGCGGCCCGGCTGGGGGATCGCCCTGGTCCTCGTGTTGCTGGTGAACCATCCGGTCGTGGCCGACGACCTGCCGCCGCCGCCGCGGCTGCCGGAACTTGTGCGCACGAAGCAGACGGTGTTCGCACTGCCTTTTCGGGTGTCTCCGCCGCAGGCGCCCGACCGTGCGGCGACGCGCGTCGTACTCGGGGTCTCGCGGGATCTGGGAGCCACCTGGCAGGAGGTGGGGTCCGCGGCGCCGTCCGCGACATCGATCACCTACAAGGCGAGTACCGACGGTGAGTACTGGTTCCGCTTCCGGGCGATCGATGCCCAGGGGCGGGCGCGGGGCGGCGAGGGGCCCGATCTCCGCGTGCTGGTCGATGCCGCCGGGCCCCGGGTGACGGCCCGCGTGTGGCGCGGAAACGATGGCGAAATCGTCTGCCGCTATGCCGCAGCCGACGACTCGCTGCGTCTCGACTCGCTCGAGTTCTCGTACCGGGGCAAGGGCGACACCGAGTGGAAACGGATCGCCGCCGAGGGGATCCTCGCCCGGGAGGCGCCCGCCCATCTGGTGGGCGAGGAGATCTGGTGGGCCGGGGAGAAGGTCGAGGCGCTCGCGGTCCGGATCGCCGTGGCCGACGCCGGCGGGAACCGCACGGTGAAGGAGTTCCATCTCGAGGGCACCGATCCGGGCATCGACCAGACGGCACTCGCCCTGGAACTTGGAGTGCCGGCACTGCCTGCGCAGAGCCTGCCGACCGTCGAGCCCTCCCAGCTGGGGCGCACGGTCGATCCTCCTTCGCCGACCGTGCTGGCCACCGAGCCGTCTCCCGCTCCGTCGCTCACCGTGTTGCCGCCGGCCCGGTCCTCCTCGGGCCAGCCGTCATCGGCATGGGCGGCAGAGCCGGCCACCCGGTTCACCACCGATCCTCCGGTGCCGGGGCGTGCCGTCGAGCCGCCGAGCGTGCTCCTCCGACCGGTGAGCACGAGTGCCGTGCCCACCGCCGACCGCCCCCTCGTCACGCCGCCTCCGTTCGCCGCCACCAACCCCGCCGCCGCGCCACGGGTCGTGCAACCACCGACGGAATACCGTGGTAAACCACTCCACATCGTCAACAGCCGCCGGTTCAGCTGGGACTACGAGATCGAGGCCGACCGCCCCGCCAGTGGACCGCTCCAGGTCGAGCTGTGGAGCACGCTGGATGGCGGCGTCACCTGGCAGCGCTCGGCGATCGACGAAGACGCCACCAGCCCGATCGAGGTCGCCCTGCCGACGGTGGGGCTGTATGGATTCCGCCTCGAGATCGTCCCTGCGCAGTCCGCGGGGGGGCTGGGGCCGCGCTCGGGGGCCGCTCCGGAGGGCTGGATCGGTGTCGATGACGAACCACCGGCGGTGGAGTTGATCCAGGTCGAGGAGGTCCGTGCCGGCGGTCCGACCGTCGTCGTCATCCGCTACGCGGCCCGCGATCAGCTGCTCGTGCCGCACGGAGTGCGCCTCGTCTATTCCCCGTCGGTGGACGGACCGTGGGCAACGATCGCCGAAGGGCTCGACGCCCAGGGGGAGCATCGCTGGCAGCCCGACCGGGTGGTGCCGCCGCGCGTGTTCATCCGCGCCGAGGCGACCGATGCGGCGGGCAACGTTGGCCGGACCACGACCCCCGACATGGTCGCCACGACGGTGAGCCGGGTCGTCGGCAAGCTCGGCGGCGTGCGGGTCTCCACCCCTCCGGCCGCACCGTGACCGGCCCCGTCCGTGCCGGGTGCGATCCTCTCCGCCGCCTGATGGCGTGACCGGCTACACTCCGCACTGCGGGGCCGCCGGCCGGGTGGTAGACGGCTCCCGCGCGGAGCCCGCGCCGTGCCCCTGGCCCTCGACATCCTCCGGACAGCGGAACCGTGGAATCCCGGTGCCGCCGGATTGCTCGTGCTCGCCGGGGACGAACCGTTCCTCGGCGGCGAGATGCTCGCCCGGCTGCGGCGCCACTACTGCCCCGACGCCGACGAGGCGGGCTGGGCGTGGCGCGAGTTCGATGGTCAGGCGCTCGCCGACCCGCGTGACGTGTTCGACGAGGCTGCCACCGTGCCACTGTTCGGCGGGGCCACGCGCGTGGCGGTGGTGCGCGGGGCCGACGCCTTCGTGTCGGAAAACCGTGAGCGGCTCGAAGGTCTGGCCGGCCGTGACCGCGGCAGCCGGGGGGTGGTGATCCTCGAGGTCCGCTCGTTCCCGGCCAACACCCGCCTCGCCAAGGCCGTGTCGGCGCGGGGGGCACAGATCGATCTGGGGGTGCCGCCGAAATACAACCTCCCCCGCTGGCTGGCTGAATGGGCGCGGCAGCGCCATGGCCGGGCGCTGGCTGCGGGCACCGCCGATCTGCTGCTCGAGCGGCTGGCCGGCGACCTGGGGCGCATCGACCAGACCCTGGCCCGCTTGGCCGCCGCCGGTGGCACCGGCCCGCTTCCCCCCGAGGCCGTCGACGACGCTGCCGGCAGCCCCCGCGAGCGCACCGCCTGGAGCATGATCGACGCCGCGGCCGCGGGGGACGCGCCGGTCGCCCTGGGGCGCCTCGCGGAGTTGCTCGAGGCGGGGGAGAGCCCGATCGCCCTCGCCGCCCAGGCGTCGTCGGTACTTCGCCGGCTATCGACCGCCGCGCGCCTCCTCGCCCTCCCGCCGGGTGGCGGGAGGCCCGGGGGGGTGGACGAGGCGCTCCGTGCGGCAGGGGTGGCGGCGTGGCCGAAGGCGCTGGCTCAGGCACGAGAGTCGCTGTCGCGGCTCGGACCGCGGCGGGCGCTGGCCCTGCCGCTGTGGCTGTACGAACTCGATCGGGGGCTCAAGGGGGCGGCATCGCGCGGTCCGCGCGCGAGCCTCGCGCTCGAGACCCTCTTCTGCCGGCTGGCGGGGCGGGCGCCGGGAAAGGCAACAGCGGACGTGACGGCCCGGGCGCGGCACGACCGCGGGGGACGGTGAGGGGCGGTCGGGAGTGGGTGGTGCGACGGCGGCATGCCGGGAGGTGACGATGGATCCGGGCAGGGAAGGCGAGCGGCACGACGTGTGGAGCAATCCGCTGGCCACGCGCTATGCGTCGGCAGAGATGACCCGGCTGTGGAGCGACAACCACCGCTACGGTCTCTGGCGGCGCTGCTGGCTGGCGCTGGCGGAAGCCGAGGCGGAGCTCGGCCTGCCGATCACCCCCGCGCAGCTCGCCGAGTTGCGCTCGGCCGTCGATCGCATCGATTTCGCCAAGGCCGCCGACTACGAGCGCCGGATGCGGCACGATGTCTTCGCCCACCTCCATGCCTACGGCGACGACTGCCCTGCGGCCCGCCCGATCCTCCACCTCGGCGCGACGAGTGCCTTCGTCACGGACAACACCGATCTCGTGCTGCTGCGCGAGTCGCTCGACCTGGTCGCGGTGCGCCTCGCGATGGTGATCGAGTCGTTGGCCGAGAAGGCGATGGAGACGCGCGACCTGGTCTGCCTCGGGCTCACCCATCTCCAGCCGGCGCAGCCGACCACGATCGGGAAGCGGATCTGCCTCTGGATCCACGATCTCGTCCTCGACCTCGAGGAGGTGATGCACCGGCGCCAGCGTTTGCGGGCCCGCGGGGTCAAGGGCACCACGGGCACCCAGGCGAGTTTCCTCGAGCTGTTCGACGGCGATCACGCCCGGGTGCGCGCCCTCGACGAGATGGTGTCGCGGAAGCTGGGGTTCGACGGGTCATACGACGTGACCGGCCAGACATACTCCCGCAAGGTCGATTCCCAGGTCGTGGCGGTCCTCGCGGGGGTGTCGGAATCGACCCACAAGGCGGGCAACGACCTGCGCCTCGCGGCCGCCGCCGGCGAACTGGAGGAGCCGTTCGAGCGCGAGCAGGTCGGCTCGAGCGCGATGCCCTACAAGCGCAATCCGATGCGGGCCGAACGAATGTGCGGGCTGGCGCGGTTCGTGATGGGGCTGGCGACGACCGCCGGGCAGACGGCTGCCGTCCAGTGGTTCGAGCGGACCCTCGACGACTCCGCGCCGCGGCGCCTCGTGCTGCCGCAGGCCTGTCTGGCGACCGACGCGCAGCTGGTGCTGTTCACCAACATCGCCGGTGGGCTGGTGGTGATGCCCGGTGCGATCGCACGGAACCTCCAACCCTGGCTCCCCTATCTGGCGGCGGAGCGGATCCTCATGGCGGGCACGAAGGCCGGGGGCGACCGCCAGGAGCTCCACGAGGCCTTCCGCGGCCACAGCCATGCCACCACCGCGGCCGTGCGAGCCGGGGCTGCCAACGACCTTGCCGCGCGGCTCCGTGGCGATCCGCTCTTCGCCACGGTCGATCTCGACGCCGCGCTCGCTCCGGCGGGCCTTGCCGGTCGGGCCGCCGAGCAGGTGGTGGAGTTCGTTGCCGGTCCGGTGAGGGCGGCACTCGCCCGGGTGCCCCGTCGGGTGGCGGTTTCGGACCTGCGCGTCTGACGGGGCAGCCCGGGTGGGCCCCGTCAGACACGGTCTTGGTGACGCGATCGGCTGCGGCTGCTGCGGCAGTCAGCACAGATCCCGCTGACGATGAGCCGATGGCTGCGGGCGGAGAACCGGTGCCGTGCCGCCACGGCGGAGCAGATCGAGGCCACATCCGCGCTCGAGAACTCGATCAGCTTCTGGCAGGCCGTGCAGTGGAGATGGTCGTGCTGGGGATAGCCGTAGTCGTGCTCGTAGACGCTGCGGCCCGCCAGCACCATCTTTTTGAGGAGTCCGGCCTCGACCATCTCCGTGAGTGTGCGGTAGACGGTGGGACGGCTCGCGCCGGCTCCCACGGGGGTCTGCCGCAGTTCCGCGAGCAACTGTTCGGCGTCGAAGTGCTCGTGCCGGCTGGCGACGTGATCCACGATCGCCTGCCGCTGCTTCGTGATCCGTTTGCCGCGGGCTTGGAGAAACTCGGCGAACCGCTCCCGTGGCGTGAGGGCCACGTCGACTGATCCGAGCGAGAAGTCGGCTGTGGTCGGCATGGTGCAACCTCGTTGACGGGTGCCCTTCGGCGGACACCCGTCAACGGATTGTAGCGTCACCGCGCCTCATGGCGGCCCCACGCCCGGCCGGGTCGGCCAGTGGAGACCATGGCGGCGTGATCAGCCGAGCCGTTCGAGCAGCCGGTCGAGGGCCGCATCGAGCTTCTCGGGCGTCTCGTAGACACCCGCAGCGATCTCGGCGCGGATCGCCGCCACGCGGTCGAAGCGAATGTCGGACGTCGCCTCGGCGGCCCGCACGCCATCGACCGACAGCGTGACCGAGTCGTGCACCGCGTTGACACCGCGGCCCGCCGCGGCCTGGGCAGCCTCGGCACCGGCCACACCCTTGACGGCCGCCGCACCCTGCGTGAACGAGATCCCGAAGATGTTCATGTCAGCACTCCTTGCAGACAGCATGCGAATCCCTTCTCACCGTTCCCCGGCCCCTTACGGAGCCATCATCGGGTCGGTTCGATCGATTCGTCCGAGCTGTCCGACCCTCCCATTCTTGCCGCGCGATGCCGCTTTGGCGACACCGATCGTGGTTCACCACGGTCGGCATGACCCAGGGCCGCGACTTCCCCGGGATCGTGATTCATCGGCAACTGTCGTCGCGGACTGCATTCTTTTTTCGACTGTCCCCCGGAACCTCGCAGCCTGCCCGGTTCAGCATGCCGCGCGGTCGGAGCCGTCTCACATGGCGAACTCAGGCCGGCGCCGTTCGAGTTGGTTCTGCAGCCGTTCGACGATCGCGCTGTGCATCTGGCTGACCCGGCTCTCGGAGAGGTCGAGGGTGGCCCCGATCTCCTTCATGGTCAGCTCCTCGTAGTAATAGAGGATGATGATCAGGCGCTCGTTGCGGTTGAGACCCTTGGTCACCAGCCGCATGAGGTCGGCCTTCTGGATCCGTCGGGTGGGGTCTTCCCCCTTCTTGTCCTCGAGAATGTCGATTTCACGGACATCCTTCGAGCTGTCGGTCTCGCACCATTTCTTGTTGAGGCTGACCAGGCTGGCGGCGTTGGCCTCGACGAGGAGTTTCTCGAAGTCCTCGCGCGAGAGCTGCATCTGTTCCGCCACCTCGGCGTCGGAGGGGGTGCGGCCGAGCTTGGCCTCGAGTGTCTTGATCGCCTCGTTGAGCTTGCTCGCCTTCGAGCGGACCAGCCGGGGAACCCAGTCCATGGTGCGCAGCTCGTCGAGCATGGCACCGCGGATGCGCGGCACGCAGTAGGTCTCGAACTTGACCCCCCGCGCCATGTCGAAGGCGTCGATGGCATCCATCAGGCCGAAGGTGCCGGCGGAGACGAGGTCGTCGAGTTCCACCCCCTCGGGCAGACGCGACCAGATCCGCTCTCCGTTGTACTTGACCAGAGGGAGGTAGACCTCGATCAGGCGGTTGCGCAGATCCTCGTTCGACTGGTCGGCTTTGAATTGCCGCCACAGTTCCTGCACCTCCTCGGGCGCAAGCTGGGGTGCCGAGTGGTTCGCCACGACCATCCTCCGTGAAAAAACTGCCATCCATGGCATCCTTCGCGTTGACGACCATCGAACCTGCAACCCTTCCTCATCGGCGGGTGGCGGACGCGGTCTTGAACCTTTTTTTCCAGGCCGTCAGCGGTCGGACGTTCCGCGGCGTCCCCGCGGTCCGCGCGGTCGCGTCAGGCCGCCCGGACCCCCTCCTCGACCCCGATCGTTGCGAACACCTCGACCCGTTCTTCTTCGGCGATCTCCGTGTCGGCGAGCACGCGTACCGTGGGCACATGGCCGGCCAATGCGTCGCGGACCGCGATCCGCAGCGTTGCCGGCGCCACCACCACCGGTGGTGTGCCGCGGGCGGCACGGGCGCGCACCGCGCGGCGGACCCTGCTTAGGGGGGCGCTTGCGGCGCGGGGGCCGTCGGCGAGTTGCCGGGCCGCCCGTTCGTCGAGTCGCACCACGGCGAGCACGCCGGCGGGATCGCGGCTGCGGCGGCAGACGCCGCGGATCACCGTCTCCCTGACGTGCGCGGCGAGGGCCACCGGATCGGTGGTCGTGGCGGCGTGGTCGGCGAGGATCTCGAGCACCTCGCCCAGCGGCCGGATCGGCAGGCCGTCGCGGAGCAGCGCCTGGAGGGTGCGGTGGATGCGGGCAACTGTCAGCACGTCGGGCACCACCGCCTCGACGAGTGACGGAGCGGCTCCGCGGAGCGATTCGAGGAGGCGGCCGACGGCGTCGCGCGAGAGGAGCCGGTCGGCATGGCGGCGGATCCCCGCCTCGAGCCCGGCGCTGATGAAGGCCGCGGCATCGAGGACCGCCGCCCCTTTCGTGCGCGCGATGTCGGCCTGGGCAGGGCCGAGCCAGAGGCCGATCCGCCCGCTGACGGGGTCGGCGGCCTCGGCACCATCCCCCTGTGGCTCTTCACCGGGGGGCGGAACGGTCAGCAGTCGCCCGGCCGGAATCTCGCCGTTGGCCACTTCCTCGTCGGCGATCGTGACGCGGTAGCCACGGGGAGCGAGAGAAGGGTCGTCGCGGAAGGCGATCGCGGGCACGACGAGGCCGATCTCCGCGGCCATCTGCGAACGCAGGGCGGCGGTCCGGGCCACGAGCGGCGCCTCGCCGTGGACAAGTGACACGAGACCGCGCCCCAGGGTGACGGTGATCCGCTCGTCGGCCATCACCTCCTCGGCCGGCGAGCGCGGCGGGGCGGCCGGGAGGGCGCTGGTGGGCGACGGCACGGCAGCCGCGAGGCGGCTTGACCGCCAGGCCGCGATGCCCGCGAGGACCGCCATCGTGGCCAGCGGCAGGAACGGCAGCCCGGAGAGCGACAACAGGCCGAGGAACACCGCCGTCACGGTGAGGACGTGCGGCCGCGTCGCGAATTGCCGGCCCAGTTCCCGCGACAGGTCGGTGGCCTGTGTCGATCGCGAGATGAGCAACCCGGTCGCCACGCTGACCAGCAGCGACGGCACGGCGCTGGCCAGTCCGTCGCCGATCGTCAACCGGGAGTAGATCTCCACCGCCTTCGAAGGCGACATCCCGCGCTGGAGCACGCCGATCGCCAGACCGCCGACGAGGTTCACCGCGGTGATCAGCAGCCCGGCCACCGCCTCCCCGCGGACGAAGCGACTCGCCCCGTCCATGCTGGCGAAGAAGTCGGCCTGCCGCTGGAGTTCGCTGCGGGCCTGCCGGGCCTGATCCCGATTGATGGCCCCCGCCTGGAGGTCGGCGTCGATCGCCTGCTGCCGGCCCGGGAGCCCGTCGAGGGCGAAGCGGGCGGCGACCTCGCTGGTGCGGGTCGAGCCGGCGGTGATCACCACCAGTTGGATCACGGCGATGATGGCGAAGATCACCCCGCCGACGACGAGGTTGTTGGCGGCGACGAATTCGCCGAACGCGCGCACCACCTCTCCTCCGGCAGCGAAGCCGTCGTCGGCGGCGCGGGCGAGGATCAGCCGGGTGGTGGCGACATTGAGCACGAGGCGGACCAGCGTCGAGCCGAGGAGGAACGTGGGGAACAGGCTCATCTCCAGCGGCGTCCGCGCCGCCAGCGCTCCCAGCACTGCGAGCACCGACACGGTGAGGTTGGCGGCGAGGAGGAGATCGACGATCGGCGCGGGCACTGGTGCGAGCACCACCGCCACGGCCAGCAACAGCGCCACCGGCACCGCGACGTCGGCGAGGTGCGCCGCGACGAAGCGGGGGGTGATCGATGCCGGGATGGCGGAGCGGGACCAGGCCATCGGGTGAGTCCGGGGGGCGGGGTGGCGCACCCGTCGTCTCGGCGACGCGGGGAGGCCAGCGACGGGGCGGGGACATTACCGGCCGGCCAGCGGAGGGTAAAGCCCGCTCCGCCCCAGCGCCGCGATCGACTGGAGGCTGGTTTCCCGGCATTGACATGGCCGACCGCCGCTGGGTCGAGGCCTGCTACACTCCGCGGAAGGGGGCAGGCCGACGCTGCGCGAAGGGCCCAGCGGTGAACCCGTCCGGGGGAACGAGCTCATGCGGTTCGAACGTGCCGGGTTCGCCTTCGACTATCCCGAAAACTGGTCGGTCGACGTCAGCGATGGCGCCGCGATGGTCACCCTGTCGTCACCCGACGGGGGATTCTGGACGGTAAGCGCCCATGCCCCCGGCGGTGAGCCGCTGCGCCTCGCGGAGGCGGTGGCACGCCAGATGAGCCGGGAGTACGCCGACATCGATGTCGAGAGCGTCACCGAGACGGTGGCGGGCCACGAGCTCCGCGGCTTCGACTTCAATTTCTACTGCCTCGACCTCACCAACACCGCCGAGGTCCGCGTGCTCGGCACGCCGACGGCCGTCTATCTGGTGTTCTGCCAGGCGGAGGACCGCGACTGGGAGCGGATCGGCAACGTGTTCGCCGCGCTGAAGACGAGCCTCATCAACGGGATCCCCCCGGCAGTCGGCGTTTGACAGGGCGCGGCGCCGGGGATGGTGTGCCTCCGGGGCCGGTCCCGGGTGGCCCCCTGCCGGGAGGCCCGTGTCCCGCGAGTCATCGACCGGGCCGGCCCACGGTGGAGTGCACCGGGGCCGACCCTTGATGAGAGCCGCGGACGGCGGGAACCGCGTCGCGGAAAGATGGCCGGCCGACCGGAGGCATGTCCGGTGGCGGATGTGCCGCCCCACCGGGCAGCCGTCGGCAACTAAGATCCGCGACACCGGCCCGATCGGCGGGGCGACGTCGGCCCAATCGTACGTCGTTTCCCGAGCCCGGTCCTGCCGTCGATGCGCGAGTGGCCGCACGGTTTGCCATTTCATGGTCAGGTTGGGGGGATGGTGCGGATGGGAGGGGGTGCAGCCCGACCCCGGCCGCCCAGACCGGCTGTTTTCCCCAAAGTTTTCCCGGGGTGAGTCACCGGACACCCTGCTGCTACACTTCCGCGTCCCCGTCTCCGGAAAGCACCCGTGTACGCCTGGATGACCCCTCCCCTCCCTCTTCCCCTCCTCGCGTTCGCCGATGCGGCGGCCGCGGCCGAGGGCGGCGGCCCGATCCACCTCGTCCACTGGCTGGCGTTCGCCACCATGGTGGCGGTCCTGCTCACGCTCGACCTCACCGTCTTCCACCGGAAGTCGCACGAGCCGTCACTGCGCGAGAGCGCCTTCTGGACCTGCTTCTGGTCGGGGCTCGCCCTGTCGTTCAACGCCCTCGTCTGGTGGTGGTTGGGCGGGCGCCCGGCGATCGAGTTCCTCACCGGCTACCTCGTCGAGTGGTCGTTGTCGATGGACAACGTCTTCGTCTTCGCGGTCGTCTTCGGCTACTTCGGCGTGCCGCTCAAGTACCAGTACCGCGTGCTGTTCTGGGGAATCCTCGGGGCGGTGCTGATGCGGCTCACTTTCGTGCTCCTCGGGGCGGAATTGGTCGAGCGCTACAAATGGATCCTCTGGCTGTTCGGCGGCTTCCTCGTCTACACGGGGATCAAGCTCGCCTGGGGGGGCGACGAACACGAACCCGGCGACACCTGGCTGATCCGCACCGTGCGCCGCTTCATTCCGGTGTCGACGCAGCCGGCGGGCGACCGGTTTTTCGTTCGGGAAAACGGCCGACTCGTCGCCACGCCGTTGTTCCTCGTGCTCCTCATCGTGGAGAGCACCGACGTGCTGTTCGCGGTGGACAGCGTGCCGGCGATCCTCGGCGTGGTCACGCCGGGCACGCCCCACATGCGGTTCATCGCCTTCACATCCAACGTGTTCGCCATCCTCGGCCTGCGGGCGCTCTATTTCCTGCTCGCCGGCGTGATGGACATGTTCCGCTTCCTCAACTACGGCCTCTCCGCGGTGCTGATCTTCGTCGGCGGCAAGATGATCGTCGAGGCGGCGCGGCACAGCGAATGGCTGGCGGGCTTCGGGGGCTGGGATCCCCACGGCAAGGGGCATCTCATCCATCCGGCCGTGTCGCTGCTGGTGATCGTGTCGCTCATCGGCACGAGCGTGGCGGCGTCGTTGCTCTATCCCGACCGCAGCGGACCGGAGACCGCCGGCAAGGACGACGGCGAATCCCACTCGGCGTGAGCCCCCTGCTCCCCACGCCGCTGCCCTGGCGGAGCGGTCGCGGTACACTCCACCGGATGGCCCACTCGGCGGCCCACTCGGCGGCATCGTGGAGGGGTGGATGGGACCACAGGCGGAACATCGTCGGACTCGACCCAGCCGGCGGGCGCTCATCCGCGCGGGGTCGGTCGGCCTCGGGGCCCTCACGCTCGACGCGCTCCTGGCGGCCCGGGCCGCCGACGGCACCGGCCGGCGGCGGAGCGTGATCTCGATCTTCCTCTCCGGCGGGCTCGCGCAGCACGAGACCTTCGACCCGAAGCCCGACGCCCCGGTCGAGGTGCGTGGCGAGTTCGCCGCCATCCCCACGCGCACGCCGGGCCTCGTCATCGGCGAGCACCTGCCGTTCCTCGCCGCACGGAGCGATCGCTGGGCCCTCTGCCGGTCGCTCACCCATCGCTCCAACGACCACTCCGCCGCGCACCACATCATGCTCACCGGGCGGTCCGACCTGCCCCCGGGCTTCGATCCCAACGGGCCGAAGAAGTCGGATTGGCCCGCCATCGCGGCGCTGGCCAACCGCGTGCTGCCGCCGCAGGGGGTGCTGCCCGCGGCGGTGGTCCTGCCGGAGAAACTGATCCACCGCACCGGGCGGACGATTCCCGGTCAGTTCGCCGGGCTGCTCGGCCCGGGGGGGGATCCCTGGTTCCTCGAGTGTTCGCCGTTCAACGCCCGCACGTACGGCGCCTATCCCGAGTACCTGTTCCACCACCACGACGGCCCGGCCACGGAGGCGTCGCTCGCCTTCCGGCCGCTGAGCCTCGCCCTCGCCGATCCGCTCGGTGGTGGCAGGCTACTCGACCGGGTGGCGCTGCGTGATGGCCTCGACCGCCAGCGCGCGGCACTGGCCGCGGGCGGCGAGGCGGCGTCGTTCGACCGGTTCCGTGGCATGGCGACGGCGCTGCTCCTCGATCCGGCCGTGGGCGGGGCATTCGACATCACCCGGGCCGATCCACGCCTCGTCGAGCGCTACGGCGCCAATGCCTTCGGGTGGTCGCTGCTGCTGGCCGCGCGGCTCGTCGAGGCCGGGGTGGCGCTCGTGCAGGTCAACCTCGGCAACAACGAGACCTGGGACACGCACGAATCGGCCTGGTCCAACCTGCGGCGGTTCCTCCTCCCGCCGCTCGACCGGGCGTTGGCGACGTTGCTCGACGATCTCGGCGAGCGCGGTCTGCTCGACGACACGCTCGTGGTGATGGCCGGCGAGTTCGGGCGCAGCCCGCGGATCAGCACGATCCCACATGCCCGCGAGGCGGGTCGCGACCACTGGGGGCGCGTGCAGAGCGTGTTTCTCGCCGGGGGCGGCGTGCGCGGTGGCACGGTGGTGGGGCGGTCCGATCGGCTCGGGGGCGAGCCCGATGCCGACGGGCAGCGGCCCGAGGATCTGGCCGCGACGATCTACACGGCGCTGGGGATCGCACCCGGCACTGTCTGGCACGACGAATCGGGCCGGCCGTTTCCCCTCGTCGACGGCCGGCCGATCCCGGGGCTCGGGATCTGAACCGCCGGCCACCGCGCTGCTTGCGGGTGCGGGCCGGCTGGTGTCAATTTGCGATCCCCGCGGGAGGGAAACCGATGCCCCACGACCCGACCACCCCCGTCGCCGGTACTCCCCGTGAGGTGGAGCGGCTCGCCGACCTCTCCCCCCAGCAGTGGAAGAGCGGGATCGCCGCCTGGCTCGGCTGGCTGTTCGACGGCCTCGACATGCACCTCTACACCCTGGTGGCGACGCCGTTCGTGGCGGAGCTGCTCGGGGGGATCGACCAGCGCGATCCGACGGTCAGCAGGACGGGCTCGATCGTGCAAGCCGGGTTCCTCGTCGGCTGGGCGCTGGGGGGCGGGTTCTTCGGGCGCGTCGGCGACCGCATCGGGCGCACCCGGGCCCTCAATCTCACGATCCTCACCTATGCGCTGTTCACCGGGCTGTCGTTCTTCGCTCAGACCTGGTGGCAGCTGCTCATCTGCAGGTTCCTCGCGGCCCTCGGCATCGGTGGCGAGTGGGCGGTGGGGGCGGCGTTGATCTCGGAGACCTGGCCGCGCCGCTGGCGGCCGTGGCTGGCGGCGGTGCTCCAGTCGGCGGTCAACGTCGGGGTGGTGCTGGCGATGGTGGCGGGGTTGCTGCTGTCGGCGTTTCCTCCGCGCACCGTGTTCCTCGTCGGGGTGCTGCCGGCGTTCCTCGTCGTCTGGATCCGCCGCGCGGTGCCCGAGCCCGAGGAGTGGCATGCCGCGCGGGCGACGGCCGCCGACTCTGCGCCGGGCGTGGCCGACCTGTTCCGCGGCGCCGTCCGCCGGACGACGCTGCTCACGATCGTCGTCTGCAGCCTGTCGCTCACGGCGCACTGGGCGTTCATGTACTGGTATCTCCAGCACCTCCGCAATCTGCCCGACCTCGCCGACTGGACGGAGGCGGCGAAGACCGGCTACGCCAGCCAGGCGATGATGCTGGTGATGGTCGCGTCGATCGCCGGTAACTTCCTCGCCGCCCTCATCGCGCGTCGGTTCGGCTACCGCGTCTCGATCGGAATCCTCTGCGTGGCCTACTGCCTGGCGATGCTCGCCGCCTACGGCACCGCCCGGCCGCACGGGCAACTGTTTTGGATGCTCGCGCCGATCGGCGTCTGTCAAGGGGTGTTCGGGTTGTTCACGATGTACCTGCCACCGCTCTTTCCCACCTTGCTGCGCACCACGGGGGCGGGCTTCTGTTACAACATCGGGCGTCTCGTGGCCGCCGCCGGCACGGTGTTTTTCGGGCTCTTCTCCAAGGTTGGCGACCATCGCTTGGCGCTGCTGTACGCCGCCTGGCTCTTCCTCCCGGCCGCGGCTGTCGCCTGGCTGCTTCCCGAGCCTCCCGACGAGCGGATCCCCTGACCATCTGCGGCCCCCCTTCCCCGCCTTCCGAGGTCCCCATGACGCGCCTCCTGCGCCTCGTCGTCGTCCTCTCCTCCCTCTCCTGGCTCACCACCGCCATGCACGCCGCCACCCCGTCGGACCCCGGCAATCCCCTTGTCGCCCCGTGGGCCGGCCCCCACGGCGGAGTGCCCCCGTTCGATCGTGTGCGCACCGCCGACTTCGGGCCGGCGCTCGAGGCGGCGATGGCGGAGCAACTGGAGGCCATCGGCCGGATCACGGCCGACCCCGCCCCCCCCTCGTTCGACAACACGATCGCCGCGCTCGAGCGCTCCGCACGCGCGATGGAGCGCGTGCAGACGGTCTACGGCGTGTACACCGGCTGCATGAGCGAAGACGCCCTCCGCGCCGTGGAGCGCGACATGGCTCCCAAGCTCGCCGCCTTCGCCGATCGTGTGTTCCAGGACGAGAAACTCTTCGCGCGGATCGCCGCCGTCTACGAGGCCCGTGACAAGCCGGGGCTGACGCCTGAGCAGCCGAGGCTGACCCCCGAGCAACAGCGCCTCGCCTGGCTCACCTACACCGACTTCGTCCGCGCCGGTGCCAGGCTCGATGCTCCCAGCAAGCGCGAGCTCTCCGGCATCAACCAGAAGCTCGCCGAGCTCTCCACCCGCTTCGCGCAGAACCTCCTCGCCGACGAGACCGACCAGGTGGTGCTGCTCACCGCGGCGGCCGACACCGCCGGCCTCCCCGCCGACGTCGTCGCGGCGGCCGCCGGTGCGGCGGCGGCGCGGGGCAAGCCGGGGCAGTGGGCGATCCAGAACACGCGGTCGAGCGTCGAGCCGTTCCTCACCTATTCGCAGCGCCGGGATCTGCGCGAAAAGGTCTGGCGGATGTTCGTCGACCGCGGCGACGGCGGCGGCGCCACCGACAACAACGCCCTCATCGCCGAGATCCTCTCCCTCCGCGCCCGCCGGGCGAAACTCCTCGGCTACGCCACCCATGCCCACTGGCGCGTCGAGCACGCCATGGCCAAAACCCCCGAGCGGGCCCTGGCCCTGATGGAGGCGGTGTGGAAGCCGGCGGTGATCCGGGCCCGCGAGGAGGTGGCCGACATGCAGGCGGTAGCCGACCGCGAGGGGGCCGGGATCACGATCGAGCCCTGGGACTACCGCTCCTACGCCGAGAAGGTCCGGGCCGCGAAGTACGACCTCGACGAGAGCGAGATCATCCCCTACCTGCAGCTCGAGAAGCTCCGCGAGGGGATGTTCTTCATGGCCCGGGAGCTGTTCGGATTCAGCTTCAAGCCGCTCGATCCGGGCGCCGTGCCGGTCTACCACCCCGACGTCCGGGTGTGGGAGGTGGTCGATCCCGCCGGTGCGCACGTCGGCCTCTGGTACTTCGACCCCTACGCGCGTACCGGGAAGCGGTCGGGGGCGTGGATGAGCGCCTACCGCGCCCAGGAGGCCTTCGACGGTCCGGTGACGACGATCGTCTCCAACAACTGCAACTTCGTGAAGGGCCAGCCCGGCGAGCCGGTGCTCGTCAGCTGGGACGACGCGACGACGCTGTTCCACGAGTTCGGCCACGCCCTCCATGGGCTCTGCTCGGCGGTCACCTATCCGTCGTTGGCCGGCACCGCGGTGGCGCGCGACTACGTGGAGTTTCCCTCCCAGGTCCTCGAGCACTGGCTCGCGACGCCGGAGATCCTCGACCGCTACGCCCTCCACCACCGCACCGGGGAGCCGATCCCGCGCGAGCTCGTGAAGCGGATCGAGCGGGCCAAGACCTTCAACGAGGGCTTCCGGACCGTCGAGTTCCTCGGCAGCGCGCTGGTGGACATGAAGCTCCATCTCGCCGGCGACACCCCGATCGACCCCGACCGCTTCGAGCGTGAGACGCTCACGGCGCTGGGGATGCCCCGCGAGATCGTCATGCGCCACCGCACGCCGCAGTTCGCCCATGTCTTCGGCGGCGACGGCTACTCCGCCGCCTACTACAGCTACCTCTGGGCCGACACCCTCACCGCCGACGCCTGGGAGGCATTCACCGAGGCGGGCGGGCCGTGGGACAAGGCGGTGGCCAAGCGCCTCCGCGACCATGTGTTCTCGGTCGGCAACACGATCGACCCGGCCGACGGCTACCGCGCCTTCCGCGGCCGCGACGCCGGGATCGAGGCGCTGATGCGGAAGCGCGGCTTCGCGAAGGAGTGATCCCGGTCAGCCCTCGCCGAGCCAGAGGCGCGAGTCGGCATCCGACGGCATCCGCCAATCACCCCGGGGCGACAGGCTCACCGAGCCCACCTTGGGGCCGTCGGGGAGCGCCGAGCGCTTGAATTGCTGCGCGAAGAAGCGGCGGAGGAAGGTGCGGAGGGTGCGCACGCGGAGGGGGCGGGGATAGGGGCGCGAAAACTCGGCGTGGTCGGCGAGGAAGAGGAGCTTCTCCGGCGAAAAGCCGCAGCGCACGAACCCCCAGAGGAAGAAGTCGTGGAGCTCGTAGGGGCCGAGCTGGTCCTCGGTGGACTGGGCGATCCCGCCGTCGGCGGCCGGCGGCAGCAGCTCCGGTGAGATCGTCGTCGCGGCGATGTCGCGGAGCACCCCTTCGAGCGCCGTGCCCGCGTGCTCGGTGCCCGCGACGTGGTCGACGAGGAACCGCACGAGCGTCTTGGGCACCGAGGCGTTGACTCCGTACATGCTGATCTGATCGCCGGCGTAGGTGCACCAGCCGAGCGCGAGCTCGGAGAGGTCGCCGGTGCCGAGGACGAAGCCGCGGCTCATGAGGAGGAGCGTCCGTTCCCGCGCCTGCACGTTTTCGAACACGAGGTCGTGCCGGTCGGCGGCGGGGAGGCCGGCGAGCCGCGCTTCGAAGGCGGCCAGGTCGAGGCCGGTGGGATCGATGCCGAACGGACGGTGGCCGAGTGCCCGGAACGTGTCGAGGCACAGCGCCCGGATGTCGATCTCGGCGGCGCTCACGCCGAGCCCGGCCATCAGCTTCCGGGCGTTGCTGCTGGTGCGCTGCGTGGTGCCGAAGCCGGGGAGGGCGAGCCCGTGGATCCGCGCGAGCGGCCGGCCCGCGGCGGAAAACGTCTTCGCCGCCACCAGCAGCGCGAGGGTCGAGTCGAGGCCCCCCGACACGCCGAGAAACACCTCGGGCCAGCCGGTTTGCTCGAGGCGCCGCGCCAGCCCCGCGCACTGGATGCCGAACACCTCGGCACAGCGTGCGGCACGGGCCGCCGGGTCGGCGGGCACGAACGGCCGGCCGTCGACATGCCGCTCGAGGCCGACGAGATCGCCGCTCGGGGCCGCGACGGAAACCTGCCGGGAGGGCCGGGCCGCCGCGCGGGCCGCCTCGCCGAAGCTGGAGATGAAGCGGCGTTCGCCGTCGAGCCGTTCGATGTCGACATCGGCGCTCGCCCACCAGCCGCCTCCGAGCGCCGCTCCCGGCTGCCCCACCCGCGGGCTCTCCACGAGGATCCGTCCGTTCTCCGCCACGAGGCAGTGGCCGCCGAAGACGAGATCGGTCGAGGATTCGCCCGGCCCTGCTGCGGCGTAGGCATAGGCGGCCACGCACCGCGCCGACTGGTTGCCGACCAGTGCGCGGCGGTATTCGTGCTTGGCGACGATCTCGTTGGAGGCGGAGAGATTGACCAGCAGGTTCGCCCCGGCGAGCGCCGCCCGGCTGCTCGGCGGGATCGGCAACCACAGGTCCTCACAGATCTCGACGGCGACGACGAGGGGCCCGGCCGTGAACAGCAGGTCGGTGCCGAACGGCACCCGCTCCCCGGCGAGGTCGATCGTGGATGGGTCCCCCTCCCCTGCCCCGCGGAACCACCGCGATTCGTAGAACTCGCCGTATGTGGGGATCGCGGTCTTGGGGACCACGCCGTGGATTCTTCCCCCCTGCACCGCGACGGCGCCGTTGAAGAGGCGCGGCCCCACCGGCACCGGCATGCCGACGAATACGAGTTGCCGTGAGCCCGCCGTGGCATCGCGCACCGTGGCGAGGGCGCCGGCAGCCGCATCGAGGAGCTGCTGCTGGCGGAAGAGATCACCGCAGGTGTAGCCGGTGAGACAGAGCTCGGGAAACACGACCACGTCGGCAGCGGCGACCTCGGCGAGCTGGGCGACGATCGCGGCGGCGTTGTGCGCCGGATGGCCCACGGTCACCCGCGGTGAACAGACGGCGATGCGAACGAAACCGTGGCGGGGCATCGTGTCATCCGGGGGCAGCGGGTGGCGGGGCCGACGAGGTGAACGGCCCCGGGGAAAGTATGGCACGGAAGCCGCTGTGCCCCGTGAGGGGGGGGTGATCCATCGGGGTCCGTCCGGTCTGACCGGTCCGATGGACCAAGCTTGTCAAAGAGGACGGGTGGGCTACCCACCCAGAATGGGAGCCACCCAGAATAGAAGCGATGATCAGCCCCGTGCGACGCAGGGAGTCCACACCGATGGCAGCCGGACGCCCCCCTCTGTGCCAATGATGTGTGAGACGCCTGCCTTGTCCTCATTACAGGAGAGGTGCCGGGAGCGCAGCTCCCGTGAAAAGCGCAGCTTTTCGAGTGGCCAAAGGCCATGGATGGACTTTGGCCACGGGCTGCCAGCAGGCTGTGGACAAACAGCCTGCTGCACCTCATGGATGAGGTGCCGGGAGCGTAGCTCCCGTGAAAAGCGCCAGAAACGCAAAAACCCCTGCGAAACCCGGCAATTCCGGAACTTCGCAGGGGTCTAAAGCGGACAGGCTCCGGTCGGAGTCGAACCGACGATGGCGGATTTGCAATCCGCTGCCTTAGCCACTTGGCTACGGAGCCGAGCAGGGATGATCACCCGACTTGGTCACGCTACGGCAATCCGGGAGGATTGGTCAAGCAGTGACGGCAGTCATGGTCGATCCGATCGGGCAGACGGCACCGCCTGACCCGATCCTCCGGTGAGATCGGCAGAATCGACCGCGGTTCTTCAAGCGCATGTGTGCGGGGCCGCGCCGGTGGGGTTTGTCCCACTGGGCCGACGTGGTTTGGCACCCGGCCGGCCGCACCGATATAGTCGCCGCCGGCGACCGCCCGACTCGGATGATGTCGTCCCCCGGAGAGAAAAACCCGATGTCCCAGCAGGCTTCCAGCGATTTCGGACTCATCGGCCTGGCCGTCATGGGGGAGAACCTGGCACTCAACGTCGCCAGCCGTGGGGTTCCGATCGCCGTCTACAACCGCACCGCCAGCGTCACCGACGCGTTCACCGCCGGTCGCGGTCGCCAGCCCCATGTGGTCGGCTGCTACTCGCTCGAGGAGCTCGTGGCCGCCCTCCGGCCGCCGCGGAAGGTGATGATGATGGTCAAGGCCGGCCCCGCCGTGGACGACCTGATCCGCACACTCATTCCCATGCTCTCCAAGGGCGACATCCTCATCGACGGCGGCAACACCTACCCGGCCGACACCGAGCGCCGGACGAAGGAGGTCGAGGCGGCCGGGCTGCTCTACGTGGGGATGGGGGTGTCGGGGGGTGAAGAGGGAGCCCTCAAGGGGCCGAGCCTGATGCCGTCGGGCTCCCCGGCCGCATGGCCGGTGCTCAAGCCGATTCTCCAGTCGATCGCCGCCAAGGTGGGCCCCACGGGGGACATCCCCTGCTGTGACTGGGTGGGGCCGCGTGGCGCCGGCCACGACGTGACGGGGGTCCACAACGGCATCGAATACGGCG
>SXWA01000108.1 GCA_005791575.1 Planctomycetaceae bacterium
AAGTCCATCCTTGGCCTTTGGCCAATTGAAAAGCTGCGCTTTTCACGGGAGCTGCGCTCCCGGCACCTCATCCGTGAGGTGCAGCAGGCTGTTTGGCCACAGCCTGCTGGCAGCCCGTGGCCAAAGTCCATCCTTGGCCTTTGGCCAATTGAAAAGCTGCGCTTTTCACGGGAGCTGCGCTCCCGGCACCTCATCCGTGAGGTGCAGCAGGCTGTTTGGCCACAGCCTGCTAGCAGCCCGGTCAGGGTGCCTGGGGCGTGGCGGTGACCCAGAGATCGATCACCTGCTCGGGGCCACAGGCCGCTGTCGCCAGCGGTCTGCCTTCGGGCATGCCTTCGGGCCGGGCGACAATCCGCACCGGTCCCGAGAACGGCTCCGGGCACGTCAGGCTGAATGTCACCTTCTTGGCCGCATCCCCCTCCGCTGGTGACACCACCGGCGGCGCCTCCACCCCGGCCGGCACCCGGTCGCACCCGATCACGAGCGGCATCGCGAACCCGTGCCGCCGATCGATCGCCACCTCGATCGCGATCGGTTTGCCGACGGAGCCGCTCACCGAGTCACTCGCCACGGTGAGCCGCACGGCGGGCACCGGTGGTTCGATCGTCAGTCGGAACGAGTGCCAGGGCGACGCGTCGTCGCGACGATCGACCACCGCCAGTTGGTAGTCGCCATCGGCCGGCGGCTGCCAGGTGAAACGCTCGTCGGGGCTGTCATGCACGAACAGCCGTCTGCCGGCCGCGTCGTGGATCATGACGAGCGGATCGGCCGCCGAACCGATGCTCCGTGCCGCGCACTCGATCGCGAGCCCTGCCCCCTTGGCCGCGCGGAAGCGCACCCCGCGTGCCTCCCCCGACCGCTCGAGACAGCCGGTCACGCAGGCAGGCAACGACGCCAGCGGTGTGGCGCCCGGCCAGATCCCGGCCTCGATCACCGGACAATCGACCACCGGCAGCTCCACCAGCCCTGTCGCACCGGGAAGCCACGCCGTGCGCACCGACCCCCGCGCCGGGTCGGCGGAGGTTCCCGTACCCGAGAGCAGGATCGCGCCGGCGGGAAGGTCGAGGCCCCGGGGGATCGGTAGCGCCGCTGCGGCACCGGCGAGCGCCCCCGGCAGGCAGCCGGTGAGCACCGGCCCGGTGGTGAGCGCGAGCCGGTAGACGAACCGCTCGCCACCGGCCAGGCCGATCGTGCTGTCGGGGGTTTCCGGCAGGCCGAAGACGCGCACCACCACGGGGCCGTCGCGCTCGGCCAGGTGAACGATCCGCGGGTCGAGCCCGGCGGCGTCGAGATTCCGCTGAAGAAGCGCGCCCCGCGCATCGACCAGATCGAGGCCCGGATCGAACGGGCTGGCGAGTCGGCCATGGGCCTCGACCGCGGCCAGGAGCCGCTGCCCGCGGACGAGATCAACACGAAAGCAGTCGACCTGCCCCGCCTTGTCGAGGATGCCGTCCACGACCGTGGGCGGCGTGACCGCCTGCGCGGTCCGCGGGGCGTCGTTGGGCTCGGCCTCGCCCTGCGCGGGAAGCGGATCGACGAGAAACCGCCGCACGGCCGTCGCTCCGGCGGCGTCGTGGAAACGCACCCGGTGGAGCCCGACCGCGCCGTCGGCCGGGATCGCGACAGCGAAATGCCCGCGATCGGCGGCGCAGGTCCACGCCAGCTGGCCACGGTCGGTCCACACACCCACCGGCCAGGTGGAAAACGTCCCGCTGACAAAGACGTGCGCCGTGGCGGCCGGTGCGGCTCCGGCCGGGACGAGGCTCACGGCCTGCGGAGCCGCGGCCGCGACGGCCGGCAAGAGCAGCGCGACGACGAACGACCCGTGGCACCTCACCCGAGCAGTTCCGCGATCGGCGTCGGGTCCGACACGAGGAACGTCGGCCGGCCGGCGGGGGTGATGAAGTGCATCCCCGGGTCGATGCCGAGCTTCGTGTAGACGGTGGAGACGAACTGCTCGGGCGACAGCACGCGGTCGCGGGCCGCGTGGCCGAGGCGGTCGGTCGCACCCACCACGAGCCCGCCGGGGGTGCCGCCACCGGCGAAGAGGATCGACATCGCGCTCGACCAGTGGTCGCGGCCCGCCTTCGTCTGCCCCGGGAGCACCGAGAGCTTCGGGGTCCGGCCGAATTCGCCGAGCACGATCACCATCGTCGTCTCGAGCAGGCCGCGCTGGTCGAGGTCGGTGATCAGCGTCGCCACCGTCCGGTCGAAGGCGGGAAGGCGCTTGGCCAGCGCCCCGAACAGATCGGAATGGTGGTCCCAGCCGCCGTCATTGATCGTCACGAACGGCACCCCCGCCTCGACC
This sequence comes from Planctomycetaceae bacterium, assembly GCA_005791575.1. Taxonomy (GTDB): domain Bacteria; phylum Planctomycetota; class Planctomycetia; order Pirellulales; family UBA1268; genus F1-20-MAGs016. Next base: position 2,309 of record SXWA01000108.1, read on the forward strand.
AGGCGCCGCGCGAGCAGGGCGCGCTGGCCGAGCCCGTCGCGGCCGTAGGCGTCGCGGACCGTGTCCGGTTCGCTGGCGATGTCGAAGGCGCGCTGGGCCTCGGGGGTGGTGACGAGGCGCTCACCCTGGGCGTAATAATCGTCGAGGACGCGCACCGGATCGGCCACGGCCGGGTCCTCGTGGCGCGGCAGCCGGTCGACGAGGCGGCGCAGATCCCGGCGGGCGGCGAACCGATCCGCTTCGATCCCCGCCGGCAGGGCGAGGTCGCGGACGCGGAAGCCCTTCGAGTTGGGATCGTCGGCAATCACGAACGGGGCGTGCCTGGCCCCGAGGAAGCTCGGTCCGCCGGAGCGCGTCATGCTCGGCATCGAGAAGTAGGCCGGCATGCCGTGCGGCGCCGAGCGCTCGTGGGCGACGACCGAGCCCATGCTCGGATGGAAGCTGACGAACGCGCCGCAGCCGACGGGAATCCGCGGCGGGGCACCGGTCATCATGTAGTGGTTGCCGGCGCCGTGATTCCCCTGGTCGTGGCAGACGGAACGCACGAGCGCATAACGGTCGGCGAGCTTCGCGAGTTCGGGAAGGTGCTCGCAGATCATCGTCCCCGGGACCACAGTGGGAATCGCCGAGAACTCGCCGCGCGTCTCCGCGGGTGCGTCCGGCTTGGGGTCGAAGGTCTCGAGGTGGGTCGGCCCGCCGTCGAGCCAGATGAGGATGCACGATGTCGCCCGCTGCCGCGGCGCGGCGGTCCCCTCCGCCGCCTTCACGAGCCCGCAGAGACCGCCGAGCGTGCCCCCGGCCAGGCCGCCGAGGCCGAGCCGCAGCCCGGTGCGCCGTGAAAACGGCAGATCGACCCGCGGGTGTGGTCCAGCTGCATTGGCCATCGTCTCACCTCCCGTTCGCGATCCCGTCGGCGCCCGTGCGGCGCACCATCGTCAATCCTCGTACACGAACTCCGCCGAGTTCACCAGTGCCCAGAGGATGTCCTCCACCACCTGCCTCCGGCCGCGCCCCGCGCGGGCGAACTCGGCCTCGAGGGCGATCCGCTCCTCGCTGGTCGGGAACCGCGAATAGGCAGCGAGATAGAGCTCCTCGATCACCGCCGCGGGGGCCAGGTCACCCGCCGCGAGCCGGGCGGCGGCGCCGTCCTCGGCGGCGATCTTGCCGGCGATCTGCGGGCCGTTGAGGAGGTGGAGGGCCTGGACGACCGTCGCGTCGGGGTCGCGTTGGCAGGGAGGGTCCTGATTGGGATCGGGCCGCCCGAAGACATCGAGGAACGTGGATCCGCTGCGATGGGTCCAGAGCTGCACCGCGCGCGACTCTGGTGCGGCACCGGGATAGGCGGTGGGAACCCCGGTGAGGTCGTCGACCGCGTCGGCGAGCACCTCGGCGCGGAGGCGCCGGCGCACCCGCCTGGAGAAGCTGCGGTGGTCGGCCGCGTTCGTGGCGTCCGGCGTGCTCGATGCTGCGTAGACCTCTGACGCCATGATCGTGGCGATGAAGCGCTTGGTGTCCATGCCGAGCCGACGGTACTCCACGGCGAGGGCGTCGAGGAGCGCGGCATTTCCCGGCGGATTGGTGGCGCGGAGATCGTCGACCGGATCGACGAGCCCCACCCCCATCAGATCGGCCCACACCCGGTTGGCCGCCGCCCGGAAGAAGAACGGGTTGTCCGGCCGGGTCATCCACTCGACAAGGGCGACGCGCGGATCGTCACGCTCGGAGAGGGCGATCGGCTCGGCGAGGAGCGGGCGCGGCGGCAGCACCTTGCCGGTGAGCGGGTGGCGGACCTCGCCCCGGTCGGCGAGCGTGACGAACTCCTCCCCACCCGAAATCGGCGGCGAGAGACCGGTGCCCCGGTACCCGACCCGGGAAAAGAAAGCCGCGAGCGAATAGAAATCCTCCTGACCGTAGCGCTCGAAGGGGTGCTGGTGGCACTTCGCGCATTCGAGCCGCGTCCCCAAGAAGAGTTGGCTGACCATCGTCACGATCTCGTCGGGGCTGCGACGGTCGCGGAACATCGTCGTCGCCCCGTCGCGGAATGTGCTCCCCCGCGCGGTCAGCAACTCGCGCACGAACGCGTCGTGCGGCAGATTCCGTCGGAACGCGTCACGCAGGAACGCGTCGAGGGCCATCGTCGCCTTGATGCCCACGCGGTAAGGATTGGGGCGGAGCAGGTCGGCCCACTTGTTGGCCTGGAAATCGGCATACTCGCCGCGCTCGAGCAGCGCCGCCACGAGCCGTGCCCGCTTGTCGGGCGCGGCGTCGGCGAGGAACACGCGGGCCTCGGCCGCGGTCGGAAGCCTGCCGATGACGTCGACATGCGCGCGGCGGAGGAACGTGGAGTCGGAGCACGGCGGACTGGGCTGGATGCCGAGATGCCGGAGCCGGGCATAGACGAGGTCGTCGATGAAATTGGCCCGCGGCAGGGCCGCGTAGGCCGCCGGATCGACCGGCTGGGGACGGGCGACCCCGGTGTCCCACGTGGCGATGAGGCCCATGTAGCGGACCATGACCGTCGCCTCCCCCGGGAGCGCTCCCGCGGTGGCCAGGCCATCGGCCGCCACCTTCACCACGACCGGCTCGCTCGATTGCCAGGCGCAGTCGGCCGTGACGATCCGGGTGGAGCCGTCGGTGAAGCAGGCGGTGGCCACCAGCGGCAGGGCTTCGCCGGACCCGAGCAAGCGCGGCGGCGGACCGATCTCCACCCGTTCCACGCGCGGATCGGCGGGACCGGCCCGCGGCGCCCCGCGCGCGATCCACTCGACGAGGCGCTGGTGGTCGGCACTCCCCTCCTCGATCCGTCGCCCGCCGCCGTGCGGTTCCAAGGCGGTGGCCTTGAGGAGGAGCAGGCTCCGGTCGGGCGCGGCGAAGTCGACTCTCCGGCCACGCGCCCCCGAGACGATCGACCGGTGGTCACCGTCGGCGTCGAAGCCGAACAACGAGAGGGCGAAGCCGTTTTTCCCCCCCGACTTGCCATGGCACCCGCCGGCATTGCAGCCGCGGGCGGTGAGGATCGGCTGGATGTCGGTCTCGAAGAGGAGTCGGTCGTCGGCCCGGCCGAGCGCCGTCATGCTCCAGGCGAGCGCCGCGATCCGCACCCCGATGGTGGCCACTCCGCGCACACGCACTCTCCGCCCGCGACACACCCGGGCACCGACGCCCGGCGACACCCCTCCCGCGGTCGCCCAATGATACCTGCACCGGCAGCTTCCCGGATCCCCAGCCCGCAGCATGGCGGCGATGCGTTCGCGGTGCCGCCCCCGGGGGAAAAGTCGACGTTTTTCTCCGGGAAACCAGCCGCCGTCACCCCGGCTCTCCCCTGGGGAGGCGCCCGCGGTCACGGATCCCGGAGGGTCACAGATAACGCCGCCGGACGACGTTGGCCTTCCAGCGACCGCCATCGGCGACGCGCACCAGGTCGGCCTGGCTGAACGACTCGCCGTGCTCGAGCACCGCACGGCGAACCACCTCCTTGATGTCGGCACCGGTGGCGCCGTCGAGTGTCTCGGCGACCGTGACCAGATCGATCCCGGCGCCGAGCGGCCCCAGGTAGCGGCCGAGGAGCCGGGCGCGGAGCGCCGCGTCGGGGGGCGGCAGCGTGATCACCACGTCGAAGCGGCTGGCGCGCTGGGCGGCGGGATCGAGCGACTTGGGATCGTTGGTGGTGCCGATCGTGAGGATGTCCTCGCGCTGGTGGACGCCGTCGAGGGCGGCGAGGAAATCGGCGAGGGTGCCGTTGTTGCCGCTGCCGTCCCGGTGGGCGAGCACGAGGTCGATGTCGTCGAGCACCACGACGGTCGGCCCGAACGACTCGGTCTCGGCATACAGCTCGGCGATCGCATGGCGCATCGAATTGGCATCGGCGAGGATCGTCGTGAACCGTCCGGCGAGTTCGGCGGCAATGACCCGCACCAGGTGCGTCTTGCCGACCCCCGGCGGGCCGGCAACCAGCAGCCCCCGGCTGGTGCCGAGGCCGAGGCGCCGCATCAGATCGCGGCGGTGCCCGGCCGCGGCGAGGAAAATGTCGATCTCCGCCCAGACGTCGTCGGGGAGGATCAGCCCGCCGCGGTCGGCCTCGATCGGTGGCGCCACGCCGAGTCGGACGCTGCCGTCGCACAGCGAGGCCTCGAGCACACGCCCCCGGAGCGGGTTCTCCCCGGTCTTCAGCCGGTCGCGGAACGACTCCAGCACCCCCTCCGCCGCCGGCTTGTCGGCGACGGTCGAGAGGATGGCGAATTCCCGGCTCCAGTTGCGATCGTCGACGGCGATGCACAGCGGCGCGGCCGCCAGGGTGCCGGCGGGAAAGAGCACCACCATCCGGCTGGGGATCGAGAGCTTCGCCCCAGGCCCGAGATCGAGTTGGCCCCACGTGGGCGGGAGACCCTCACCGAGCGAACCGACCACCACGCGCTCGCCGTGGCGCGCCATCTCGGTGCCCAAGAGGCTGCCGAGCAACGACAGCGCGGTCCCCGGCCCGTTGAACTTCGTGCTCGCCAAGCCGACGGTGTCGACACCGAGATGCCGGCAGGCGAACAGGGTGGGCGACGGGCACGCCGTCGGGGCGTTGCCGAGCAGTTCGCCGAGCGTGCGCAGGGCCGCACGCGTCTCGTCGCTGGCGGCGACGAGGATCGACTCGATCGTCGTCGGCCCGGGCTCGGTCGGTTCCGCGGGTGGCGGGGAGGCTGTCATCGTGCTGGGTCCGGGGTGGTCCGCTGACGATACCCCCCGGGACAAGGCGCAACAATCACCGGGTCGCTCACCCCGCCGGCCGTCCCCAGATCGCCTCCAGGAGCATGGCGATCTCCGGCTCGGTCTCGAGCAGTTCCGCCCGATTGAAGGGGTGGAAGTCGTTGCTGCCGAACCAGGCCTCGGTCATCTCGGCGAAGAATTCCTTGTGGTCGGTGAGCGCGTAGTGCCGCGTCCGCGAGCCGTCGTGGAGGAGCGTGCGGTCGCCACGGCCGGCGGCGACGTACCGGTCGAACGCGGCGTGGATCCGCGGATCGTCGAACCCGAGGACCCGATCGTGGTAGGCATGGGCGAGTTCGTGGAGCAGCACCCAGGGTTGCTCGCGGATGGTGCGCGGGGTGGCCACGTCGGCCGCCACCGGCAGGTGGACGCAGCGGACCAGATCGGCCGGGTAGCCGTGCGACACGAGCCACTCGCGACTGGGGTGGTACTGCATGCTCCGCAGATCGCCACAGCGGACGTCAAGGACGATCGGCACCGCGCGCAGCTCCGCGACCCGCTCTGCCGGCACCACCGTGCGGATGTCGGCGAGCTTCGCCGCGATGCACCGCAGTGCCTCCGCCCCGAGGGCCGCCTCGGCGCCCCCCGCGAGCAGCCGATCATCGACGCGAAGTGTCCAGCCCTCCACGATCTGCTCCACCCGGGCGCGGGGCTGCGGCGGGGGTGCGGTGGGTTCCTTGTCGGCCGCCCGGCCGACGGGGAACCCGATCACCATGGCGATGGCCAGCGCCGGGGCAAAACCACCGCGTCCGCGGCCGAATCGTTCGTCCCGCCACCAGCCGGCACCGACATCCATGGGTTTGCTCCATGCCTCAGGACGGGCGGGCCGTGGATCCGGGGCCTGGGAACCAGGCTGCCCTCCCGACCCGAAGATCGTGAGTATTCCGTGTGACCGAACCATTTTCGTTGCCCGTGCGTAGACTTCCACCATGGACTTTTTCATGGACCAGGACATCGAGCAGGAATTGCGTCGGCTCGCCGCCGAGCAGGGGCGTGACCTCGACGAGGTCGTTGAAACGGCGCTCCGTCAGTACATCGTCAGCGAGACCTTCGCCGACGACGGGTCGGCCGACGTGCACACCGCTCCGGCCCCGTTCGCCGCCGATGATTCCGTTCTCGCTGATGACTCGATCTTCGCCACCGGCGATCTCCTCGACGACGTCGCGGCGTTTGGCGACTCGGTGCCCGGCGACTCGGTGCCCGGCGACTCGGTGCTCGGCGGGGCGGTGCTCGGTGGTGGGGCAATGCCGGGCGACGATCCGTTCCCCACCGATGAGTCGGTCAGCGAAGGGTCCCTGGAGATCGCCGGCCTCGGCGACCGGCCCCCGACCGCCGATTCCGACACCGTGATCATCGGTTCGATCGACTGGTCGGACGACTGACGGCGCTCCTGCGTTTCCGGTGTACGGACCCGTGGGCCGGGTTCTGTTCTTTCCGCACCCGTCACGGTTCGAGCGGCACCAATCTGACCTGGCGGATGTCGCAGGCCGCCTGCCGGGCGATCGCCCGCGGCTGCACACGGAGCAGGTGCCGGCCGGCGGTGGGGATCGTCATCCGGCCGACCTCCCGCACACGGAAGTCCTGAAAGCCGCCGGTCTCCTCGACGACGAACGTGACTTCTGCCGCGGACAGGCCGCCGGGATCGAGGGACAGGCCCATCTCGCTCCCTCCCTGCCCCGGGCCGCAGCCCTGCAGCACCTCGACGGCAAACGTGCCGGGCCGCGCGACCGTGAACTCCCACTCGGCGGCATCACCGGGGCGCACCCAGTAGCCAAGGGTCTGTTTCTTCTCGGCCGGCTCCCACCGGAGCATCGTGCCGCGCACGGTGGCATCGCTCGCATGGAGGAGCACCACGCCGTCGTCTCCCTGAACAGGCGGATCGCCCTCGCAGGCGGGCATGAGCACGACCGCCTTGAGATTCATGAATGCCCCGCCGACCGGCTCCGTGCACCGGACCCGCACCGGCAGTTCCCCCGCCCGCTCCACCAGGACGGCGCCCAGCGAGAGGGTCACATACCGGTACCAACTGCCGGTCGAGGCGAGGCGCCCCGCGAGCCGCCGGCCCGCGACGTCCACCTCCACGCCGGCGCCGGGAGGACCGGCGTTCGAGTAGGTGAGCCGCACCTCGTAGCGCCCCCAGCGCGTCGCGGTGAACGTCCATGCCACGCTGTCAGCAGGATCGGTCCAGAAGCCGATGCGGTGATTCCCGGGATGGCTCTCCAGCTTCGCCCGGCTGCCATTCACCTTGGCGTCGAGCGCCGACAGGCCGATCCGTCCGTCGGCGAACTGGGCCGAACCCTCGAGGGTCTCGATCGTCACCGGTCCGGTGACGGCCGCACCCGCCAGCACCTCGACCCGCGAGCCGTCGGCGCTGACCTCCACCGGCAGATCGACCAAGCCATCCAGCGTCGGCGCCCGGGCGGCGCTGATCTGCGGGAATCCCGCCGGCAGGTCGAGTCGCCCTGAGACCGGGGGCACAGCCACGCGACACAGCGTGCGCCCGGTGTCTGCCGGGAGCGGGTCGATCGTGCCCCACGCGACGGCTGGCGTGGCCGGCGCCGGAGCGGGCGGCTGGCAACGGGCCCGGGATCCGGCTGCGGACAGGGCACCAAGGCTGACGACGATGCAGAGGCGGATCGGCAACTGCATGGCAGGTGACTCTCCGGGAGCCGGACGCTGGACACGCCGGCAGTCTATGCCACCCTCGTCGCCACCGTCTTCGTCACCGCCCGGTGCGTCCGCCCCGCCCGCCGCGCAGGAAACGCTGCAGGCAGCCATGCGACGCCACGTCAACCTGCGGCAACGGCATGCTGTCGGCGGGGATGTCGTCGATCCGCGGGAAGGCGTCGTGCTCCCGCGACATCACGTCGGGCGGCGGCAGCACGATGCCCGGGCCATCGGCCGCCGGAAGCGGTGGCAACGCCGCCCGGACCTGCGGCGCGATCACCATCGGCTGCGTCCGGGTCACCTCGGCCGGAGGGCGGGGCAGCGTGGGATCGAATGCCGGCTGCGAACCACGGGTGAGGCCCGCCTCGAGCACGGCGAGCCGTCGCGACAGCCCCTCGAGCTGCTCCTGGAGCCGCGCAGTCTCCTCGATGTCGGTCTGGAGCCGGTCGAGCTCGGCAGCGAACAGGTCGAGGCTCTCGAGGAGCGTCGTTTCGGGGGATGCCACCTGCGGTGCGTCGGCCGCCCGGCCTTGCGGCATCCATACGGGGGCCGACCCCACGAGTGTCAGGCCGAGTACGACCGAACCGCGGGCCCGGTTGATCCACACGCGCAGCATCTGTCCGCCTCCCTGCGGAATGGCAGGCCGCCAGCCCACCGGCGGCGACCGTCCGCGATCCCGATCCTCACCGGTATCGTCCGGCGATCGGGCGCGCGGTGACCAGAGCCGCCCCGCCGCGCGGCGGACCCGCGATCCGACCCGCCAGCGCAGCCGTCATTGCCGGCGCCATCCGCAGCGTCACCCGCGGCGTGGAACGGGCATGGAGCGGTTACTCCGGGCGCAGATGGAACGGATTCCCCAGCACCCAGAGGAGCCGCTCGTCCGCCACGTCGAGCCAGACCTCCACCCGCAGCGGTCCGGTGGCGGCGGCCGGCACCGGCCAGTCGAGCCGCTCCCCATCCGCCTCGTGGACCACCTTCCCCGCCTGCACGACCCGCCAGTGCGCCGAGAGCGGGGCCCGCGCCTCCAGCCGGCGATCGGGTGCCACCGGCAGGAGGCTGCCCATCTCATGCCGGCCAGCGCCATCCACCAGCGCGCAGTCGAATCCGGTGGCGTCGGCGATCCAGTCGAAGGCGACGAACGCGCGCCCCGCCCCGAGCGCGGCAAACAGCGCGCCGCGCGACAGCTCTGCGGCGAGCACGTGGGTGCCCACGTGCCGCAGGCTGCACTCGTAGGGATCGAGCTGGAGGCGGAACAGCTCGGCCCCCGGCATCGCCCCCTCGGGCACCGGCAGCAGGCCGCGGACCAGCGCCGCATCGAGCACCACAAGTTCCTCGTCGAGCGCGTCGCAGACCCGCACCCGTCCGTCCTCCCCGAGGCGGGCGACGAGGCCGATGTTGCGGTGGGCGTCGTTGGCCGACATCCCCGTGTGGGCCGCCACCGCGCCGAGTTCGTCCCAGCGCCGGAGGTAGAGCGCCGGTTCATCCTGCAGGGCCGAGAAGGCCTCCTGGGGATGGGCCTTCACCAGCGGCGCCACCTGCAGCAGCCAGAGCGGGTTCTTCATCGCCGCGAAGAGCCGCTGCTCCTCCTTGGCATCGGCATGCGTGTTGTAGATCTCGCACCCGGTGAGCCCGTCGAGCTGCCAATCGAGCCGCTCCTCGAGATGGGAGAGAAACGCCAGCCCGCCGCGCTGCCGCACCCGCCGCACCAGGTCCTGCGGCGCCAGCGTGGCATGCTCCGGCACCGGTTCCCGGGGAAAAAGCAGCAGCCCCTGCGTCTCCGCCCCCGGCACGAGCAGCACCCCGTCGTGGAGGCCGGCATGGCCGTCGGCGACGAAGTCGTAGGCGGCGGTGGGATGCTCGGTGAAGAACACCGCATCGGTCCCGGCCGCCCGAGCCGCAGCCACGATCTCCGCCACGGTCCCGCGGCTGTCGTGGGAGAGGAGCGAATGGACATGGAGGTTCACGCGGTATTCGCGCAGCGTGCCGGTCCGCACCACGGCACGCCGCGCCGCCGCCAGTTCAGCGCGCGCGGCGGCGATCCGGCCGAGCCTGCCGGCCTCGAGCCGATCGAGCGCGTCCGCGGCCCGGACGAAGCCGCTGCCCCCCGGCAGGAGCGCCGTCATGAGGATCGCCGTCAGCCAATACCGCCTGCGCTGCCTCATGGTGCTCCATCCTTCCGATGACCGCGCGCGGCCCCGGACCGCGCGTCGGCTTGGAACCGGCGATCGACCTCGCTGACGACCGCGGCGAGGAACCCGAGGGGAAACAGCCGTTTGAACCACCACACCAGCCGGGCACGGCCCGGCAGGAACACGTACAGCTGCCGCCTGGCAACCGCGCGCACGGCGGCATCGGCCACCCGCTCCGCCGAGAGGCTCGACCGATCGGCCACGGCGGCCGCCACCCGGCGGTGACGGTCCTCCGCGAACCGTCCGCGATCGAGGAGCGCGGTACGGAAAAACGACGGGCAGAGCACCGTCACCCCGACGCCGTGGGGCCGCAACTCGGTCCACAGCGTCTCCGAAAGCGCCACGATCCCCGCCTTGGTGACGTTGTAGGCCGCCATGCCCGGGGCGGCACCGATCGCCGCCAGCGACGCGACATTGACGATGTGGGGGCGATCGGGGTTGGCCTTGAGCCAGTCGACGCAGGCATGGCACCCGTGGATCGTGCCCCAGAGGTTGGCATCGACGATCCAGCGCCAGTCGTCGAGCGGGCAGCGCCCCACCTCCCCCGAGACGGCGACGCCGGCGTTGTTGACCAACAGATCGAGCCGTGGCCAGTCGCGGCCGAGCCGTTCTCGCAACCCCTCCCATTCCGCCGGCCGCCCGACGTCGAGCCGCTCCACGCGGCCGACACCACCGGCGTGCTCGACGAGGGCCAGCGTCACCGCGGCGGCCGCGGTGTCGATGTCGCAGAGGGCGATCTCCCAGCCATCGCGCGCCAGGCGCACCGCCAGAGCCCGTCCCAGGCCACTGCCGGAGCCCGTGACGATGGCGGTTCGCCGCGTTCGCCCGCCCGTGATCATGAGTGCACATCCATCATCGCCGCCGCGGATGAGGATCTCCGGCCCCACCGCCCGCCGAGCAGCCCCGCCGCACGCATCCACTCCACGCTGGCGGTGATCGCCGCCGCCGGCGGCCGGGGCCTGATCCCCAGTTCGCGTTCCGCGCGTCCGCCATCGAACCAGTGGTGGAGGACCGCCATCCAGGCGGTTTCGGTGGTGAATGGCGGATCGAAGCCGAACGCCGCCAGCCGATCACCGACCGCCCCGAGCCCGAAGAGCACGGCGCGGGGCAGCGGGATCCACGGCGGCCTCACCTCCGCCGCCCGGGCGATCGCCGTGAACAGCTCGCGGAGGGTGAGATTGCCACCGTTGATCAGGTAGCGCTCACCGACGCGCCCCCGGCACCACACCGCAAGGAACGCATCGACGACATCCTCGACCGCCACCACGCCGACCCCTCCGGGGGGCACCCAGGGAAAGCGCCCGCGGGCCACTGCCACCTGCACCGTCCGGCTCCCCTTGGCCGCGTCACCCGCGCCGTAGATGGTGGTCGGATTGATCATCACCGCCTCGATCCGCCGCGCACGCACCGCCGCGAGCACCAACTCCTCGGCGCGGTGTTTCGTGTCGAAGTATCCCAGCCGGAGGGACGCCAGCGTCCAACGAGCCTGCTCGTCGAGCGGATGGCCGTCGAACGAGGCCCCCACCGCGACCGCGGAACTGGCATGGACCAAGCGCGCGCCGCTGGCGGCACAGGCGTCGATCACCCGCGCGGTGCCCCCCACGTTGACGCGTTCCATCTCGGTCCGGGCGTGCGCGCCGTGACCCACGACCCCGGCGAGATGGAACACGGTGTCGATTCCGCGGCAGGCCGCCGCCAGGCTCGTCGCGTCGGTCACGTCGCCGGGGACCACCTCGGTGCCGGGAAGAGCCCGCGCCAGGGGGGCCCGGTCGCCGCGGCAGATGAGCCGCACGGCATGCCCCTCCGCCAGCAGCCGCCGCGCCAGCCAGCCGCCGAGGAAGCCGCTTCCACCCGTCACGAGGACCCTCATGTCGGCCCCCCGCCGTCGGCCGGCCGACCGTGGCGCTCCCCGGCGGCGGTGTGGCCCGCTCCATCATGGCCGGCGACGCCCCGGAGCACCCACCAGCCGAGCAGCAGTTGCAGCACCAGAGTGGCGCCCCCCGCGCGCGGCTGGCCGCTGACGGCGTACATGGCGCCGAAGAGGAGGCTCGCGAGCGACCCCGACAGTTTCGTCCCCACCTGGAACAGGCCGAACGTGGCACCGAAGCGGCCCGGCGGCGCGAGCACCGCCACCGTCGCCCGGACCACGCTCTGGACACCGCCGAGCACGAGCGCGAGGAGGACCGCCAACCAGGTGAGCTGGGCCGGCGACTGGACGAACCAGCCGAGCACGCACACCGCCACCCATCCCGCCACGCACAGCGTGAGCACGCCGCGCCGGCTCCACCGGGTCGAGGCCCACCCCATGAGCAGGGCGCCGGGGAGCGCGACGAACTGGACAAGCAGCACGAGGCGGACCACCGCGGGTGCCTCCATGTGGAACTCCTCGATCGCGAGGCTCGAAAACTGCGTGATCGCCGTCTGGACGGCTCCGGTGACGAGCGCCGCCCCGGCGAGCACCCTGCCGAGGAGACCGCCACCCGCGACGAGCGAGCGGGCGAAGGCGAGCAGCTCCCCCACCGAGGTGCCGGTGGGGGGCTCGCAGCGCGCATCACCGAGGCGGGTGACGAAGCCGGGCAACGAGAAGAAGAACCACCATCCACCCATCACGACGAACGACCAGCGCAAGGCCTGCGCGCCCGAGAGCCCGAGTTGCTCCCGGGCGCCGACCAGTGCCGTGGCCAGCAGGAGCGCGACAGCGCCCCCCGCATAGCCGGCCGCGAAACCGACCGCGGAAAGTCGGTCGGCAGCCGCCCCACCGGCGAGTCGCGGCAGCAGGCTCCCGGTGAAGATCTGCGCCATGTCGAAGCCGATCGAGGCCATCACGATCGCCGCTGCGACGAGGAGACGGGCGTCGGCGGGCACGGCCGCGAGAAGCAGGCAACCGGCGCTCCCGAGCACCACGCTCTCCACCATCGACCGCTGGTGGCTCATGGTGCGGTCGGCGCGCGCCGAGAGCCAGGGCGCGAGCCCTGCGGAGACGATCGCAGCCAGCGCGCTGATCCAGGCCCAGACCACGCCGCCCGGCACACCCCACACCCGGTCGGCGAAGACGATCCGCTCGGCGTAGGTGACCACGAGGGTGATCAGGATCGTCGAAAACGCACTGGCCCCCCAGTCGAGCAGCACCCAGGCGGTCGCCGGCCACCATCCGCAGCGGAGGCCATCGGCCCCGTGCTCTGCGCCGCCTGTCCGGTCGGTCCCGTTCGTCACGACTCCTGCCCCCCGCTGCCGGCAGCCGCAGCCGCGCGTGTGCACGGCCTGCTCGTGGTCCGTCGCTGTCGCAGTCTAGCGGCCCGGGGAAAAAGACCGGCCGTGGACCGGTCGCCACGGGAATCCGCCCCCGGCGGCTAGAATTGGCCGCCCTCGGTTGCCGCGCGGGAGGTGCCGTAGCGGCGACCTCGACCGGCGGTCCTCGTCCCTCCACCCCGCCGCCATGCCGTTCGTCCACACCCCGGCCCGCATCCGCTATCCCGTGGCGCTCGCGATCGGCGTCGGGGCCCTCGCCGCGCGCTGGTTCCTCGACCCCGTGATCGGGCCGCGGCAGCCCTACCTCGGCTGCCTGGTGGGCACCGTCGCGGCCACGCTCACGTGCGGCTTCGCCCCGGGCTTCGCCACGCTCGTCGTCACGTTCCTGGCATCGGAGTGGCTGTTTTACGTGCCGGGGGCGGAACCGCTCAGCCATCCGATCCGCTTCGTCGCCAGCCTCATCACCTTCGCCTTCGGCACCATCATCGTCTGGCTGATGTCGGCCCAGCGCCGGGCCCATGACCGAGCCCTTGCCGAGGCCGACCGGGCCCACGTCCGCCAACAGCAACTCGAGTGCGAGGTGGAGCGGCGCCAGGCGCTCGAGGCCGAACTGCGGCTCAGCCGGGAGGAGTTCCGGACCCTCGTCAACCGCGCCCCGGTCGGCATCATGGGCGCCGACATCGACGGCCGCTGCACGTTCGCCAACGAGAAATGGCAGGCCCTCACCGGTCTGTCGGCCCGCGACACGCTCGGCCACGCCTGGAGCCGAGCGATCCATCCCGACGACATCGCATCCACGATGGCGCGGTGGACGGAGTCTGTGGAGGGGAGAAAACCCTATGTCAACGAGCTGCGGATCGTCGATGCCGACGGCACCATCCACCCCGTGCTCGCCGCGGCCCTGCCGATCCGCGACGCGTCGGGGACGGTGGTGAGCTTCATCGGCACGGTGATGGACCTCACCGACCTGCATCAGCGTGAGGAGATGCTGCGCCGCCTGATCGACACGCAGGAGAAGGAGAAGCAGTCGCTCTGCCACGAATTCCACGACGGTCTCATCCAGCATGCGGTCGGCTCCCGGATGCTGCTCGAGGCCTATCTCCGCGACCATCCGCACGTGCCGCAACGCGACCTGCTGGAGACCGTGATCGGTGAGCTCGACCGCGGCATCGCCGACGGCCGGATGCTGATCCGCGGCATCCGCACCGCGGTGCTCGACGACCTCGGCCTGGTGGATGCCCTTCACGACCTGGTCGATTCGTCGGCCGCGACCGGCCTTACCGTCCACGCCACCATCCCCCCAACGCTCGGCCCGCTTCCGGCGGCACTCGAGACGACCGTCTACCGCGTGGTCCAGGAATCGCTCTCCAACGTCCGCCGACACGCCGGGGTGAAGACCGCGTCCCTCTCGCTGGCCCGGACCGACGACCGGATCGACCTTGCGGTCAGCGATGCCGGGTGCGGCTTCGAACCGGCCGGCGCGCGCGGGCGCGGCTTCGGCCTGACAGGCATGACGGAGCGCGTCCGACTCGCCGGCGGTGATTGCCAGATCGACAGCGCCCCTGGCGAGGGCACCCGGATCCGGGTCACGCTGCCGGTGCCCCCGGCCGGCTCCACACCGCCCGCGCAGCGCTGACCGTCAGGAAGCCCAGCGCCCCGACGGCAAGCCCGACACAGCCCTCGCCGAGCCAGTCGATCCAGCCGCGCCACGGCACCTCGCCGAGGAGCCCGCCGACGATCGCCTGCACGAAGTCGTGCACCGGCGGCAGCGCGTGGGCGACGATCCCGCCGCCGACGAGGAACAGCGCCGCGGTACCGGCCACCGACAAGGAGCGGAGCAGCCACGGAGACACCCTCACCAGCCGTGTACCGAGGCCGCCCACCCAGGGCGTCGGGCTTCGCGCCATCCGCAGGCCGACGTCGTCGAGCTTGACGATCGCCGCCACCAGTCCATAGACGAACACTGTCATCAGCACGGCCACGCCGGCGAGCACTCCGACCTGCATCCCCCATGGCTGGCCGGCGACGACCCCGAGCGTGATCACGATGATCTCCGCCGAGAGAATGAAGTCGGTGCGGACGGCGCCGCGGACACGCTCCGCCTCGCTCACCGCGGTGGCGTCGGCCCGGGGACCATCGGCATGCGCCGTGTCGGCCGGCGCCGCACCGGCGCCGTGGCGCCGGCGGTGGATGCGACCGTGCACAAGCCCGTGGACGAGCTTCTCGACCCCCTCGAAGCAGAGATAGGCGCCGCCGATCATGAGGAGCGGCTGCACCGCGGCCGGCGCCAGCCAGCCCAGCATCAGCGCCGTCGGCACGAGGATGCATTTGTTCCACGCCGACCCGCGGGCCACCGCCGCCACCACCGCCAGCTCACGGTCGGCGGCCACGCCACTGAGTTGCTTGGCATTCAGCGCGAGATCGTCGCCGACCACGCCGGCTGTCTTGGCGGCGGCGGCTTTCGTCATCGTCGCGACGTCGTCGAGCGCCGAGGCGATGTCGTCGAGAAGGAGGAGAAGGCTGCCGGCCATCGTGAAGATCAAATACGGGGACTGCGAACGGACGACCTGGGGCGCATCGGCTGCGGCGACTGGCCGCGGGCCAGATCAGCCTCCACCAGCCTGCCGTGCCTGGATGATCTCCAGGCACCGCGGGCAATACCATGGCGCCGGCGTCTTCACCGGCCGCGGGCTCCTCCTCCGGCACACCGCGCAGAGGAAGCGTTTGCCGCGGACGGCGGTCTTCGGCCGCTGCCGCTTCCCGGTGCGCGGGACGTTTTTCATGACGCGACTCCCCCCGTGGGCAGTGCCAGAAGCGGCTCCGCAACCGGATCGACCATCGGCCCCGGGTCGGCCCCGGCACCCGGCAGCGACGTCCGCGGGGCCGGCCGCAGCCACTCGAGCCACAGGTAGACCACCGGCGTGGTGAACAGCGTGAGCACCTGACTGGCCGCCAGGCCGCCGACGATCGCCACCCCGAGCGGCCAGCGCAGCTCGGCCCCCGGCCCGGTCCCGAGCGCGAGCGGCAGACCGCCGAGAAGCGCGGCGAGCGTGGTCATCGTGATCGGCCGGACGCGGAGGATGCAGGCCTGGAGGATCGCCTCCTCGGGCGACAGGCCGGCGGTCCGCCGCGCCTCGATCGCGA
>SXWA01000109.1 GCA_005791575.1 Planctomycetaceae bacterium
GGCGGCACCGCCGGCTGATACACGGGGGGAGAGGCCGGCTGATAGGACTGCTGCGGCCCCGGTTGCGGCTGCGAGGCCCCCCAGGTCTGGGGCACCGGCGCCTGTGGCGCTCCAGCCGGCAGAGAACCCAACTGGGCCGCAGCGCGGCGGGCCTCCAGTTCCACCTGCTGCCCGACCTGTGCGGCCCGATCGGCGTTGAAGGAGAACGACGGCATCCCGTTGACCCAGCGGATCGAGAGCACGCCGGTGGCCAGCAGGATCGGCACGAGCAGGAGGAGCAACCGCGATCCCCAGCGGCTGGTGGCGACCTTCTGCACGGGTGCCGGCATGCCCATCGTGGCCAGGCCGATGGCCTGCTGGGTGACGGACTTCTTCGCCGATTTGCGGCTGGCCATGGCGGGTCTCCTGGAGGGGGGCCGAGGGTTGGATCGGCTGGCCTGCGGTCCCGGTTGAAGGGGGCGCCCGCGGCGCCGCAGGCTCTACCAGGAAGCCCCCCCGCAAGGCCAGTGATCCTTGCCCAGACTCCGTCGCTGCCGCCCCTGAACGGTCCACAGCCTGCTGACAGCCCGTGGCCAAAGCCCATCCCTGGCCTTTGGCCACTTGAAAAGCTGCGCTTTTCCCGGGAGCTGCGCTTCCGGCACCTCATCCGTGAGGTGTAGCAGGCTGTTTGTCCACAGCCTGCTGACAGCCCGTGGCCAAAGCCCATCCCTGGCCTTTGGCCACTTGAAAAGCTGCGCTTTTCCCGGGAGCTGCGCTTCCGGCACCTCATCCGTGAGGTGTAGCAGGCTGTTTGTCCACAGCCTGCTACACCAGCACCGTGCTGATCGGCTTTCCGCCCCCGCCGATCTTGAAGGGCCGGCCGTTGGGGGCGACGAACTCCTTCTCCCAGGGGAGGCCCGCCGCCGCGGCGACCGTGGTGTTGAAGTCGGCCACGCTCACCCCGTCGGCCGCCGGCGAGTGGCCGCGCTCGTCGCTCGCACCGTGGACGACCCCCCCGCGGATCCCCTTGCCGGCGAGCACGGCGGAGAACACCCCCGGATGATGGTCGCGCCCGGCGTTCTCGTTGATCCGTGGCGTGCGGCCGAACTCCGAGACGAGCACCACGAGCGTCGAGGCGAGCAGCCCGCGCTCGTCGAGATCCCCGAGGAGCGTCGCCATCGCGGCATCGAGTTCTGCGGCCTTGGCGGGCAACTCATCGAACAGGTCGCGGTGCATGTCCCAGCCGCCGAACTCCACCTCCACGAAGCGCACCCCCGCCTCGACCAGACGGCGGGCGAGCAGGCACCCCTGGGCGAACGGCGAGTCGCCATAGCGCCCGCGCACCGCCTCCGGCTCGCGCGACAGATCGAAAGCCGCCAGGTCGTCGCTGCCGAGGAGGCGCACCGCCTCACGGACCATCTGGTTGTAGGCCTCGACCTGCGGCCCAGCGTAGGTGCGGCGGAAGTCGCGGTCGATGCGGTCGGCAAGCGCCAGCCGGCGCTCGAAGTTGGACTGCGAGAGGTAGGCGGGGCGGCGCGTGTTCTCGAGGCCGAGTTTCGGGTCGGCGACCGGCACAGGTGAGAGCTTCGGATCGAGGAACCCCGCTCCCGGATGCTCGTTGCCGTTGCCCACCAGCACGTAGCCGGGCAGTTCGCGGCTCTTCTTGCCGGCGGCATGCAGGGCCCACGACCCGAGCGCCGGATGCTGGATGCTGCCCAGCGGCGCATAGGCGGTGCGCATCGTGTAGACGCCCTGCTCATGGGCGCCGGTCTCGGTCGACAGGCTGCGGACCACGGCCAGTCGGTCCGCCAGCGCCGCCAGCCGGCTCATGCCGGCACCGAACGACACTCCGGGAACGTTCGTCTGGATGACCGCCGTTTCCCCCTGCTCGTCGCGGCCCGGCTTCGGGTCGAAGGTGTCGATGTGGCTCATCGCCCCCTTCATGAACAGGCAGATGACGTTGCCGACTGCGGGCGCTCCGGCGGCCCGTGCCGGGACCGCGCGGAGCAGTTCGAGGAATCCCACCCCGAGGCCGACACGGGCGGCGTGCGCCAGTGCCTGCCGCCGCGCGAACCGGTCGTCGAACATGCCGGAGAGGTCCATGGTCGGAGGTCCTCGAGTGGGGCGCGGCTGCCGGTTCACTGGATGAAGAGGAATTCGCGGGTGTTGAGCAGCGCCCAGATGACGTTGCCGACGCCGGTCGCCGGCGTCTCCGCCGAGGTGATCTCCCGGATGGCCAACTGCCTGTCTTCGGCGCCGGGGGGGTGGGCGAGGACGGCGAGGAAGATCACGTCGACTGCGCGCTTCGGGTCGCCGGCCGTCACCTCGGAGTGGATCACGCTGCCGCGTTCGAGCATGGCGTGGGTGATCGGTCCGTTGAACATCGCGAGGATCTGCGGGATCGTGGCCACCGTCCGCCCCCCTTCGATGCTCTCCCGGTCGCTCTGGCCGAACTGGCGGAGGAAGTGCCCCAGCGGCAGCGGTGTGGGCAGTTCGCTCGCCCGGGCCAGCACCTGCCCGTGGTAGCCGTATTCCCGCACGAGTTGGACCCGCGTCTGGCGGGGACCGAAGGCGGCGATGAACCGGCGGTAGGCCTGCTGGGCGTCGTCGAGCGATACCTTCCCAACGGTCAGATCGAGATCGGCCGCGACGGCGAAGGCCTCCGCCGCGGGCCGCTGGTAGTCCCACGGGTCCTGGGCGACGAGGGTCAGGATCGAGTCCCAGAGCTGCTCGGCCGTCATCCGCTTGAGTGCCGGACCGGTGAACGCGAACGGCGTGCCGGAGGCTGGGTCGTGGACCACCGCCCGCCGCGCGTAGGTGGCGGTGGAGACGAGCACCCGCAGATACTCGCGCAGGTCGAAGTCGAGCTCGAGCACGAGGTCGGTGAGGTGCTCGAGTAGTTCGGGATGCGAGGGGGGGTTCGACTCGCGGAAGTCGTCGACCGGAGTCACCAGACCGACCCCCATCACCTTCTTCCACAGCCGGTTGGCGACCGTGCGGGCGAATTGGCGGTTGTCGCGGGCCGTGAGCCAGGCGGCGAACTGCTCCCGGCCATCGGCCCCCGCGGCGGCGCTCGGCACCTCCCCCCAGAGCACCTTCGGCGCGACGACATCGAGCGGGGCGGCGTCGTCGTATTTGTAGTCGTGGGGAAGTGTGAGCGGGACGGTGTGGTGGCTGACGACGGTGCCGTTGGCCTGGAGGAACTGGAGGAACTGGTTGTCGACCTTGCCGTCGCGGGCCGAGCGGCGTGCCTGCACCATCAGGCCGCGCACGGTCCGCACCAGCGGGTCGGCCTGTGCCGCGCGGCGCTGCTCCTTGGGCAGCTTGCCCCCGGCGCCGGCCCGGGTGCCGGCGGTGAAGGCCGCGAGCTCGTAGAACTGGTGCTGTGTCCACGAGTCGAAGGGATGATCGTGGCACTGTGCGCAGCCGATCTGCGTGCCGAGGAACACGCGCACGGTGTTGTCGACGTAGGGAAGCGGCATGCCCTGGTCGCGGAGTTGGTAGCCGACCGCGGGGTTCTCCCAGGTCTTGCCGTCGGCGGTGAGCATCTCGCGCACCCACTGGTCGTAGGGGCGGTTGGCGGCGATCGAGTGCTTCACCCAGTCGAGATAGGGTTCGCAGAACAGGTTCCGCTGGGGCCGCTCGGTGAGCCGGAGGATGTCAGCCCAGTAGTTGTAGAAGTGGCTGACGTAGTCGGGGCTCTCGAGCAGCCGGTCAATCAGCTCGACCCGCTTGGCCGGATCGTCGTCGGCAAGGAAGGCCACCGTCTCGTCGTGGGTGGGGATCCGGCCGCCGAGTTCGAGGAACAGGCGGCGGACATAGCGCGCGTCGTCGAGCGGCTGGCTCCCCTCCAGGCCCCGCTCCTTCCAACCCCCCTCCACCAGCCGGTCGATCCGTGCCGCCGCTTCGGCCACGGCGTCGCGCCGCTGCCGATCGATCGGGGCGACGGCGATCGGCGTGCCGCTCGGGGCATCGGTGACCGCCTTCGGGAGCCGGGCCTGGGCAGCTGCCTGGCGCGGCTGCGGCCGCCGTTCCGCAGCGCCGGCGCGATCCAGGGGGGAGAGCGCCGTGAGCAGTGCCGTGGCGATGACGCAGGCAATGGCACTTCGCCATCCGGCGAGAACGGCGCTTCGCCGCAGGACACGTTCGCGGCATGTGGCGGGATCGAGCTGCATGAAAGGCTTTCCGCTGGTGGGATCGGGATGCCGGTCGCCCGGACGCACGTCGCGGGCGACCGGCACCGTTGATCGGATCACGACTGATCGGATCACGACTTCGGCTTGATGCCCGCCTTGAACTCCTCGAGCGACAGCTTCTTGTCGCTGTTGGTATCGAGACGGCCGAAGCGCTTGTCGGCGTTCTCGAGTTGCTTGTCCTTGAGCTTCGCCTTGAACTCGTCGATCGAGAGGAAGCCGTCGCTGTCGGTGTCCTTCCGCTTGAAGGTCTTCTCCGGGTCAGGGGCCTTCTTGTCTTGTGCCACGGCGGGCAGGCCGGCGGTGGCGAGGGCCACAAGCAGCGACAAACGGGGCAGCCAGGCGACGAGCTTCATGGAATGATCCTCGGGAGGGAGACGGAACCAACAGACCCAAACGCCCCAGCCGCCGGCGGGTTGCGGTCGCGGTCCGGACGACACCGATTGTCGGTGCCCGCTTGACGGGGCTCAAGCCGAGGGTGAGTGCCGGTCGCCGGCAAAGGCCCGCCGCAGCCGCCGGAGGGCTTCCTCCAGCCGGTCGGTCGGGCAGGCCATGTTGAGCCGGATGAATCCCGGGGCGCCGAAATCCCGGCCGTCGGACGGGCCCAGCCCCGCTGCCTCACAGGCCGCCTGGGGGTCGGCGAAGCCGGTCGCTCGGCAGTCGATCCAGGCCAGATAGGTGGCCTGGGGGGGGATGGAGGCGAGCCCGGGAATGCCGGCGACTGTCTCGACCACGAGCCGGCGGTGCTCGCGGAGGAGGGCGACAAGCCGCCGTCGCCAGGGGTCCCCCTCGAGCCAAGCCGCCTCGGCGGCGGCATAGCCGAGAGAATTGACCATCGGCAGCAGGCCACCGCCGGCGGCCCGCCAGCGGCGGCGCTGCCCGGCGTCGGGGACGATCGCCGCGGCACAGCAGAGGCCGGCGATGTTCCAAGTCTTCGACGGTGCCACGAGCGTGATCGCGCGGCGCGCCGCCGGATGGTCGAGACTCGCGAACGGCACGTGACAGGGGCCGCCGTGATCGTCGTCAAGGAGGAGATCGGACCAGATCTCGTCACTCACCACGGTGATGCCGTGCCGCTCGGCGAGATCGGCGATCCGGAGGAGATCCACGGCGGAAAACACCGTGCCGGTGGGATTGTGGGGATGGCACAACCACAGCATTCTCGATCGGGGCGTGACCGCTGCCGCGAGGGCGTCGTGATCGATCACCCAGCCGTCGCCCGCGGCCACCAGGGGCACGCGGGTGAGCCGCCGACCGGCAGCCCCGGGGAGGTTGAGGAACGGGGGATAGACCGGGGTGAAAGAGATGATCTCGTCGTCGGGGGCCGCGAGGAGCCGGGCGGTCACCGCCAGGCCGGAGACCACCCCGGTGATCCCGAGGACGTGGCCAGGGTCGATCGCGAATCGATGGCGGCGGAGGAGGTGTTCGGCGAGGCTCGGGGCGAACCCCGGCGGGTCGGCGGTGTAGCCGAAGACGCCATGATCGACCCGGGCATGGAGCGCGGCGAGCACCGCCGGATCGGTGCGGAAGTCCATGTCGGCCACCCACACCGGGAGCACGTCGCGGCCGGGCCAGCGGTCCCATTTCTCGGAACCGGTGCCGTGACGGTCGGGACAGCTGGCGAACAGGGGGTCGGTCATCGGCTCTCGGCGGCGTGTCGCCCGCCACCCCGGGAACGTGGAGAGCAGCGGCACCAGCGGCGGGTTTCGGCATCGTACCCGGTTGGTCCCCGGTGGAATCCGGGAGAATCGTTTGTAACAGATCGGCCGCGCCGTCGTGATCATGCCTGGAGGGGCTGGTGTGCCCCTGCCGGGCATCCGTTGTGGGTGGGGCGTGCACCCCGGCCGTGGCAGACGGCCGGCCGGATCAGAGGGCCCAGATCAGAGGGCCCGGCGCAGAGCGACCGGAGCAGAGGGAGACGAGCAATGGATCCGCCCGCTGACAGGCAACGGTGGGTGCTGGGGATGCTCGCTGCCCACGAGCAGGCGCTTGTGCGCTATGCCACGCGGCTCGTCGGCGATCCCGACCGGGCCCGCGACGCGGTCCAGCATGCCTTCGTGAAGCTCTGCGACGAGTCCCCCGGGGCACTCGGCGACCGGGCGGTGGCCTGGCTGTTTTGCGTTTGCCGCAACCGGGCGATCGATCTGGTCCGTCAGGCGAGGCGCGAATGTGGTTTCGACGACCTTCGTCCGGAGTCATCGGCGATGCACACGACACACGAACCCACCACGCGCGAGTCCGATCCTGCCGCGCACGTCGAGGCGGCCGATCTCGCCGGTGTGCTCCGCGGGCTGATGGCGGCATTGCCCCGGCTCCAGGCCGAGACGCTCGATCTCTGGTCGGCCGGCCTCTCCTACAGGGAGATCGCCGCCGTCACCGGCAAGACCGAGGGCCATGTCCGCGTGCTCGCCCACCGCGGCCTGTCAGCGCTCCGCGCCCATCCGCTGGTGCGCGATCTGCTCCCCGATGCCGCCGTGCCATCGACCTCCGCCCACTCCTGACCACCCCCTTTTCCTTCCGCCAGCCGCCCGGCCGCCCAGCCGAACCCGACCCAGCGAGGTGCACCGATGACTGCCGACGACCCCAAGCCCGATCGCGCCGCGCCACAGCCCGAGCCAGTCGCCGATCCCGCTGAGCTGGAGGCCAGCCTGCTGACGGCGCTCGCGCTGGGGCAACTTTCCGGGGCGGAGCGCGACCGTGTCGCAACGCGGCTCGCGGAGCCGGCGGCGGTCGCCGAGCGCCGCCAGGTGGAGGAACTGCGCATCCTCGCCGCGGCACTGCGCACGGCCGAACCGGCGCCCGGCGGATCGACGGCGGTTCGGGCAGCGGTGGTGGCGGCCCTGGGCGCGGGTCCGCAGCCCGCCCCCGTCGCCCGGTCGATACCGCGAGCTTGGCCTTGGATGGTGGCGCTGGGCGCCATCGCGGCGAGTGCAGCGCTTGTGGTGATCGTCAGCCGGCCGGCCGTTGGTGTGCGGCAGGTGGCGCACCGCACTCCGCCGGGCGCCGAGGCTGGCCGAAGGCTCGCTCGCGAGGCGATCAGCGTCGCGCCGGCGACCGCTGCCGCACCGGGGGCGGTGCTCGTAGACGCCGCACCGGCGGCTGTGCCTACTGGCGCCGCACCGGCGGCTGTGCCTACTGGCGCCGCACCGGCGGCGGTGGCCGGCAAGGCGATCACGCTCGACGCCCGACCCAGCGCCGATCAGCCGCTGTCGCGCTTCGCAGCTGATCCGGCGTCCTCGAAGGGCGGCGCGATCGGTGGCGTCATGCTGGCCGAACGGGGCACGGTTCCCAATGTGGGCGCGGAGGGCAAAGATCCCGCCTTCCGCCGCCAGACGCTCCACGACGACAGCCCGGCCCGGAAGGAAGTCGATTTCGACCCCTTCGCGCATGCCGGCACCGCGGTCGCCCCGCCGGCAGGCCCACTGCCGGGTCTGGAACAGCGTCGGGGATATGTGTCCGACGAAAAGGCCTTGTTGACAGCCCCGGATGGAGGCATCGCGGCCGTGGAAGCCGAACGGCTCCGCCGGCTCGAGGTCCGCGGTCGTGCTGCCGGCGGCGAACGCTACGCCCGGTTCATCGAGAACCCGTTCCTCGACCCGTCCGCCGCGCCGCTGTCGACGTTCTCGATCGACGTCGA
>SXWA01000110.1 GCA_005791575.1 Planctomycetaceae bacterium
AACTTGTATTTCTACGGTCCGTGTATCATCCACTTGGCGCCTGTTAACATCCCGGGTAGCTTTCTGCCCGCATGCTTCAAGCCCTCGCCAGCACTGGACTTGTGCCGATCCCCCGGACCGAACTGTGGCGCGTTCACCAGCGCCGGCCGCAATGTAGCACACCCCCACGGCAAGGGAAACAGACGTAGTCGTTGAGCGGGGGCATGGCCCTCGGGCTGCTGGCAGGCTGTGGACAAACAGCCTGCTGCGCCTCACGGATGAGGTGCCGGGAGCGCAGCTCCCGTGAAAAGCGCAGCGTTTCGGGTGGCCAAAGGCCAAGGATGGACTTTGGCCACGGGCTGCTAGCGTGCCGGTGGGGGGAGTGGCACCGCCTCCGGCGGCCGGGCTTGTACAGCCTCCGGCGGCCGGGCCGGCACAGCCTGTGGGGCAAGGGGGATGTCGGTCGAGGGGAGCGTCACCGGCAGCATGATTGGCATGCCGTCGCGGCCGAGCGACGTGTCGGCCGCGCGGAGATCGCTCTCCGCCCGCCAGTATTCTTGCCGGGCGAGGATCTCGAGGATCTGCGCGTCGAATTTCGTCTGCTCGCGGAGGGTCACGCGGAGGATGTCGCTGCGGCCGAGCCGCAGCTGCTCCCGTTCCGCACGGGCGACGAGGGTCGCCAGCTCGGCCTGCCGCACCGCCTGCTTGTGGAACTCGTAGGCCCGCTCGAGGAGCGAGAAGGCGTCCTGCACCTCGGCCCTGACGTTGTCCTCGGCGTATTGCAGCTGGCGGTCGAGTTGGATGAGCTGGGAGTCGATCGTCTGCAGCCGGCCGCGCGCGTCGCGCCGCTGGGCCGGCAGCTGGAAGACGAGCGACGCTTGGAGCACCTGGCGATCGAGGCCGTCCGGGCCCGACAGCGGGCTCTTGCCGAACGCGGCATCCTGGTTGCCGACGAGCTGCCCGTCGATCACCGGCTGCACCTGGTTGGCGGCGAAGCGGCGCTCGACCACGAGCTTCTCGCGCTGGAGCGCCAGACGGGCGAACTCGGGCCGCTCGGCGAGCGCCCGGGAGAGCGCGGCATCGAACGTGGTGCGGTCGGGTGCGACCGGCTTCGCCATCGCGCGGATCCGCCGCCGGCTCGCGAGGAGCGGCCGGCCTCCGTCGTCGCGGAGAAACAGCGAGAGGTCGATCGTCGATTGCTGGAGTGACCGGTCGGCCTTGACGACCAGGCCATTCCGGAGGGCGATGTTCTGCTGGTTGTCGATCCGCTCGATGTTGGCCGCCGCTCCGCGCTGGACACGGGTCTCGAGGGCCGTGTCGCGCTCGACGGCCAGTTCGACGAGCTCCTCCGTGGCATCGAGGCGTTCGCCGTTGCCGAGCCAACTCCAATAGTTGCGCGCGGCGCCGCGCATGTAGTCGAGCCGGCTGCGCTCGATCACCGGTTCGGCGAGCGAGATGTCGAGCCGGGCCTGGTCGCGCGTGGCCCGGGGGCGGTCGATGTCGCGGTTGCGGGCCAGCGGCATCGTCACGCCACCGCGCCATTCGCCGCCGGTGGCCGTTTTCTGGGCGAGGTTGTAGGTGGGGAAATCGCCGTAGCCGGCGCGGAAACCACCGAAGGCACTGATGCCGGCGGTGGGGAAGAGTTGCGTGAGACCGAAGTCGGAGCGGTAGTTCTCGTAGGTGCCGGGTGCCAGGGCATTGCCCGACATGCCGACGTTGGTGTCGAAGGCGCCCATGGCCGTGGTCAGGCGGCCGGAGGCGATGCCACGCTCGCGCTCGATCGCCTGGAGGAGCGGGTAGTGCAACTGCACGCTGCGCAGCACCTCGGCGAGGAGGAGCGGCTCGTCACGTTCGTCGACCGCTCCGCCGTAATACTCCGAGGGCTTCGCCGGCGGCGGCAGCAGGGTGTCGGGATCCTTGGGATTGCCGGGCGGGAGGGCGCCGGAGGTGGCGGCCCGTTCGATCGCGGAGTCGTCGTCGTCGGTGTCGGCGCTGCTGCCGGGCCCGGGGAGCGGTGCGGTGGTGGCCGGTTGGCCATCGTTCCCAGCCGCGGCGGTGGGCTCCGGGGTCCGCTCATCCTTCGCCGCCGCATCGGTTGCCGGTTCGTCGACGAGGCGGAGGAACGATGCCGTCACCACCGACGACAGTCCGAGTTCGTTGCTGACGTCGCGTGGCAGCGGCGCGACGCGATCGGCGGGAGCGAAACGGGCCGGCTCGGCGGCGTCGAGCCGACCGACAGCGGCGGCCGAGGCGAGCATCGCCGTCGCCACGACGAGCGCGGCGCAGCGCCAAAACACCGGCCGAGGAGCGTCTCCGTACCGATGCCAGCCCGCCATCGCATCGTCTCCCCGCCGGACACCCGGGCTGACCGGCCTCGTCAGCCGACCTTGATCTTCGGGGCTTTCGCCTTGTCGTCCTTGTCTTTCGGCGCAGCGGGATCCTTCCCGCCGGGGGCGAGCACAGGCGGGAAGCCGTTGAGCCGCCGCCAAATCTCGTACCCGAGACTGACACGATTGAGGAACACCCAGCCGACCGCCTGGTTGCCCTGACGGAGGAACTCGGGGGCCGGCCAGGCGTCGCCGACGAGTCGCTGCTCCGGTTCGACGAGTGCACGGAAGCGTCCGCCACCCGCTCCGGCCGCATCGACCTGACGGACCCGGCCCCCGAAGGTTCCGATCGCCAGCTCCGGCCAGCCCGAGAATTGCACCGCCGGCCAGCCCTCGAACTGCAGCCGCACATGCGGCATCTGACCGGTCCGGTCGGCGTAGGCGAGCACGATCGGCGCGTCGATGCCGTCGAGGAGCAGCTCGGCGACCCGGTCGGTGGTGTCGGGAACGATGGTGCACAGCTCGTCCCCTTCCTTCACGTACTGGCCACCCTGGCCGATGTTGGCGGCGACCCGGTAGACGATCCCGTCACATGGGGCGACCACCTTGCGCGCCTTGAACCGTTCGATCCGGGTGTCGATGTCCTGCAGATCGCGCTCGATCGTGAACAGGTTTTGCTCCCCCTTGCGGAGATTGCCGCGGGCGACCGCGATCGCGGAGAGCCCGGTCGCATCGGCCTGGAGGAGCAGGGCCTCCTGGGTGAGCAACGCGGCCTCGGCACGCTGCAGTTCGGCGCGTGCCTTGTCGGTGTCGGTCGTTGCCCGGTCCGACCGCATCCGCGCCTCGTCGCGCGAGAGTCGGCTCTCGAGGCCACCGAATTGGGGATTGTTGAACAGGTCATCGAACATCTCGAAGCGATCGCGTTCGAACTGCCGGGAGAACTGGGCGTTGGCCACCGTCTGCTGGGCGACCTCGATCGACTTCCGCGCCGCCTCGCGGTTCGCCTCCGCCGCCTTGACGGCGGCTGCCCAGGCGGATTCCTGGGCGGAAACCGCGGCGGCATTCTCCGCGACCTCCTCGCGGGACGCCGCGAGGCGATCCTGGAGGAACCTCCTCTGCGCGTCGAGGCGCCCTTCCAACTCCGGATCGTTGTCTTCGATATCGACCACCGGATCGTTCATCTTCACCCTGGTTCCCTCGACCACGTGCCAGGTGCGGATCTGGCCGGAAACCCGGGCCGTGAGCACCTGCATCCGTTCCACGGGGGCGTAGGCGATCACGGTGCCGCGGCACATGACGGTCTGTTGCCAGGGGACGAGGGCGAGGAGGAACGGGGTGGCGAGGAAGACCAGGAGGAGGAGGCGGGCGAGGATGCGGATCCCCCGTGGCGTTGCGGCCCTTGCCAAGGCCGAGCCCTCACCCCTCGCCGCGCGCCGTGTGCCGTGTGTCAGACCCATTCCACCGCCTCATCGCAGCGCTTGCGGATGTCTTCGCGGGCGGTGACGATCACCAGGGTCCAGGGAGCCGAGCGGTCGAACAACGACTCGATCAGTTGTGGGCAGTCGGCGGTGTCGAGGGCGTCGAGCATGCCGTTGATGAGGAGGAGGCGCGGGCGCCCGGCGAGGGCGCGGGCGATCGACAACCGCGAGATCGCGTTGGCCGAGAGGGGGCGCCCGTCGGAGGCCAGTGGCGTGGCGATGCCTTCGGGCAGGCGGGCAACATCCTCAGCGAGGCCCACCATCTCCAGGGCCCGGCGGACGTCGGCGGCGGAGAGTTCGCTCCGCCCGACGCGGATGTTCTCGGCGACTGTGTCGGCGAAGGTTTCCGACTGGCCGACGTAGGCCACCTCCAGCCGCGTCACGGCCCGGTCGAGCGACCGGGCGTCGAGACCGTCGAACTCGAGGAGCCCCTGCTCCGGCACACGCAGCAGGGCGAGCGTCTCGAGAAGCGAGGTCTTGCCGCTTCCGGAAGGGCCGATCACCGCGATCCGGCGCCCCGACGGAACCACGAGGCGGAGCGTCTTTCCCGCCCGGTTGACCACCTCCGCGACCACCGCCATCGGACGATCGACCGGGGGCAGGGTCTCGCCCCCCTCCCGCTCCAGGGGCAACTGGTCGATCACCCCCAATTTGTCGAGTGAGGCCTGGAGGTCGTAGAAGGTCTCGATGTGCTTGCCGAGCTTGGAGATCGCCGAGAGGACGAGGGTCACCATCAGCTCACCGGCGACGAGCTGGCCGAGCGTGAGTTGGCGGTTGATCACCAGCCAGCCGCCGAGCCCGAGGAGCACGGTGCTGCCGACCGCCTCGAGGAGGAAGGCGAACAGGTTCTGGCGCCAGACCACGCTGAAGTGCCGCCGGCGCGCCTGCACGTAGGCGTCGGCGAGGGCGTCGGCCCGGGCACGGGCCAATTCACCGCCGCGGCCGAAGCGGAACGTGTGCGGGCACTTTGCCAACTCCTCGAGCCACGCCGCGACGTCGAACTTGGCGTAGCTCTCGGCGATGCTGGTGCGCACGCCACCGCGGCCGAGCGCGGAGGCGAGAAACACCACCAGCACTGCGGTGACGACCGCGAAGGTGAGCAGATAGGGGTGGTAGAAGGCGAGGACAAGCAGGCCCACGATCGTGATCATGACGATCCCGACGCCGTCCACCAGCAGCGTCGCGACCGCCTTCTGCACCGTGGAGATTTCGAAGAACCGGTTGACGATGTCGGTGGGGTTGCGGCCGTCAAAGGCGGCGATCTCGCCGCGCGAGAAATGATCGGCGAAGGCATCGGCCGTGCGGACGAAGATCCGTCGCTGCAGGCATTCCGCCACGAACAATTGCATCGCGCGGAGAGCCGCCGAGAGGAGCAGGAAGGCGAGCATCACCCAGGAGAGCACGGCCACCGGCCAGAGCTGGAATCCGAAGCTCACCGTGCTCACCAACTGCTCGATCGCGACCGGCGTGACGATCGAAAGGATGCCGACCGCCACCGCGAAGGAGATCAGCGCGAGGAAATCGGATCGCTCGAGGCGCAGCAGCACCGCCAGCCGTTGCCAACTGGAGACGTGCGACGGACCTCCGCCGTGGTGATCTGCCATGGGCAGCCCGTGGTCTAGGCTTCGGACAACCAGGAGCGCTCACCGTGGTCGCAGGGTGGACGCTCGTTGCCCAGGGCGGCGGGCCGCGGTTGCCGGCGTGCCCGGTCGATCTCGTGGGCCACCGACTGGGCGATCGCCTGGGCGGCCCGTTCGATCGCCATCCGCCAGTCGGAGTCGACGACCATCCCGCGGACATCCCCGACGCCGCGAATCTGGGCGCGGATGCGGCACGATTTGTCGATTCCGCCCCGGGGTTCGTGGCCCCCCTGGAGGAGGACCACCAACCGCGTGACCCGTCCCCGGAAGCGGCCGAGCGCCATGCGCAGCCGCACGTCGAGGAGATCGCGCAGTTCCGCCGCCTCTGCCAGACCGCTGTGCCGCAGTTCCCATTCCATCGTCTTCTCCACCATCCGGGCCGCCGATCACTTCTTCATCGTCATTGGTAGGCTCGACACTACCATTGGACAAATAGAATGTTTCAGCATCAGGTATAGGAAAAACCGTTCGTGCTGCGTTTCGGCTGACTTTCGTCGCCCGAGACGGCGTGCGCGGAGGCAGGCACACCACATTCCCCCATGCCGAGGGGTGCTTTCGTGGGGCCCCGATCGGTTGCCGGCGGTCCGGGGGGCCCGATCGGTAGGCAGGGGACCCCGAGCGGTTGGCAGGGGGAATCGTCGAATGGAATGGCTCAACTACCACCATCTCCTCTATTTCTGGATGACAGCCCGCGAGGGCAGCATCACGCGCGCCTGCCGGAAGCTGCACCTCACGCAACCAACCGTCAGTGGGCAGATCCGGGCACTCGAGCGCTCGTTGCAGGCGAAGCTCTTCGAGCGGTCGGGTCGGGCCCTCGCCCTGACAGAAACCGGCACAACCGTCTACCGCTACGCCGAGGAGATCTTCGCCCTCGGCCGCGAGCTCCAGGATGCGCTCGCCGCGCGGCCCACCGGCCGCGCCGTCCGCTTTGCCGTCGGCGTCGCCGATTCGCTCCCCAAGGTGCTCGTCCACCGGCTCCTCGAGCCGGCGCTTCATCTGGGCACGGACATGCGCATGACCTGCATCGACGGCGAACCCGACCGCCTCCTCGCCCAGCTCGCCCTCCACGAACTCGACCTGGTGGTCACCGACTATCCGGCCAGTCCGCGGCTGGGGCTCAAGACCTTCAGCCATCTCCTCGGCGACTGCGGTGTGAGCTTCCTTGCGACTGAGCAGTTGGCGCGGCAGTATCGCCGCGGCTTCCCCGCCTCGCTCAACGGTGCCCCGCTCCTCGTGCCGGTGGCGGGCACGACGCTGCGCCGCAACCTCGAGCAGTGGTTCGACGAACAGGGGATCAGGCCGCGGATCCGCGGCGAGATCGCCGACAGTGCGCTGCTCAAGGCGTTCGGCGCGAACGGCAACGGCATCTTCGCCGCCCCCAGTGCCGTCGAGCAGGATGTCACGCGGATGTACGGCGTGGCGGTGGTGGGTCGCGAGGAATCGCTGCGCGAGCGGTTCTACGCGGTCTCGGTGGAGAAGCGGCTCAAGCACCCCGCCGTCGTCGCCATTTCGCAGCGGGCCCGCAACGAGTTGTTCCGCGGCTGAGCGGGGCAACCTCACTCGGTGACCACGATCCGCGGCGGGCGTCCGCTCAGTCGGCCCACCGCCAGCGGGAAGGTTGTCGGCGAGGCACCACCGCCCAGGACAGAGCCCCCGCGATGCAGCGGATCAAGAGCGGTCTCTCCGGAGGGATCCGCCCCGGCATACCGGCGAGGCTTTCCGGCCGACCGATCGTCACCTACCCTGGCATCGACCCGCCCCGCCCCGCGCCGCGGCAGCGCCCCGCCGCCCACCACCATGTTCCACCACCTCCGCAAATGGTGCGGTGCCGCCTGGCTGACGTTCCGCGGCGAGGCGGCGCGCGGGCGGCGCGACATCCACCACGGTCGGCACGGTCTGCGGATGGCGGTGCTCCACGACACCCCCGCCACGCTGCTGCCCCGCCTCGAGAGGTTGCTCGACCACGCCGAGGACCGGTTCGATGTCGTCGGTCCGGAGGCGGTGGCCGACCTCCTCGCCGGCCGGTTCACCGCACGCGGCCGCGACGCGCTGCTGTTCACCTTCGACGACGGATTCGCGAGCAACCACGCCGCCGCCGAACGGCTCGCCGCGCGGGGGATCCGCGGGCTGTTTTTCGTCATTCCGTCGTTCATCGACCGGACCCTCGAGGAGTGGACCGCCCACCACCGCCAGGCGGGTCGCGAGGCGTTCGCCATCTGGTCGGGCGGCACGCGCCGCGGCCTCGCCCGTGCGCAGGTCCGGGAGATGGTGGCGATGGGGCATGTCATCGGCGGCCACAACGACGCGCACCTCGACCTCGGCGGAGTCGCCGATCCGGACGTGATCCGCGGCGAGATCGACCGGGCCCTCGACGGCGTGGAATCGCTCACCGGCGCGCCGTGCGCCGATTTCGCCTTCGCCTTCGGCCGGCCGCGCACCATCCGGCCGCTGGCGGTCGCCCGGCTCGAGGAACGTGGCGTGCGCACCTACGCCTGCGTCCGCGGCCTCAACCTCCCGGGCGTCACGCCGCGCCTCCTCCTCCGCGACCAGATCGATCCGGGGGAGCCCTGGCTCTTCCAGCGGGCCTGTCTCGACGGCGCCGTCGATCGACGCTGGGTGTCGGAGGTCGACGGTCTCCGCCGGCTCGGCGGCGTGCTGCCGGGATGAGATCGTCCCGTCAGTCGGCCGTCGCGCTCGCGACGATGTCGGCATCGGGCACGGGTGTGGAGACGGCGAGCGCGGGGGTGCCGCCCCCGGCGGTGAAACCGGCGGCGCCGAGCGCCGACAGCAGCACGCCGTTGCGCGCCGATGGCACGTAGGCGGCGACGATCGTGCGCGCGCCCCGCGAGGCGGCGTGGTGCTGGAGGTGGCGGGCGAGGGCATTCTCCACCTTCTTGGCGGCGACGCGGCAGGAGAGCACGAGATCGGTGATCGTCAGCGTGTCGCCGCCAGCCGCCAGCGCGACGAACCCGACGAGACCGTAGTCGCCGAACCGGTCGGCGCAGCGCAGGTGCAGGCACTCGACGGACGGATCGGCGACGAGTCGCTCCACTTCGGCGCGCGCGAGGCGGCGACCGGAGAGGTTGAGCTGATTCGTCCGTTGGAGCAGTTCTGCGCAGCGCGCAAGCTCGTCGGCGGTGAAGCGCTGCGACACCGTGAGCAGGAGCCGGCAGCCACGGAGAAACTCCCGCGGATCCCCCGCCGCCCCGGTCAGGGCCGACTGCCGCCGCGCCTCGGCACGATAGAGGGCGCGGCGTCCACGGGCCTCCGCCGTGATCGGGACGGTGAACTCCGGGCGGGTGAGGAGCCCGGCCACGGTGCCCGGATCGTAGGTCCGCACCGCGGGATGTGCGGCGCTGATCTCGGCCCGCTCGAACGGGGCGTCGTCGATCACCGCGATGGTGTCGATGCCGATGTTGAGCTGCGCGGCGATCCGGCCGACGGCGGCGCTCTTGGCGGACCAACCGATCTGCGGGTGGAGGAAATAGTCCGCCAGCCCCTGCCGCTCGAGGAGCCCCCAGGCGAGGTCGTGGTCGTTCTTGCTGGCCACGCTCTGGAGGATGCCGCGGTCGTCGAGGGCGTGGATCAGCGCCACGCATTCGTCGCGGAGAATCACCCCCGCCGGACCATCCTCGCCGACGGTACCCTGCCAGAGCGTCTGGTCGAGATCCCAGACGACGCACTTCACCGTGGGGGCCGGCACCGCCGCCCGGGCCTGCACCGGCGGTTGCAGCGCGGTCGGCCGCCAGGCGACGAGATCGAGCCAGGTGAATGCCAGGTGGGCCTCGTGATCGTTCTCCGGGTAGACGAGCAGCCGCGCAGGGCACCCGGCGGGCGGGAGCCGGTCGACGACGGCGCTGCTCCGGTGGAGGTTGTGGCCCGGCCCGAACGGAAACGACTCGCGGTGCAGCACCGCGGTGTCGGTCTGGAGTTCGACGCAGAGGCGGAACGGACCGGGCGCCAGGCTCCAGGCCTCGATCAGCAACTCGTCGGGGCGGAACACGGATCCCGATCGCGCGGTCTGGTCGAGCAGCAGCGTGCGCGCTTTGTTGAACCAGGTCTGCGGCTTGAGGAGGCGCACGTCACGGACGGCGCGGGGGGCGACATCGGCGTGGGTCGAGCAGCGCCCGAGGTGGCGATCGAGGGATTGGAGGCGGCGGCACGAGGCCACGCGGAGGGCGCCGCCGCCGAGGGTGGTCTGCAACTTCCCCCACTTGCGGAAGCGGATCTCGGCGGCATGGTCGAAGAGGCCGCGGTATCCACCGTGGATGCCGATCCCGGCGTCGAAGCGCGCGCAGTTGGTGTCGGCACGGCGGACGAACAGGGGGCAGGAGCGGTAGCACTGCGGCTGCGCGCACTCGAGGCAGTGCTCCTCCCAGTGGACCACCGCCACGCGGGCGACGGCGTCGGCATCGATGGCCGAGGGGAGGGGCGGACCGGGTGACCGCGTCGTGCCGCCGAAGTCGAACTGGAACATGGAGCGGGGGGCTCGGGGCGGGCCGGATGATTCGATCCCTTCAGGATAGCCCACGCCCCGTTCGGTTCACCGGCGCCGCCGCCATCCACCCCCGCCGGGAACGTCGTCGCGTGATCATGGCGGTAGTCACCTTTCCCCCTCCTCCAGCAGGCCCGCCAACGCTGCGTGCACCGTGGACACCGGAATCGCGTAGCTCGTGGTCCGGTCGCAGCGGGCGATCGTCAGGCCGACCGCCCGTCCGTCGAGCCCGAGCACCACGCCGCCGCAGCCATCGGCGGGGATCACCGAATCGTGGGTGAAGGCGAGCGGGAAATCGGCGCGCCGACGGCTGACCGGCCCGCTGAAGGCGAGGTCGCGCCGCCGCGGCTTGTCGGATTGGGCGTCGGCCATCGACACGAGCACCGCCTCCGTCTCCTTGAATGTTCCCTCCCGCACGAACGTGATCGCGACGGTGTCGCCGATCCGCGCGGCGCGGAGCGTTGTGGCGAGGGCCGCGGCGGTGAGGGTCGGCAGACCGTCGAGGGCGATGATCCGGTCACCGCGGCGCAACCCGGCCTTCCGGGCGGGCCCCGATGGGCTGACACGCCGCAGGATCGTGCCGGTGACGGTCGGGTCCTCGTCGAGCGACACGCCGAGCGCCGGGGTGGTGTCGTCGTCGCCGACGTAGTGCGGGCGCGGTGGAATCGGTCGGCTCGCCACACTGACGGTGCCGATGGCCAGCGGGGTGGCGCCCGTGCCGGGGGTGACGAGCCAGCGGCCGACCGGTGGATCGGCCTCGGCCCACCCGATCGGCACCAGGCCGGTGGCGGGGATTCTCAGGAGCGCGAGATCGAAGGCCTCGTTGGCGGCGACGATCGCCGCAGGGAACCGGCGCTCACCGACTTGGCAGTCGATCCCGTCCGGCAGCTCGCTCCGTTTGGTGAGGACCAGTCCGTCGGCACGGACGACGACCCCGAGGGCGACCCGGCGCTCACCGTCGAGGATCGTGGCGACGGAGGGGGTGGCCGGGGCGGCGATGGCGGCGAACCGGTCACGGATCGTGGGATGCGTGAGGCTCTCGTCGCGGAAGTCGCTCTGCATCGCCGGTTCGGCCGTGCTGCCGCCGCTGACGACTCCGGCGCGGAGCTGGTCCCACTGCCGGCGGTAGATCTCGATCGGCACCGAATAATTGTCACGCAGATCGGTGCTGATGCTCATGCCGATGCCGATGAGCCGACCGTCGAGATCGACGAGTGGCCCGCCGGAGTCGCCCGGCTGGAGCGTGCAGTCGGTGAGGAGCGAGAGGCGGTGGAACGACCCGTCGCGGAGCACGCCGCGCAGGCGTCCGAGGCGCACCGGCGCGGTGCGCCCCTGCACGATGCCGTCGCTGTGGCCGGCGGCGAGGCACCAGTCGCCGATCCGCAGCGCCGTCGAGTCGCCCGGCTCGACGTGGGGCCACGGCCCGGGCTCGGTGATCTGCAGCATGCCGGCGTCGGTGGCCTGGTCGCGCCCCAGGGGCCGGGCCCGGGTCACACGGCCGTCGGCGAGGAGCACGGCGAACTCCCCGTCGACATCCTCCATCGCATGGGCCACGGTCAGGATCAGACCATCGGGCGACACGATCACGCCGCTGGCGACACCGTTTTCGAGCATGTCGCCCGTGGCGCTGCCGAGGCCGACGGTGGCGGCGAGCATGCGTGTCGCCGCCACCACGCTCCTCGACTCGGCGTCGAGGAGATCGGCGTTCACCGGAGACTGTGCGCGGGAGTTTCCCGGCAGGACCATGGCCAGCGCGACCAGCGCCGTTCTCCCCGCCCGCGCGATCGTGGCGCGGAGCCCCGCGCCGGCGGCGACCGTCCCACCCGCTGGTGCCGGGGGTTTCATGGTGCGGGTTCCTCGGCGAGTGATTCCCGGTAGTGGCGCAG
Source organism: Planctomycetaceae bacterium (assembly GCA_005791575.1). Lineage (GTDB taxonomy): Bacteria > Planctomycetota > Planctomycetia > Pirellulales > UBA1268 > F1-20-MAGs016. The sequence goes on from SXWA01000110.1 coordinate 11,806, forward strand.
TCGCCGCCGCATCGCCTTCTGCTCCCGTCGGTCGTCGACCGCCGCGATCAGCTCGACGGCCCGCTCCTGGAGCGCGACCGCCCCCTGCCGATCGCCCGCGAGGAACCGGGCCTGTGCGAGTGTGTCGAGGGCCCACGGGTTGGCATGCTCGAGGAGGGTGTCGGCACGCGTGGCGAGGGTGTCCGCGACCGCGATCGCCCGCGGCGGGGGGGCCGGGAGGTCGAGGATCCGCTGGGCGATGTCGTTGAGCAGTTGGGCGTCGTCGGCGGCAGGGCCTTCGAGGAGCGCCGCGGCGGCCTGCACGCCGGCGTCGAGATCGCGCTGCTGGAACAGGGTGATCTCGACCTTCATGCCCGCCCCCCTGCCGGCCAGGCGAGGTTGTACGGCGACCATCTCGTCGACGAGCTCGAGGGCCCGCTCCCACTGGCCCAGTTCGACCGCGGTCCGCGCATCTTCGTCGAGCCGTTCCGCCCGTCGGGCCGCGGCCGCCTCGGCGACGGGATCGAACCCGCCGGCGACCATTCGGTCGATGACGTCGTCGAGGCCATCGAGGGGGTGACCGATCCAGGCGAGGCGGCCGTCCGCCGCGACGACGAACGTGGTGGGAACCCCGTCCTCCCCCGCGGGCGCCATCCACGCCCGCCACGAACGCCCCTCGGGGTCCTCGTCGCGGTGCCGGCGGGGTGTGTCGTCGTAGCGGTCGAGGCCGGGGAGGAAGCCCGCAGGTCCGTCGAGCTCCCGGAAGAAATCGACCACTTCCTCCTCACGCTCGGGTGGATCGGTCACGACCGCCACGAACGCCACGCCGCGGCGCCGGAAGCGGCCGGCGAGATCGGCGAGGTGGGGAAGGGCTTCGCGGCAGGGATCGCTGCGGGTGTCGACGAACGTGACCGCATGGATCGCTCCGTGCTCGAGCGGTCCGGTCGCATCGCCACCGAAGAGGCGATTCCCGCGGCCGAGCCACCGGGCGATCTGCAGGGGGGGCGCCGGGTCGCCGAGCGAGAGCGACTCGTCGGCAGCGCTGCACCATGCAGAGCCCCATGCCAACTGCAGGACCGTGACGAGGAGCGCCGCTCTCGCGACATCCATCCGCACCGTGCTCCCGGGTGGTCCGTGATCCCGTGTCGTCTGTGGATCCCGTGTCGTCTGTGGATCCCGTGTCGTCTGTGCTCCCATGGCGTCGGTTGCCCTCGCACGACGGCAATCGACTCTACCTGTCGCCCGCCGGGTGGACAACGAGCCGGGCCCAAGCGGCTCGGGCCACGGCCCGTTCACGACTGTCGTGGACCCGGCGGGCTGGGGGGCGGAGGGGGTGGTTTGATCCGTCGCCGGCGTGCATCACGCGCTCTCTTCCGGCCGCGGGCCGGTGAGAGCAGGACGGCGATCGCCCCGAGGACCACCATGACGACAATCCACCAGGCATGTTTCGTCATCGAGTGGTCTCTTCGGCGGTCGGCGGCGGACAGACTCCCGTGCCGTGGGGGCCGGGGCGGTTCCAGTTCCTTGTTGCCCCCGGACCCGCCGGAATTGTGAGCATTCCTCGATGATTTTTTTCAGGTTGTTGACAGCAGGGGGGGAGGGGGTACATCCCCGCATTATTTGGTCCTTTTCTGGAACCGCTCCTGCAAGCACCCACCCGTCGCGCCGCACACCGGCTGCTGACGGCAATCTGACCGGCCTTTCTCGCGGAGCGAGTTTCCTCCGCGTGTCTGCCGGTGGTGCTGTGGATTTTCCTCGGGGTGCATTTCCCGGGGGAGAGCCTGCGCGGTGATTGCGTCTGGCGCCGGTGGTTCGTCGTGGCGGGTGCGTGCTCGCACTCACCCTTTAGCCACTGGAGAACATCCGATGAACGCTCTTCGCTTCACACGCTTTGCCGCCGCGCTTGTGTTCGCCCTGTC